>JAFGEJ010000138.1 GCA_016931655.1 Phycisphaerae bacterium
GGGTACATGCGGAAGCTCGCCAGCGGCACGTACACGTACCTGCTGCTGGGCCTGCGGAGCCTGCGGAAGATCATGCAGATCGTCCGCGAGGAAATGGACGCCGCCGGCGCGCAGGAAATCGACATGCCCTTCGTTCAGCCGATGGAACTGTGGGAACAGACAGGCCGGCGGACGGACTACGGCGAGACGCTCGGCTGGTTCACCGACCGCCACGGCCGCCAGAACGTCCTGGCGCCGACGGCGGAGGAAGTCGTCACGAACCTGGTCGCCAATGAAGTCAGCAGCTACAAGCAACTGCCCCTGAACCTCTATCAGATCAAGATGAAGTACCGCGACGAATATCGGCCGCGGTTCGGCGCGCTGCGCAGCCGCGAGTTTATTATGAAGGACGCCTACAGCTTCGACGCGACCCCCGAAGGCCTGGACGCGACGTACGAGAAAATGTACGCCGCGTATTGTCGCATTTTCACGCGCTGCGGGCTGCGGTACGTGGTCGTGGAGGCCCAAAGCGGCGAGATCGGCGGTTCGGGATCGCAGGAGTTCATGATCCCCTGCGAAAGCGGCGAGGATATCATTGTCCATACCGAAGACGGCGCCTACGCCGCGAACATCGAAAAGGCGGAAGTGGACCCGCCGAAGAACAGCGCCGAGCGGCAAGCCGGTGACGCCGTCCCCGCCATGGAAGAAGTGTACACGCCGAACGTCGGGAGTATCGAAGCGGTGTGCGAATTCCTTGGGACAAAACCCCAGAAAATGATCAAGACGCTGATTCACGCCACCGAAAACGGTGTGGTGGTGGCGCTGGTTCGCGGTGATCACGAAGTGAATGAAGCGAAAATCAAGAGCGTCCTTGGTGGGGCGGCGGTCGAAATGGCGGATGAAGCGACCATCGAAAAACTTACCGGTGCGAAGGTGGGTTTCGCCGGTCCGCAGGGATTAAGCGATAAGGTCGCCAAACTCGTGATCGATTACGCGGTGGCGGCGATGGCTTGCGGTGTGACGGGCGCGAACAAAACGGACTATCACGTCAAAAATCTCGTGCCCGGGCGTGATTTTCCGCTGGAGGGGAAGAACGTGATCGTCGCGGACATTCGCAACGCCGTCGAGGGCGACACGCACGGCGGAAAGAAGCTGACGTTTTCCCGCGGTATCGAAGTCGGCCACGTGTTCAAACTCGGCACGAAATACAGCGAAAAACTCGACGCGAAATTTCTTGATGAGCAGGGCGGGCAGAAGCCCTGTATCATGGGCTGTTACGGTATCGGGATCAATCGCATCCTCGCCTCGGCGATCGAGGCCGACAACGACGAGAACGGCTTGATTCTGCCCGTCAGCATCGCGCCGTTCGAGGTGGAAGTGATTCCGCTGAATAACGATAAAGCCGAGGTCCGCAGCGCAGCCGATAGTATGTATAATGAATTGCGGGCGAGCGGAACGGACGTGTTGCTGGACGACCGCGACGCCCGGCCCGGCGTGAAATTCAAGGACGCCGACCTGATCGGCATCCCCGTGCGCGTGGTTGTGGGCGAGCGAGGCCTGAAGGAAGGCCTGGTCGAAATCAAGCGTCGCACGGATGAAAAAGCCGCCAACGTTCCTCTTTCCGAGGCGGTGGGAACCGTTCGAGACATTCTGGGAGAAATGAAGCAGGCCCTGGAGGCCTGAGACAAAAAGAAAGGTGCGAACCATGAAACACATTTTTTTTGCATGTCTGTCGCTGACGTTTCTGTTCGCGGCCGGTTGCCAGATCGTTCACGTGACCGACCAGAACGGCAAGGCGGTTGCCTGGGCGGACGTTTCCGCGACCACGCAGGACAGCGGTGCGACCGGGATTCCGACCAAAACCGACCTGATGGGCCTCGCCCCGCTGCCGATGAGCCAGGAAGCCCCCGGCACGCGCGAATGGCTGGAGATCCGCAAGGAAGGGTATATCACCCGGCGGATCGTTCGTCCGGAAGACGGCAAGGTGGAAGTGCAGTTGATTCGGGCGCCGGGCGCCCCGAAGAGTCCCGATGCCAAAGCGAAATAGGCGACGCAACAAGGTCGCGGATTACCTCGCGTATCTCGGTCTGCGGACGCTGGCGATGATAATGCACGCCTTTCGCCCGGAGACGAATTACGTCACGGCCCGGATTCTGGGCGACGCGATGTACCGATTTGATCGGCGGCACCTCCGGCGGGCCGAGGAACATCTCCGGCGCAGCTTCCCCGATTGGCCGGCACAGAAGCGCCGCGCCGTGGCGCGCGCATCCATACGAAACCTGGTCTACCTGGCGGTGGAATTTCTCTTTACGTCCCACCTGATCACGCCCGGCCGATGGCGAAGGCACATCACGCTCGTGAACCAGAAGGAAAACCTCCGTCTGCTGCTGAAAAACGAAACGGGCATGGTGTTCTTAACGGGGCACTTCGGTAACTGGGAAGTGGTCGGATATGTCATGGCTGCTCTTGGTTTCCCCAACACCGCCGTTGCCCGGCGGCTGGACAATCCCTACCTGGACGCCTACGTGATCGGCCGGCGGGAGCTGCGCGGCATGACGATTCTCGACAAGCGCGGCGCGACGGAAGTAGCGCCCCGCCTACTCGACGCGAAGGGCGCGGTGAGCTTCATTGCCGACCAGGACGCGGGCAAAAAGGGCCTGTTCGTGGATTTCTTCGGCCGACCCGCCAGCACCTACAAGGCCATCGGCCTGCTGGCGATGCAGCACAACGCGCCGGTGGTGGTCGGCTTCGGCCGACGGCAAAAGGAGAAATATCACTTCGAGATCGGCATTCAGCGGATCATTCACCCAGCCGAGTGGGTCGGCAAGGACGACCCGCTGAGGTACATCACGCAGGAATACACCAAGGCCCTCGAAGATGTCATCCGCACCGCGCCGGAGCAGTATCTCTGGGTCCACCGCCGCTGGAAGCACCGCCCCAAAGGCGAAGAGCCGGCCAAGGACGGCATTGCGTGAAAAAAACCAGGATTTTGCCGCGAACAAGACGAACCAAAACGAACAAAAAGAATATATTGAAGAATTTACCGCGAACGAACGCGAACAAAGCGAACAGGAAAATAGTATTATCTTCTCTTGTTCGTTTTGGTTCGTCTTGTTCGCGGCAAATTTTTTAATTTTCTTCGTCCCGTTCGGGCTGATTCGCGGCAAATTCTTGTTTTTCTCGACGTTGTGTGAAAAATCATCGCAATTTTCCCTGGGGGGGGCTACAATCCCGGTTTCCTGAAGATCGGCCCGGCGAGGGGGAGTTCCCGTCGCCGCGGCGGGCCTGGAAAGGGAGTCGAAGAAGAATGAATCTTACGGACAAGAAAATTCTGGTGATCGGCGGTGCGGGTTTGATCGGTTCCCACGTGGTGGAGCAACTGCTCGCGGAACCCGTAGCCGAGGTGATCGTGTATGACAATTTCACGCGAGGCACGCGGGAAAACCTCGAAGAGGCCCTGCGCGACCCGCGATGTAAGATTTTCCCCCTGGGCGGCGACGTCTGCCAGAGAGACATTCTCGACCAGGCCGTCGCCCGCGCCGACGCCGTCGTGCACCTGGCGGCCCTGTGGTTGCTGCACTGCCACGAATATCCCCAATCGGCCTTCGAGGTGAACATCCGCGGCACGTTCAACGTGCTGGAAGCCTGCCGGAAGCACAACATCCAGCGACTGGTGTATTCCTCCAGCGCGTCGGTCTACGGCGACGCCGTGGAAGAACCCATGACCGAGAACCACCCGTACAACAACTGGACGTTTTACGGCGCGACGAAGATTGCCGGCGAGCACATGATCCGCGCCTATCACAAGCGCTACGGCCTGAACGGCGTCGGCCTGCGGTACATGAACGTCTACGGCCCGCGGCAGGACTATCGCGGGGCCTACATCGCCGTGATGATGAAAATCCTCGACTGCATCGACAAAGGCCAGCAGCCGGTCGTCTACGGCGACGGCTCGCAGGCGTATGACTTCATCGACGTAGCCGACGTGGCGCGGGCGAACGTCTGTGCCCTCAAGAGCGATCAGCCGTTCGGGTTTTACAACGTCGGCAGGGGGATTAAAACGTCCATCAAGGAACTGGCGGAACTGCTGCTGGAGTTGACCGGCAGCGATCTGGGCATTCGCTACGAGCCGGCCGGGCCTACCTTCGTGACCAATCGCGTCGGCGATCCGGTGGCGGCCAAGCGCGACCTGGGATTCGAGTGGTCCATCGACCTGCGCGAGGGCATGCAGCGCCTGGTGGACTGGCGCAACACCCACAAGGCCGAGGTCGAGCAGCGTCGTCAACTGGCGGATCCCCAGCCGGCGTGACCGGAAAAGCATAAAAAAACGCCGTGCACCCCTCGTTGAACCGAGGCCGCCGGGCTTGTCCGACGAAACGGCTCCGGCCAGGCAACCCTCCGGCGCCCGCTGAAGATTCGCTTATGGCTGCTTCCTTCCGGACCTGACCAGGTTCACGTCTCAGCGTCGCAGAGGACCCGGCGTTCAACGCCGCCCGCCGAGCAAGGAGACCGACAACCAACGACCCGCGGAGGGGAATTCAGCCCCGCTGTAGCGGATTGCGGGTACAGGGCACCGCTAGCGCCCCGCCTAGCACGACGAAATTATCCACCGAGGCCTTCCAAAAACAAAGCCCCGGCTATGGTCGATTTCAAACCCTCGGTTTCTTTTTGAACCGACGGGATACAGGTATTGTACCTCACCGGTGGGGGGCAAACAAGACGGATCGCGAAGGTGAATCTCGTGAACGGATAATTGCCTGAGTGTGATGGGTTTAAGGCTTGGTTCATAACGGGTGAAAGGGGTTGATGTAATACCAATTCAACAAATTATAGGCCGATCACTCTGCTCATCAGTATCGATCCAATATGAAAACAATAGCTTCTTCTGATAGTAGCCA
>JAFGEJ010000139.1 GCA_016931655.1 Phycisphaerae bacterium
CCTCAGTACCTCAGTGTCGCTCTTTCTTGCATGCCTGTCGGAATTTAAATCTGTTTCAAAGGCAGCCAGAAAAAAATGTCACTCACGTTTTATTTTCGGACCAGCCATCCACCGCCCGCGGATATCCACTACGGATTTCGGCCAAGTGACTCCGTACGGTAAATTATGCATACAAAAGAAAAGATATTTTAATTGGAGATAATCCGAAAAGCAAGGCCGACTCGGCGCACAAAGACGCTTGACTCCGGCCTGGAGATCAGTACAGTAGTATCTCCCTCGACACGAGGCGATGGCTAGGTAGCTCAGGTGGTAGAGCGCGGCCCTGAAAAGGCCGGCGTCGCTGGTTCAACTCCAGTCCTAGCCATTTTTTATGCGCAAAAAGAGCGGTGGGCGCAAGCCCACCGATTTGTCCAACCTCCATCGCATGCGGAGAAATCGATGGGTTTACACCCATCGCTCGTTATGAAGTTATTTATCCGATAAAGCGAAAATCACTTCGCCGGCATGGTTTGGGGCGCGTTTATGGCGGCGGGGGGATGCGCGAAATTTTTCAGCAGTTTGTAGCGAATCTTCGTGCCGCGGGGATTGTCCTGAAATCCGGTGATCTGGAGCAGGCCGACGGACCCTTCCCGCGTCTTGATGACGAACGTTGTCGGCGTTTCCTTCGCCACAAGATACACCGGATTGCCCGGTGTGGCGATACCCATTGCCTGAAGCAGATTATCTCGGCTGAGTCCATCCCAAATGCTGTTGGATGTCGGCAGAGCGATCATGTCCCATGCCGTCAGGCCGGGGCTGGGTTTCATGCGATTACCGACGGCATCGCCCCCCTGGTTCCTGAGCCAGCGGAGTTGGGAATCGAAATTCGCAAACGGCTCTTTGGGGTGCGGGATGAATTTCCCCGTATCCAGGTCCAGCCAGCAGTTTTCGATATCCTGATCGGGCACCGGCTGATTCACTGTTCGTTCGATCACGGGCCCGAAGATGCTCGCCGGCACCGCCGCCGCTGCGGTTGTCGGCATGCCTGCCTGGAGGGCGTGAACAAGGCCGTCCACTTCCTGTTGGGTGAACTTGCCCGTAATCAGGCCGCGTTCGCGAATGGCGGAGCGGATCGTCGGAGCGGAGTACACCTCGCCACCGACGATGATGGCCATCGCCTGATTTAGGTGCGTGGAGGTGAGTTTCTTGAACAGATCCCCACCGGGTTCGTCGAAATGAAAACCGACCGCCGGCTGGCCAAATTCGTCGGTTTGCGAATACGCATCCACCAGCCCCCACTTCGGCCCGCCCAGAGAGGGGGGCAGGAGCACGTCTTCGGGCTTGTTGGACACCAGCAGATACCGCCGGCCCTGGTAAAGGATCGTGCTAAGACTATCGAAGTCTTCTTTCTCTTTTTCCCGCACGGGCAGCCAAATGTAGGCTGGCGTGGATTGATTCGTTGCCAATTTGTCCTTCCCGTTTTCCCACCACAGCCCGACGCGGCCTTGCCCAAGCCAGTGAAGATATTCCAGCTCCGTCTTCTCATCGAGGGACGAGGTTTTTTGCTTCGCTGCCGGCGAATACGGTGCGATGCGAAACGACAGTGTTTTCCCCGCCGGCGGGGTTTGCGGGCCATAGACAAGGTGATCAAACGACTGTTTTTCAGGGCCGGGAATGTCGTCTAAAAGATCTTTGTTGATACCCGGTTGGGGTGCATGAAATCCTTGATATGCGGCCAGCATTGACAGTCCGACCAGAAGCAATATAAGAAATATAGAGAAGAAAATTTTTACCACGGCGTACCATATCGTTGGCTTGCGTGGAATTCGTTTTCCGGCCGCGAAGGCTTCGACGATTTCCCGGCGGGAGAGGACCACCAGCGACCAGGCGCCCATCGGCAGGCCGAGGATGCATACGGGAAGTGAAAGCCATAAAGTTGCATTGTCAGATGTAATCCAGATTGTGCTATTGGCGAGTAGGGTTGGGGCGGCCAGGATTGCCAGGATGCTTGTGATGACGGCGGACATGCGCGATTTGAGGCCCATCATGCGAATTGACGAACCCAGCATGAATCCGGCGAGAATCAATCCCACAAACACCCAAACGAACATCCAGAGAAAATCGGCATCGCCGGCTGTTGTTCCCCCCATAAATCCTTTGAAGGAAAGGTCGATAAAACCGTACATTCCCAGCACTCCAACGGCAATGAAGTTGATCGCACAGATAACAATCAGGCCGATGGCCGGGGCGCGGACGGTTTCCCGTGCGGCGTCGATTTGGCGATGGGCTTCCGGCGTGAGGGGTTTGAACATGGTAGGCGACGGCGAGGAAGCGTGGGGCGGGGCTAGCTGTTTTTCCGCTTTACTTTTTCGTGCCAGCCACCAGGCGACGGCGTACAGCAGGCCGGTGAGGGTCGGATACTCCAACGCTCCGCCCAGGAGGAATTCCATTTCGACGACATGAAAGGTCAATGAACCGGTAAGGATCAGAATTGCCGCGACGCCTTCCCGTTTCCAGCCGACGATAAATCCCGCCAGCCAGAGGAACACGGCTGCGAATTCAAACTGAACGCCGGCGGGCGCGGAGAGAATCGGCGGTGTGCCCAGGGCAAGTCGAAAATAGGTAAAAAACGCCAACAGCAATGAACCGTATATCCGGGCGATCCAACGAGTCCCTTTGGCAAGTTGGGACAACGGAATCAGCTTCTGCCAGCGCATTTTCCCCCATTCGAACTCGATATTCATCGTTCCTTTGGGTTGCGGAGGCGTTTGAGCGTTTGGGCCGGTGGCGATGATCGTTTCCACCTGCGTTTTGACTTCGCTGACCTGCTGGTAGCGGCGGGTAGGATCTTTTTCCAGGGCGCGAAGGACGACCTCGTCCAGCCGCACGTCGATGAGCACCTTTCGGCTGGGTGGTTCAAATTTTTTATCAAACGTCTCGCGCGGCAGTTCGCCGGTGAGCATCTGGTAGAACACCACGCCGAGGGAATAGATATCCGCTCGATGGTCCACCTCGGCTGGGTTGTCGGTCTGTTCCGGGGCCATGTATTGCGGCGTGCCCATGACGTGCTGCGTGATATTGATCGTGTCGCGGGCCTCTGGCCCGCGCGTACCGCGAGCATCCTGCTCGCGTTCTTGCTGTTTCACCGCGGGCGAGACGCCCTCGTCACTCGCGGGCAAGATGCCCGCGACACCCACTAACTTCGCCAGGCCGAAGTCGGCGATTTTGACCTTCCCGTCGCGGTTGAGCAGAATGTTCTCCGGCTTGATGTCGCGGTGCACGATGCCGTTGTCGTGGGCGTCTTGCAGCGCGTCGCAGATTTGCGGCACGATGGCCAGGGCCTCTTTGGGATCCACGCCGCCGGCGTCCAGCACCTGCCGCAGCGATAATCCGTCCACGTATTCCATAAGGAAGAAATACAATGAGTCCCTCAGGGACTCGCCACGCGCGTCCCTGAGAGACGCGACACTTTTTATATCCCGCCGGCCGAAGTCGAAGATTGTGACGATATTCGGATGGCTCAGGTGGGCCATCGCCTGGGCCTCGCGTGTAAACCGTTCAGCGAAATTTTTTGCCAACGACTCGTCCCGGCCTATTTCCGGCGGCAGGATTTTGAGGGCGGCGATGCGGTTCAGGTCCTTCTGCCGAACCTTGTACACCGCCCCCATGCCGCCCCTGCCTATGAATTCGAGAATCTCCAGCTCAGGAAACACGTCCGCCAACTCCTTCACATCCGGCGGCGTCCAGCGGGGATGTTTTTTAGAACCATCCGGGGCCGTTTCGTCGAGCGTGTTCGTTTCCAGCCCGCGTTTCAGCAGACAGGCGGGGCAGAGGCCTTGCGGAGTGTCAGCCGGCAACGCCCGGCCGCACTGGGGACATTTGTGTTCTTCCGTCATCGTCGGATTCCCTTTTGTCTTACTTAAAATCGCAAATAGTAGGATAATATCGCTTTCAGCGGTCAGCTATCAGCCTTCAGCTATAATAAGGAATCACAAAAGCGTGATAATGTTCTTGCTGAAAGCTGACTGCTGATCGCTGAAAGCTGACATTGTCGTTCCATCCATGAAAGAAGCAAAAGGCCGAAAAGGTTACAAACAATTTCGGAGATAGGCGATTTCTTCCTCGACCTGCCCGGGTGTTTCGACGGTCTGGGCGATTTCGTCGTGCAGAATTTCCCGATATCGCTTTCGCATGCGGTGAATCGCCGTTTTCAACGCCCCCGGGGACATCCCCAGCCGCTGGGCGTAGTCGGCGTACGTCAGCCGGCTGCGCTGGGGGGTGAGGCAGTCCTTGATCGTCTCAAAGAGTTTCGCCTTGCCGGCCTGGGCGTATTCTTCCTGAAGGCGAGAGAGTACCATCTGGAGCACTTCCATCGCCCATTGGCGGTCGAAGAGTCGTTCGGGCGTCATATCGTCAGCCGGCTCGACGGCGTAACGGGCCTCGGCGTCCAGGGCCTCCAGGGCAATGACGTTCGCGCCGCCGCCGCCGCGTTTTTTGGCCCGGGCCTTGTCGTATTCGTTGGAAAGATAATGCTTCAGCGACGCCAGCAGAAACGAGCGGAACCGCCCCTTTGCCCGGTCGACAGCCGACAAATCCCGCTTCTCCAACAGGCGCGTGAGAAACCCCTGCACGAGGTCCTCGGCCTTCTCGGCCGGCTCGCCGCGACGGCGGAGAAACGCGTACAGCGGAAACCAATAGGCCCGGATGAGTTCCTCCAGCGCCCGTCGCGTGTCCGTCGCGTCGTGTTCGCCGCCGGCGGCCAGGACGACGCTCCACCGCGTCGCGGTGAAGTGTACCGCCCGGCTGTACGAGGACGTTTTTGATTTTTTAAATTTTTTTAAAAATTGCATTGCCGCCAGGATTATAACATCATTTCGACGGCCCTGCATGGTGGAGCAGGTGCTCCACCATGCAATAACTACGTGTGTTTGGTATTATCCCGTCACGGCTGTCGGGCCGAGGGAAAGCGTCGTGGCGGAGGCGATATCATACCGCCGGGCCAGTTGCAGCACCTGCTCGCCCGTGACGGCGAAGATTCGCTCGATTTGTTGGGCGAGCGGTTCGTAGCGGCCTCGGTACATCCAGTCGAAGCCGACGGACACCAGGCGGCCCATCGGCTGCTCGCCCTTGAGTGTGGCCTGAGAGGCGATTTTATTTTTCGCGGCCTGCAGTTCCGCGTCGGTCGGGCCTTCGTCGAGGAATTTTTTGAACTCGCGCCGGATAATGTCCAGCACCCGCCCGGCCGCTTCCGGCGCGGTCGAAGCGAAGGTGTAAAACACGCCCACGCCGTCCATGCCGCTGTAGGCGGTGTGGGCCTCGTCGGCCAGGGCGGTTTCGATCAGGGCGTAGAACAGCCTGCTGCCCGTGGAGTCGCCCAGCACCGTCGAGAGCACCTGCGCGGCGAAGCACTGCTCGTCCTGGTAGGACGGGGCGGGACTCATCAGCCCCAGGTTCTGCCGCGAGAGTTTTTCGTCCACAATGGAATCGTGTGTTTTCGTCCCGTCGCAGGGTTCGCGGCTGCGGTCGGCCTGGAAGGGCTTCCACGAAGAACACAACGCCTCGGCCTGGCTCGCGAAGGCGTCGAAATCGAGATTCCCCACGCCCACCAGCGTGACGTTTCCGGGCGAGTAGCGACGGTCGAAATACGCCCGCATATCGTCGCGTTTCATCGCGGCGACGGACTGCTTCGTGCCGAGGATCGCGTTGCCCAGCGGGTGGCTGTCGAAATGCCGAGACATGATCGTCTCGTGGAGGCGGAAGTGCGGCAGGTCGTCGTACATGGCGATTTCTTCCTGGATCACGCCTTTTTCCACGTCGAAATCTTCCTGGCGCAGGCTCGGGCGAAGGATGTCGCACAGCAGATCGAGGCATGCGGCCTGGAATTCCGGCAGGACCGCCGCGAAGTACACGGTGGTTTCCTCTCCGGTGAAGGCGTTGTACTGCGCGCCCATGCGGTCGAATTCGAGGTTCACGTCCAGCGCCGTCCGGCGGTCCGTGCCCTTGAAGACCATGTGCTCCAGGAAGTGGCTCACGCCGGCGACTTCGGGCGTTTCGTCCCGGCTGCCCGTGCGGACGAAAAACCCCGCCGCCAGCGATTTGGCCGTCGGATTCACCTCCGCTACGACGCACAGGCCGTTGGATAGGGTGGTCTGTTGAAACTGCATCAGGAATCCTTCCTCAGTGACGCCGGACCGACGGTCAGAAGGGTCAGGTCCCTGGCGGGATATTTCTCCAGGCTTCTCAAAATGTCCTGCCGCGTGACGGCCTGGACGCACCGCGAGACCTCCGCCAGCGTGCGCAGCCGGCCGAGATGGTACCAGTCGCTGGCCAGCGTGCCGGAACGGCTCGTCGTCGAGGCGCCCTGCATCACCAGGGCACTGCGAAGCTGCGTCTTGGCGCGATCCAGCTCTTCGGGCGTCACGTCTTTGCCCAGGCGGTGAAGCTCCGCCAGGGTCACGTCGAAGGTCTGCTGCGCCAGGTCGGGCCGGCTGCCGGCGTAGACGAACATGCCCGCGTGGTCCTTCAGACAGAGATAGCCGGCCGAGATGTGATACACCAGCCCGCGCTTCTCACGCACCTCCGTGAACAGGCGCGACCCCATGCCGCGCGAAAGCACGGTCTCGGCAAGGCGAATGGGGTAATAGTCCGCCTCGTCGCACGTGGGGGCCTTGTAGGCCAGGGCGATATGCGTCTGGGCGGTGTCCTTTTCGATGTGCGTGGTTCCGCCGGCGGCGGGCTGAATCGTCGGCGCCGGCTGGGCCGGGCCGGACCAACCGCCAAGGCGTTTTTCGACCAGGTCCACGAACGGTTCCCATTCAAACGCGCCCGCGACGGCCAGCACCGTTTCGGCGGGTGTGAAATATCGGCGGACGTGTTCGCGGAGGCCGGCCGGCGTCATGGCCTCCAGCGATTCGGGCTTCCCATAGATCAGCCTGCCGAGGGGATAAGGAAAAAATTTCTCCCGCAACAGGTAGTTGCACTTCCGGGCCGGCTCGTCGTCGAGGGATTGGAGGTCCTGGCGGATCAGGGCGCGGCAGGGCTCGAAGGCGTCGTCGCCCAGGCGGGGGGCCTGCAGGATGTCGGCGTAGAGGTCCAGGACCGCCGGCAGGTTCCGCCCCAGCATCGCAGCCGAGAGGTGTATGTGCTCGCTGTGGACGGATTCGCTGTGCTGCACGCCGAGGGCGTCGAGAGCGTCGTTGAGCGCCCGGCTGTCGCGGTCGGCGGCGCCGCGGAGCAGCCATTCCGCCGCGACGGCTGCGGCGCCCTCCGCACCGTCAGGATCGTGGGCCGAGCCGCAGCGAACGGCGATCGTCATCGCCGCGGACGACACGTCGGGCATGGGCTGGCCCAGCAGCGTCAGGCCGTTGGGGCATTGGTGAATCCGAAAGACCTCGCCGCCGTTCCGGTCGTCCTGGTGGAAGCCCCGGCTGGGAGCGTTGCCGGAAATTTTACTGAAACTTTCACTGGAAATGCCGTCCAAAAGCCGCTCCTTTCGGTGGCGTACAAAAAAGCGCCCGTATCACACGCGAATTGCACCATTCTATGCGCCGGGACGAAATTTAACAATCCGTTAACCCAGATATTTCACCACAGAGACACAGAGGTCACAGAGAAAGATGTAATTTCTTTAAGGTTTTCTCTGTGACCTCTGTGTCTCAGGATTTTGCATAATTCAAATGAACAGAACGTAATGTTCTAACTTCATTATTGACAATCTATTTGATAGTAGCCCCGGGCGCAA
>JAFGEJ010000140.1 GCA_016931655.1 Phycisphaerae bacterium
CGGTTCGCCCTCGAGGGCGATGGGGCATTCGACCTCGGCTTCGCCCGTTTCCGGCGCCCGGCTGGAGAGCGTGACGGCCTTGGCCTGGAAACTCAGCTTCACGCCGCGGGATTCCTCGTTCGTCAGCAGCGCCGCCTGGCGGATGCGGTGGGCAAACTCGGCTGTGTTGACGGCGGCTTTGCGGTTGCACTCCTTGGGGATCACGTCGGCGTATTTCGGGAAATTGCCCTGCACCAGAGAGCTGACGACCATGGCGCGATCGGTCTTCACGAGAATCTGGTTCTCCAGGATTTTCACCGCCAGGGCCCCGTCGGCGTCGCCGATGCGCTGCATCAGGCCCATGAGCTTGGCCGGCACGATGGCCGAGGCGCTCTGGGCACTCTTGGCGAGCGACCCCTTCGCCTGCGCCAGCCGATGCCCGTCCGTGGCGACCAGTTGGAGCTTCTTGCCCGACGCCTCCCACAGCACGCCGGAGATGGCGTAATGGCTGTGCGCCTTGGCCGTCGCGAAGAGTACCTTTCCGATCATGTCCGTCAGGACCGCTGCGGGGATCTGGAAATCCGCCTCGCCGGGGAATTCCGCGATAGCGGGATACTCAGCCGGGTCGTAGCTGAAAATTTTGAACTTGCTGCCGGCGCCTTTCACAACGCAGGCGTCTTTTTCCGTCTCGATGGTCAGGCTCTCGTCGCCCGAGGATTCCCGGACGATGCCGTTGAGTCGGTCAGCGGGAATCAGCGCTTCGCCGGGCTGCTCCACCTTGACCGCCGTGATTTTGTAACGGCAACCGACCTCCAGGTCCGTCGCCAGCAGGGTCAGTGCGTCGTCGTCGGCGATGAGCTTGACGCATTGCAATACCGGTTTGGGCGTACGGGTTTGTACGATACTCCCCGCCAGCGCCAGCGCGTCCTGCAGGCCGGCTGTCTGTGCAATTACCTTCATGATCCTGTTCCTTCCTTGTCGTGGATAATATATCTCCACGCCGCGCATGGTTCCCGCACGGCATGGTGATTTTATACGCCGGAATTCCCGCGCTTGCAAGCCCCGGAGGGCGCTATTCCTCTGTCAATGCAAAACACGTTAACGGTCAATGTGGTGGCACAGATTTGCAAT
This sequence comes from Phycisphaerae bacterium, assembly GCA_016931655.1. Lineage (GTDB taxonomy): Bacteria > Planctomycetota > Phycisphaerae > SM23-33 > SM23-33 > JAFGEJ01. The sequence goes on from JAFGEJ010000140.1 coordinate 1,111, forward strand.
CTGTGTCAAGAACACAGGTTAAAAACCTGTGCCACCATGTCCCGCTTCCTGTATTTTGCATTGACAGAGTATTATTCTTCCCGCACGGGGACGAGGCGGAATTGCTCCGCCAATTTTTCCGTCAGGTTTGTTAACTGTTCGACGGTTACGTCCTGGCCAACCACGATGATAACGTAATTTCGCGTGAACTCTTCGTATTCCTCTTCATTTGGCGGAACGCACAGAAGGCGATGCACTTCCAGCGTGGTCGTCGGCGCCGCCGGCTGGGTCTGGGCCGGCTGCGTCGCGGGCGATTCCGTCTTGCGGAGCACGATCTGGAATCCGTCGCGCCCGGCGAGTTTGGCGGCGCCCTGGGAAAGGATTTCAACGGTGGCGCCCTGTTTCCGCATGTATTCGACGGCCTTCTCCCCGCAGGCCTCGGCGGTCAGGGAAGAGTCCACCTGGCTGGAGACGATCTGCACCGCCGGACAGGCCTGCCCGCCCAGGGTGAAGTCCGCCTGTTCCATGAACACGCCCAGGTCGTTCTGTCCGCCGACCCAGCCGACGGGCAGGCGGATAGCATAGCCCTGGGGGAAATTTCGCAGGTAAGCGCCCTCGAAGTCGATCGGCGCGTCGATGGGACGAACCACGGGCGTCAGCATGGTCGTGCGGACGATGGCTTCGAAGGTTTTCAGTAACGTACTGCGATAGTCCCGGGCCACTTCCAGCGTCAGCACGTAGGCCAGGCGTTTGCCCGCGGGGGAAGTTTCGCCGGCCGGCGAAATGTCGCGGATAAAGCACGCGCTGAGGGCGACGGTTTTAATCCCGCGAAACGTGTAGGTCATGTGGACGGCCTGGCCTTGAAGCCCCACCACGGGAACCGGGACCGTCTTGACGACTTTCAATCGGCATACGGAAAGACTCTCCGTCAGGGGGCGTCGCAGCTTTTCCAGCAATTGCTCCGGCGAGGTTTTCTCGTCCACCGGATACGCCGCCAGCGAAATGCTCTGCATCGCCTGCTTTCCCTCGGTTCGCATGGCGACCATTACCTGGAATTCTCCCCAAAGCTGCTGTGAAATCGTAAACCCCGTCGGAATCGCCAATGTGATTCCGGCATGGGGATACGCCACGGCCTTTTGCATTTTCATCATCGGATCCGGCGACAATTGCGCCTCGGCGGGGACGGCCTGGAGTATCGCCATCGCCAGCCACGCAAATACCAGTAGCGTTTTTCGGTTCACTGTTTTACTCCCGAAGCGCAATTCAGCCTCGTTTCACGGAGTATACCCGCCGGACCCCGCATAATTCCACACTTCCCGGAAGGGTTTCTCCCTGAAAAGCAGTTGGTTGTCAAACGCGTCGAAATGCCCTAAGCTACCGCCCATGGCGAAGCGGAGCGTCCAATACGTTACGATTATCGGCGTGGGATTGCTGGGCGGGTCGATCGGCCTGGCGATTCGCCGCCGGTTTCCGAAGGCCCGCGTTGCCGGCGTCGGGCGGCGCAGGAGCAGCCTGGATTTGGCGAAGAAGCACAAGTGCATTCACGAGGCGTATTTCGACGCCGCCGAACCCGTCCGCCGAAGTGATCTGGTGATTCTTGCCACGCCCGTGGGGGCGTTTGAAAAACACCTTCGCGCAATTCAGCCGGTTCTGCGCCCCGGGGCGCTGGTCACGGACGTCGGTTCGACGAAAGGACAGGTGGTTTGCACCGCGGAGCGAATCTGCGGGCGCGGCGGGGCGTTTGTCGGGAGTCATCCGATGGCGGGCAGGGAAAACAAAGGCCCCGCCCACGCGACGGCCGATCTGCTGCACGGCGCCCTGTGCGTCGTGACGCCCACGAAACACACTCCCGCGGCGCTGGTGCGTCGCACGGAGGCGCTCTGGCGTGCGCTGGGGATGCGAACGCTTTGCATGAACCCCGCGGAGCACGATCGGGCGGCGGCGGCTGTCAGCCATGTGCCCCATGCCCTCTCGGCCCTGCTGATGCTCCTGCCCAAAGACGACGAATTGCCCGTTTCCGCCACGGGCCTGCGCGACATGACGCGCCTCGCCGGCGGCGACCCGGAAATGTGGCGCGACATCATGACGACCAATCAAAAGCCCGTCCTGGCGTCGCTGGAGAAACTCAGCCGCTCGCTGAAGCGCCTGCGGACGATGCTGGAAAATAATAACGCCCGCGCGATCGAGCGTTTCTTCGCCCGCGCCAAGCACCGCCGCGATACAACGTTGAAATGATAAAAGAATTTGTTGACCACAGAGACACAGAGATCACAGAGAAAGAAGTCAGAAATTAGTAGCTAGGAGCTAAGCGATTCGACACTTAGCTTCTAGCTTCCAGCTACTATCTTCTTCTCTGAGTCCTCAGGATTTTGCATAACTCAAATGAAAAGAATGCAGTGTTCTATCTTCATGATTGACAATGTCTTTGATAGTAGCCCCGGGCGCAA
>JAFGEJ010000141.1 GCA_016931655.1 Phycisphaerae bacterium
CGGCCTGGCCCATCTTGATTCGCAGTTCCTCGTTGTCCATCAGATCGAACAGGTAATTGGCGATGTCGTGGATGCTGGCGCGGTAGTCGGCCGTCCGGGGCTTCTTGAAGATCACGCGATGCCCGTCCTCGTAGCCCTGGTCCTGTCCGAGAATGGTTTCTCGCAGGCGGATTTCCTGTGCCACGCCGGCCAGGAAGGCGGTCTTTCCGTGCACGAGCGTGTCGAGCATGGCCATCGCCTTGATGCCGATGACGGGCTTACCGCACGCGCCGGCCTCCACCTGCGGCATGCCGAACCCCTCCAGTCGCGACGGGGCGGCGTAGATATCGCACGCGGCGATCAGGTATGGTATGAAATTCCGCGACATCTTTCCGGTGGCGTAGAACACCTTTTTATCGATCCCCAGCGTGTTGGCCATCTGCATGTCGGCGATGTTCTGCTGCTCGGTGCGGGGCTGGGGCCAGACCTTGCAGACATACTTGTAGTCCGGGGCCTTGTGATCGATGATCGACAACGCCTGCATGACCTCCTGGGCGCCCTTGCTGGCGGCGTCGCCGCCGATGGTCAGAATCATCTGCTCGTGTTCGCGGACGCCCAGGGATTCGCGCACGGCGGCGACCTTCGGATCGGTCTTGTCGCGCGGGATGAAGGAGTCCGTGTCGCATCCGACGGGCAGGACTTCGATGTTGTCCGCCTTCAGACCGTCACGCACGTATACCTGCTTGACCCAGTTGGACGTCACGAGGATCAGCGGCAGTTCGTTGAGAATCTCCAGATAGTTGGCCAGGTATCCGTCCACGACCAGCCAGGGAACCGGGCGCATGCCGAACTTCTGCGGGTGAAAAATCAGGTGCGGGGTGTGCCCCCAGTAGCCCACGCCCAGCACGACGTCGGGCTTGTACCAGCGGTAGTACCACTCTTTTTCCTGAGCGGCTTCAAAGTTCACCGCCACGGCGTCCACGCCGATTTCCTGCAAACCGCGATACAGCAAATCGCCCTGTGTCGCCAGCCCGCCGGGCGAGGGCGGATAGTCGTACAGCAACAGCACCTTCATGATTTTGCTCCTTTGTTGCCGTCATGCCTATACGGCAAACCTACTGTCCCAAAACCGTCTTATCGAGAAAACGTCCACGGATTCCACCGATGAAATATGGATTTCACGGATTTTTTTTGTGTCATCACCTTCGACAAAAATTTGATCCGTGTAATCCGTTTTATATCCGTGGAATCTGTGGAGGTTTCTCCAAAAATCTCATTACATCCAGATCAATCTGAAAGAACGACTCCGGAGACATACAGGCGGTTTCTTCAAACGACCCCGGAGGAAACCCGTATTCATCTCGGATAATACGCCGTTTTTCTTGAAGTTGTTCGGGGGTAAGTTCGACGACGTGGTCGCCCCAGTCCGCCGGGGCGCATTGGCCGGAGGGGGTTTGACACTCGTAGGCAAACGTCCAGAGTTCCCCGCAGGCCAGCGTCCCGGCCTTCGCCAGTTGCAGAACGGCCCGGTGCACGTCTTTGTGTCGCGGATGGCCGTACTCCCCGTTTCGCCCGTGCGTGAGGCACAAATCCCACCGCCCGGAAGGCAGCAGATCGACAATACGTCCGCCGACGTCGTGACGAACGTCAATCGGCTGGAGGGGATCCCCGTCGTCCAGGTCGGACATGATCCCGTGTACGCCCCGCCTGGCGCACAGGGCGTGGAACTTCGGCGCCCGGTCGGGGTCGTCGGCCCGACAAAGCGTCAGAACCGTCCACCGCACGTCGGACCGGGCCGACATCATACCGCCGCACCAGATGATCTCGTCATCCGGGTGGGCGACAATCACCGCACCGTTCATTCCGCTGGTTCTCCGGCAACGAAAAACGCGCCAGGATCATTCTACCCATCCCGGCGCCGGCGGGAAAGAACCAAGTCATGTTTTTCGAAATGGTTCCAGACAGTACGGATAATCCTTTCCACGACTTCCGAAATAACGCGTGTTTGCATCGGCCTATTGTGTCAGCGATTCCTCTCCAGCGAATCCGGCAAGGTCTCGATGAATGCCCGGATCTCATCCCGCACACGACGGTAGCAATCCATCGCCTCCTCTTCCGTGCGGGCCTTCCGGGCCAGCCTGGGCGGGTCGTCGAAGCCGACGTGGACCATCCGGGCCTTGCCGGTTTTCGCCAAAAACATCGGGCAGTTTTCCTTCGCGTGGCTGCAAACGGTCACAATGTAGTCAAACGGAATATCCATGAGTTCCGCGACATTCTTCGACTTTTGGCCGGAGATATCCACGCCCGCCTCGGCCATCACCTTCACGGCGCTGGGATTCAACCCGTGCACTTCGATCCCAGCCGAACAGGCCTCGATCACGTCGCCCTTCATCGCTCGCGCCCAGCCCTCCGCCATCTGGCTGCGACAGGAGTTGCCCGTGCACAGAAACAATATCTTTTTCTTTTCGTTCATGTCGGTTCGTAAAAAAGTTATTTCAGGAGGTGTACAGCATCCACAATCCGCTCAACAGAACCAGCAGGCCGCAAACGCGTTTCAGGATCACCGAGCCTTTGGACCTCTCGTTCCAGTTGAGGTATCGCTGAACGAGTTCCGTACACGTGCCGGCCAGTACGATCACCGCGCAGTGCCCCAGGCCGTACGCGCCCAGCAGGGCGGCGCCGTACAACCAACGGTCCGCCGCCAGGCGAAACGTCACCGTGAGCATGGGGATCATGTACGCGAACGTGCAGGGCCCCAGCGCCACGCCGAAAATCAGCCCCAGCAAAAACGCCGCCATTGGGCCTTTGCGTTTCATGTTCACCTGCCCCGGGCCGGTAAAGGGCATGGGGATCACGCCGAGCAGGTGCAGGCCCGCCAGGAATAAAATCCCCGCCATGACGTAATTTCCCCACGGTCCGACGTCGCCCCAGATGCGTCCCGCCAGGCCGGTGATCACGCCGATCGCGGCAATGGTGATAAGAATGCCCACGGCAAAGACCGTGGAAATGCCAAACGCCCGTCGCATGGAGATGCACCCCTGTTCGTCGATGAATCCGACGATCAGCGGAATGCTCGCCAGATGACACGGGCTGAGCACCACGCTGCAAACGCCCCATACAAACGACGCCGCGAAAGCAACCGCACCGGCGTTCTCGACCGCCTTCGTCAGAAAGATAAAAAATTCATCCAGCATCGCGTATCTCCAGCGCCGCGCGGGTTACGGCTCAAACGTCACGCCGAACTCTCGCCACCAGCCGAGAATGTCCTCTTTGGAAATATATCCTTCGTGGCGATACAATTCCTCGCCGGCAGCGGAAATGAAAATCTGCGTCGGAATCATCCGAATCCCATAGTTCTTTCCGACGGCGGGGTTTTTCCAGACATCGTGGAACTCCACCTCCAATCGTCCGGCGTATTCCTCACGCAACTGCTCCAGCACCGGCGCCATTCGCTTGCAGGGAATGCACCGATCCGCTCCCAGATCCACCAAGCGTGGCAATGGCCCCGCCGGCTTGCCGGCTGGGGCAGGTTGACTCGCCGAAACAGGCTGGCTTGTCACCGAAGAACCGTCAGGGCAAGTCGTCGAATCAGACGAACACGACGTCGAGCAGCAATTGCCGCCCTTCCGCGACAAAACCACAATCACCGCGATCGCCAGCGCAACGACGGTCAGTATCTTTGTTTGCCATTTCATGGATGTGTTCTCCGTAATTCGGCGATGGGACTCAAGCCAACAGTTTCTGGATGGCTTCCACGTCAGGGACCTTGCCGGCAACTTTCACCACGCCGTCGATTACCATCGCCGGGGTCATCATCACGCCAAATTTCATGATCTCGTGGATGTCCGTGACTTTGACCAATTCGATCTCAACGCCCGCCGCCTTGGCGGCTGCTTCGGCGTTCTCGGCGAGTTTCTTGCACTTCGGACAACCCGTACCTAAAATCTGCAATTTCTTCATGACTTCTCTTTCGTATCGCCAAATCGGTGATCGGACATCGTTCGGCCCGACGCGGTGGCGAGCCAGCCGATGCGTTGAATATCGAAATGGTCAAATTCCGGGACATACGGCTTGATGTCCAACAATGGAGTTCCATCCAGAATATCCACGTCGGCGACGCGAAGCCGGTTTCCCTCCACGCCCAGCAATCGGACCGACGACAAACCTATCGGATTCGGCCGACACGGCGCCCGCGTGGCAAACAAGCCCCGTACGGTGTCGTCTTTGAAGGGTTTAACCTGGATTCGACTCTCTTTGGCCTGATGAAACCAATACAACAGCCAGACGCGTTCGAATCCTTCCAGATCCTTCAAGCCGGGAACAAAAGACGCAAACACCTCCACCGTGCCTTCGGCGTCCTGGGCATATCGAGGCTGAATCGGCATGCCGCCCGTTTGGGTCCACGGGGAATGAATCGTCCCGATCGCCTGGAGTTCCAATTTCGTCATCCGGTCACCTCTTTTCGCCAAATATAAATATTTTTTTGCCAAAAAGGACACAGCGTGGCCTGTGGCCGCAACCAAAGTAGTCAGTTACCAGTATTCCGTAGCCGGTAGAGAACACGTGTTTGTATCTTTATTGATAGTAGCCACGGGCGCAAGCCCGTGGGCCAGAGTTTTTTTTCACTCCGAGCCCCGAAGGGGCGATTGAAATGCAATTCGAACAGATCAATCGCCCCTGCGGGGCTCCCTGGATAATAACTTGGTTGTATCCCACGGGCTTGCGCCCGTGGCTACTATCAAAAACAAATGTTCTCCTTCAAAATCTTTACAGAATTTCACGATTGGGACCGTTAGTGGTACGGAGAATCATTTTAAGAGCACCTAAAAGAATCCTTGTTCCCCGAAGAAATCAACATGGGGAAACGCGGATTTGTTGGTTCTTTCAGGAGTTTAAAAATCCGTGCAATCTTCTTTTCATCCGTGTAATCCGTGGATAATTTCCTGTTGTTATGTCAGTGGAGCGTTAAACCCACGCGCCGAAGAGCATTCCGCTGATCGTCGCCATGACAATCACCAGCAGGATAAACGTCAACGCCTTTTTTGCGCCCAGTACGCCGGCGATCACGAGCATGTTGGGCAGGCTCAGCGCCGGGCCGGCCAATAGCAGCGCCAAAGCCGGACCTTTGCCCATGCCCGCACCGAGCAGGCCCTGGAGAATCGGTACTTCCGTAAGCGTGGCGAAGTACATCAGCGCCCCAGCCGCGGCGGCGAACAGGTTGGACCAGAACGGCCAGCTTGTCCGCCAGAATCCTTCGCTCGCCCCGCCGGCCAGTCCCGTCGTTTCCAGGAACACGTCGGGCTTTGCCCCGACGAGCATTTCCACGTACCGGCTGGGGATGACGCCCTCGTGTCCGGGTCGGCCGAGCAAAAACCCCGCCACGAGCACGCCGGCCAGCAGCAAAGGAAGAATCTGCTTCGCAAATCCCCACGTTCCGCCAACCCACAGGCCCAATTCGTCGCGTCGGAACCAGGCCGGGATCATCCCCGCCAACCCGACGGCAAAGACGCCCGTAATGATCCACCTGGCGTGATACACCACCGCTTGCGCCCCGCCGTCCGTCGGCGGCGCCCAGTTGGCAAACACCAGCACGCCGATCATCGCGGCGAAAAACATCGCGTTTTTCCACAAAGGCCGCGTCACGTCATCCGCGGGCAGGGCAATATCAACGCCGTCGGTCTTTGCGATTTCTTCCCTTCGATAGATCAGGTGCATCGCCAGGCCGATGATAATGCTAAATAAAATCGCACCGACGGCCCTGGCAACGCCCAATTCCAGCCCCAGCACGCGGGCCGTCAGGATAATCGCCAACACGTTGATCGCCGGCCCGGAATACAAAAACGCACAGGCCGGCCCCAGCCCCGCGCCCATCCGCCAGATGCCCGCGAACAGCGGCAAGACCGTGCAGGAGCAGACCGCCAGGATCGAACCGGACACGCTGGCCACGCCGTAGGCAAGGGCCTTGTTCGCACGCGGGCCGAGGTAACGCATCACCGACGCCTGGCTGACGAACACGCCGATGGCCCCGGCAATGAAAAACGCGGGAATCAGGCACAGCAGCACGTGCTCCCTCGCGTACCAGCGAACCAACGCCAACGCCTCCATGACACCGGCGCGAAAGCGCTCGCTGTCAGCCGGCAGAAAAAAACACGCCAAAAACACGCCGACGATCAGGAACAGGGACTTGATGGTTGACTTCCATGTAGTCATGTATTTTAACCGATATATTGTCATCCTGAGCGAAGTCGTGAGTGAGCAAAGCGAAACGAACGACGTAGTCGAAGGACCTTTGTAGTCGTCGAAGAACGAGGTCCTTCGACGGATTCGACTTCGCTCACCACAGGCTTCGCTCGAAGACTCGCTACGCTCAGGATGACAATAAGTAAGGTTTTGGTTTTACAAACTCTTCAGCACCGCCTGGGTTTCCTCCGCCTGCTGGCGAAGCATGTTCGTGACGCATTCGAGGAAGCCCAGGATGCACGGCGTTTTGAGGCTGTAGATCATTTTCAGACCCTGCTTTTCGTGCGTCACCAGCCCGGCCTGGAGCATCACGCCCAGGTGGCGGGACACGTTCGATTGCTCCGCCCCGACGTATTGGGCAATTTCACAGACACACTTTGGGCCGTCGCGCAGAAACTCGATAATCGCCAGGCGAATCGGATGCCCCGCCGCGGCGAAAATCTCGGCCTTCATTTCACAAAGCCGACGATTCCGGTTGCTCATCGTTACGGTCGTCTTTTTCATTGTATGATTATATTACAATTTAATCATATAAAAGGCAACGAAATTTCTCTCTCTCTGAAAAAATCCCCCCGCCGCGGTTTGTCGGGGAATCCGCCCAGCCGGCGCTTGACAATCCCCCGTGGGCAATGCGATTCTGTGTCCCATGACGGCGGAGTTATTTCTATCAGCCGGCTCGCAAGGCGCGCCCGTGCTGCTGTTCGTGCTGATCGCCCTGGCGGGCGTCGCGGCGGTGGTCGCGGGCGTGCTGTACGGCATCAAGCGGCGCAAGGCCCTGGAGGCCTTCGCCCTGCAGCACGGCATGGAGTTCGACCGGACGAAAAACTCCCACGTGGACAATCAATTTCCCACGCTGAAATGTTTTCACCAGGGTCACAGCCGCTACGGCTGCAATTTCCTGAAGGGACAATGGCAGGGGCGGGGATTTCTGGGGTTTGACTATCATTACACCACCGGCTCGGGCAAGAACCGGTCGCATCACAGTTTTTCCTGCGTGCTGCTTTCCAGTAACGTGCCGCTGAAGGAGTTGTTCATTCGGCCGGAGGGTTTTTTCGACAAGATCACCGAATTTTTCGGCTATGACGATATTGATTTCGAGTCGGCGGAGTTCAG
>JAFGEJ010000142.1 GCA_016931655.1 Phycisphaerae bacterium
CGAAAGCAAAACGCCAAGGCTGTGATAATGTCCAAGCCCTGTTTCTACCAACTGTTATGAACTGCCAGAAAAAAATGTCACTCACGCCCCGAAACCAACCAGATGCACTACGCTTAAGGAATCGCCATTCTATAGTGTCCCCAGAACTCCACAGAACTTTTTATTGCAGATTTCGCATGTCCGCACCGAGCAGCCCCACAGAAATGCCGTTCTGTTTCATGATGCTGGTGGCTCTGCCGTTGATAATCAATAATGGTATAATTCCGACCAGAGGAATTAGCAGAACAATACACAACACGATACTCACGGCTGGGTGATATATCTTGATCGCAAGCATGAAAACAAAAACCACGGCGATCAGCCCCACGGCAAACATGATAATGCCGCGAATCAATGTCGACAGCCCCATGGGATCGGCTAAATTAAAGATCAGGCCAATGAGGTAAATCAGAACGCAAACGAGTACTGTCTTTTGCCATTTTGCAATTTGACGAAGATCCTCGTGCTGGACGATGGGTTCAGCGGGTTGTTTTTGCGGTTCCTGTGTCATGGTACTGATCCTTTGTTGTCCCTGGGTTCTGGGACATCCTATTTAATTCTCCGCGTGCTATCCTTATAGCATAGCATGAAAGATACTCTACTACCGACACAGACAGTTTACCTAGTAGCAAAAATTAAGTATAGTTTCTCCAATCCCTGCCGCGCAAAATTCCTGTGATGCGCCTCACGCGAAGCGGCGGTTCTGCAGGGCCGTTAAGGCGCCGGGCAGGGCCTCGGACTTCTTGCGCACGTCGCCCAGGACGGGATCCTTATCGAGGTAATACTGCCACTGGCTCATCGCCTCGAGCATGCGTTTTCCGCGGCGGCAGTCGTCGATGGTGAGTTTCCCCTCGCGGACCAGGTCGTAGTACGGGCCGAGGTCGCGCTGCTGATACAGGCTCGCGAAATTCCGGTAGAATTCCTCGCGGGGCAGGCGCGTGGGCACAACGGCGTGCAGCGTGTCGTAGCAGGTGTAGTCGTACGTCAACAGGTCGTCGAACCATTCGCGGTACAACTGCGTTCCGACCAGCGGCGTCAGGACGGTAAACTGCGTGTGCGTGATTTCCTTCTCGTCCACGTAGTCGCGCAGGCGCTTGAAATCGTCGGCCTTCCACTGCGGGTCCACGATAAACGCGCCCCAGATGATCACCCCCAGGTCCTTGAGGATGCGAATGGCCTCGTCGTTGGTCTTCAGCTGGTTGGACTTGTTCACGTTTTTCAGGGCGTCGTCCGTGGCGCCTTCCAGCCCCAGGAGCATGGCGTACAGGCCCGCGTCCACCCATTTTTCCACCAGTTCCGGATGCCGGGCGATGGAGTCCGTGCGAGCCTCCATCGAAAAACTCATCTCGATGCCCTCGGCGCGAATGAGATCGACGATTTCATCCTCCCGGCGGTGGTTCATGAGGAAATTGTCGTCCACGAACGTGATGTGGTGGGTATCGACGTGGCGGATTTCCTCCATGACCCGCCGGGCCGACATCTGCCGCGTCCGCCCGCCGTAAAATTCGTGCACGCTGCAGAAATTGCACCGGTATGGGCAGCCCCGGCTGGCGGCTACGGACGAATCCGGCTTGTCGAACAGGAAGAAGTATTCCGAGCGATACGACTCCACCAGTTCCCTTCGCGGCAGCGGCAGGGAGTCCATGTGGTGGTCGGCAGGCACAAAGCGTGGGTTGTGGACAAATCGTCCGTCGCGCCCGCGCCAGCAGAGGTTGGGCACATTGGCCAGGTTCAGCTTCGCCCGGCTGGATCGGCGCAATTCCTCGATCAGTCTCGGCAGGACGAACTCGCCCTCGCCCAGGGCGATGGCGTCCACCTGCGGGATCATGAAGTCCTGCGGCATCAGCGTGCAGTGGTGTCCGCCCACGACGGTGAATACGTCCCTATCGTAGGCCTTGACGCTCATCAGCACGTCCCGCGCGGCGTAGACTTCGGTCGTCAGGGCCGTGACGCCCACCACGTTCGGCTGAAATTCCTCGACCGCCTTCATCAGGTTCGCGTCGATCCGCATGTCGAGAATGCGGACGTCGTGCTCCTCGCCCAGGCACCCAGCCAGGATTTCCAGGTGGAGCGGTTCGGGCATGGCCGCCAGGCGAAACCCGAATCCCGCGATCTGATACTCCGGTTGTACTAACAGGACACGCAATGGAAAACTCCCTCGCGATGAGCCAGCCGACCCGCTCGTGGCGGCGAATCCGTCGGCGCCATCCGAACGATACCTCGAAGTGCCATGAATCCGTTCACGTCGAGCATTATGGTATTCAGAAATCCTCCAGGGAACAAGAGGCTCGCGGGCAAAACCTCCGTTATTTTTTGCCACTTAACCCATTTAAAAAAAAGGCTTTATGCCAAAACAGCGAGGCGATTCCAAAGAAAAAACGAGAACCACACCATTATGAACAGGGCCAATTGCATTTCACGCGAGAATTCGCACCGGGCCGAACAGGCCGCTGGTAAGAGAATCTTTCTCAAAGGCCTTGCCTATGGCATGGTATGGCCCGATGACGTTCGCCGGCCAGCGGTCGAGGTTTTTCGTCGTTACGAACTGGTTCGCCAGCGTGTTCGTCACGATGATGTTCAGTTCATTCTTCCCCGCCCGCAGGAGGCCGGCCATGGGAAATCGGTAGGGCGCCCAGGCCCGTCGGCCTAGCGATTGGCCGTTCAGACGCACGTCGCAGGCACAACGCAGAAATCCAAGATCGAGAAAACGGGCTTTTGCAACCACGGTCTTCGGGCAGGTGAACGAAACGGCGTATTCCACGTCGCCGGAAAATCCCAGGCCCATGCCCGTTCGCCAGTCGCCCAGGCGAATTGCTTTTTTCCCCGCGCGGGGCCGTTCCATGACTTCGAAATTTCGCTTTCCGATGCGATATTCCCGCACCGGCCTGGCGGTGAAGCCTTTGGTGATCTCCAGCAGCGGTTTGACGGCGGATTTGTACACAGCCATCGTTTGGGATGGATGTTTTTCGAAAAGAACTACCACGCTGCCCGCAAAGTCCAATGTGATCGGAATGCTCCATCGGCCTTTCGCCTGCCGTGCGCCGGCGGGTGACGAATACTCACCCGTTTCAGGATTCAGCAGTACAGGGGAGCGATCTTCATCGAATCGGGCGGTGAAACGAACCTGTTTTTCGCTTTCATTGGTGAGGAAATACAGGTTCCCGGCTGAGAGGTTGCGTTTTTGCACGCGAACGAATCGGCGGGACGAGGAAACCTCAACGGTCGGTTTGAGATATCGCTCCAGGCGGGGATAATCCGTCGAAATGGAACCCTTGATTTTTGGCGCTTCTTTGGGTTTGTCCAGGCAGATGACGTTTCCCCCGGCCCGGGCAAAGGCGGCAAGTTTCCGTTGAGTCGCCTTTGTCATCCATCGCGTCTGCGGCAGAAAGATCGTGTGATACGTCATCGGGCCGATCTTCAAACCGCCGCCTGTGACGCGGGTGGAGGGATCTTCCAGCGCGTCGTCGTCGATGAAATCGTAATCCGTCTGACGTTCCAGGAGATATTGCGCCAGGCGATCCAGCGACTTGCCGACGGCTTTTTGCTCCGGCCCCTTGGCCCAGATGTCGCGGATCGGATAATACACAGCCGTTTGCACGTCGGGCGTACCCCGGCTGAGCAGATAACTCAGCCGCGCGGTATAGGCGTGGTACAGGTCCATGTATTTCCAGATCGGGTTGAAAGGCCCGAACCCGGGTCGTTGGCCGCCCATGTAATGATCGCGCGTCGAGAGCGGATACGCGCCCATCGTCATCAGGTTCGTGCCGCGGACGTATTGAAAGTCCGTGATCCATTTGATCTCGGCCGGCGTCAAGCCGCTGCCGTACACGCAGAACGACTCCGTAACGACCCAGGGCTTGCCCTGCTGATGCGCGACGGAAGAAGCGAACTTGGGAAAATAGTGGTTGACGTTGACGGTTTTCCGCGAGGTGGAGTTCCCCGACGGAAATTCCATGACGGTCTTTTTTCCGGGGAAAATCTGCCGCCAGATCGTATCGACGCCCGGAATGTCCAGCCGCCGGAACAGGCGAAACAGATGCCCGAATCCGTAACGGGTCGGCCCCAGCGTTTCGTCCTCACCGCCCAGGTGCGCGACGGAAAGCAGGCCGTTCTTGTGACACCACCGCTGAATCTGCCCGAAGAAGGCCTCGGCGTAGCGAGCGGACCACCAGTCCGCAAAGTCGATGCGGACCTGCATATCCTTTTGGCTGTCGCCTTCGAAGATCGCCGGCAGGTGCGGCAGGATGTCGTATCCCATCGTTCGCTTGAAATCCTTCGCCAGACCTTCCGTCCAGGGACGGCCGGGAACCTTCGGTTCGTCCGCGAAGACCAGCGGAATGGTATCGCCAAAATATTTCCCGACCGTTTTGCGATATTGCTCGTGCGTCATGCGGAGAAATTCGCGCGTCGTGGCGGGATTCAGCAGGTCCGGATAGCTGTTGACGTTGGGGGAAGGATTCGTGTCGATATGCCGCTTTATTATCAGTAAGCGCGTGCCTTTTTGTGCGACGCGAATGCGCTGGGAAGGCTTGTATCGTCGAACGAGGGATCGGCCTTGGTACAAAAACGCGCCGAGGCAGTCGGAGGGAACGTTAATGATCTCGCCGGACTTTGGGAACAATTCCTCTTGCCTGAGGGATTGCTGGCCCAGCGAAGGATTCTTTCGCACCAGTTTTCCGCACACGCCGCCGGACGGCCAGCCGCCCTCGTCGTACAGCCAGGCCTTCATCCCAAGGCGATTCGCCTCCTGAATCATCTGCTTATACAGCTTGAGGAAATCCCTGCTGAGATACTCCGGACTCATGGAGGTGGGATTGGTCTTCGGGCGGAAGTTCGGCCAGGCGAAAGGCCAAACGCTCAGCGCTTTGTGTTTCGCCATGTCCCGAAGCTGTCGCCGGAGTTTGGAGGCCGTGATCCGGTCGTTCCAGAACCAGATATATCCAGGCCAATAAAACGCATCCGGGGTACAAAACGCCTCCCGGCGGAATGGTTTGGGTTTCATAATGATCTTTCATGCAAATGGAATAAGCATTGCTCTGTTGAAATCATAAAAAACAACACAGGCATCCCATAGAGGGTGGCTGTGTGCGGGGTATATAAGGTAGCGGGGATGGGGTACTCTGTTTTCCTGTGACAAGGAGAG
>JAFGEJ010000143.1 GCA_016931655.1 Phycisphaerae bacterium
CTTCTCAGTATCTCAGGAACGGAGCCTGCCCCCAAGGGGTGTCGGATTTGTTGTTTCTTCATCATGCCAGAATATCCGGTCGCTCACCTCTTCGTGACATTATTGGATTCTTGTTTTTCTCTTCTTTTTCTCCTGCTATAATGCCTCGTTCCTGTCTTTGCGGAAGGAGCGAGTGAGCATGTTTGAGGTTGTTTCCAACGAGGTATTGGCCCCGAAGGTGCATCGGCTGGTTTTGAAGGCGGCGCGGGTGGCCGCCGCCCGTCAGCCGGGGCAGTTCGTGATCGTTCGGGCGAGCGACCAGTCGGAGCGGATTCCGCTGACCATCGCCGACGCCGACGCCCAGGCCGAGACGATCACGATCATCGTCCAGGCCGTCGGGGCGGGCACGGAAGAAATCGTCAATACCCCCGCCGGGGGCGCCTTGCGGGACGTAGCCGGCCCGCTGGGGCATCCGACGCACCTTCAAAAGTGGGGCAAGGTCGTCTGCGTCGGCGGCGGCGTGGGAACAGCGGTGTTGTATCCGCTGGCCGCGGCGGCAGCCAAAGCGGGAAACAAAGTCACGACGATCATCGGCGGGCGGTCCGAACCGTTCGTGATCCTGCGGAACGAGCTGGCTGCCTTCGGCGAAGTGCTCGTGACGACCGAAGACGGCTCGCTGGGCACGAAGGGATTCGTGACAACCGTCCTGCAGGAACTGCTGGACGACCCGGCCCGGAGGCCCGACGCGATCTTCGCCGTCGGACCCGTGCCGATGATGGCCGCCGTCGTGAAAATCACGCCGAAGGAAATTCCCACGCTCGTTTCGCTGAATCCGATCATGGTGGACGGTACAGGCATGTGCGGCGGCTGTCGCGTGACCGTCGGCGGCGAGGTGAAATTCGCCTGCGTGGACGGCCCGGAATTCGACGGCCACGCCGTGGACTTCCAGGAACTGGCCAACCGCCAGACGACCTACACCGATCACCAGCACTGCCGCATCGGCCTGGATAAAAAATAAAACAAAGAAAGACAGCCACAGAGAGCACAAAGGTCACAAAGAAGAGAAAAGAAAACGAATTTATATTCTTTCCTTTGAGACCTTTGTGTCCTTTGTGGCAAAAAATCTTTCTTATAGATTTTTAGATAAATGATTCATTGAAGGAAAGCTGAACGAAGAATGAGCAACGATGTAAGCCCCAAAGAGCGCCTCGCGATTGAACGTACGAAGATGCCCGAGCAGCCGGCCGAGAAGCGGGTAACAAACTTCAAGGAAGTGAACCTCGGCCTGGCCGAGGAAGCAGCCGTCCGGGAAGCCCAACGATGCCTGATGTGCAAGAAGCGGCCTTGCGTGGACGGCTGTCCGGTGGCGGTGCGGATTCCGGAGTTCCTCGCGTGCGTCGCGGAGGGCGACTTCGCGGGGGCCGCCGAGATTCTCCTCGTCGATAACGCCCTGCCCTGCACGACCGGCCGGGTCTGCCCGCAGGAAGTGCAGTGCGAAAAGTTCTGCGTTCGCGGCGCGAAGGGCGAAGCGGTAGCCGTCGGCTGGCTGGAGCGGTTCGTCGCCGACTGGGCGGCCGAGCACCTTGCTCCGCCCAAACCGCCCGCGAAGCGGACGGGTAAAAAAGTTTGCGTGGTCGGTTCCGGGCCGGGCGGCCTGACGGCGGCGGGCGAACTGGCGCGAATGGGACACGACGTGACGATCTTCGAGGCCCTGCACGCCTCCGGCGGCGTGCTGCGGTACGGCATCCCCGAATTCCGCCTGCCCAAGCGAATCGTCGACCGCGAAGTGGCGAACCTGGAGGCCCTGGGCGTGAAGATCGAGTACAACGTGGTCGTCGGCAAGACGATCACCGTCTCGCAAATTATGGAGGAATTCGACGCCTGCTTTATCGCCAACGGCGCGGGCCTGCCGATGTTCCTGCACATCCCCGGCGAGAACTTCAAGGGCGTGTATTCCGCCAACGAGTATCTAACGCGCGTGAACCTCATGGGCGCGTGGAAGGGCGAGGAATCCCGCACGCCCGTCGCCCACGGCAGCGCCGCGGTCGTCTTCGGCGGTGGAAACACCGCGATGGACGCCGTTCGCACCGCGCGGCGGCTGGGTTCGGACCCGGCGGTGCTCGCGTACCGCCGCAGCCGGGCGGAAATGCCCGCCCGCATCGAGGAAATCAAACACGCCGAGGAAGAAGGAATCCGCTTCGATTTCCTCGTGGCGCCGGTGGAGATTTTGGGCGGCGAGGACGGCTGGGTGCGCGGCGTGCGATTGCAGCGGATGGAACTGGGCGAGCCGGACGCCTCAGGCCGACGCCGACCCGTCCCGATCAAGGGCAGCGAATTCGAACTGCCGGCCGATATCGTGGTCGTCGCCGTCGGCATCAGCGCCAATCCCCTGCTGACGAAGGCCTGCCCCGAACTGAAGGTCAACAAGTGGGGCAATATCGAGGCCGACGAAGACGGCCAAACGTCCATTCCGGGCGTGTTCGCCGGCGGCGATATCGTCCGCGGCGGCGCGACGGTGATCCTGGCAATGGGCGACGGCAAGAACGCCGCCCAGGCCATCGACCGATATCTCAAGAGCAAATAATACCAAATGTAGCGTCGCCGTGAAAATGAAACCGAATCACAGGCATCCCATAGAGGGTGGCTGTGTGCGGGGTATATAAGGTAGCGGGGATGGGGTACTCTGTTTTCCTGTGACAAGGA
>JAFGEJ010000144.1 GCA_016931655.1 Phycisphaerae bacterium
ACATCCACCGCTCGTTAATATGCGAAATCTTTGATAAGTGGATATCGACCCTTCGACTTTGCTCAGGGCAAGCCCTTCGACTACGCTCAGGACAAATCCGTCGCGTATTTGGCGGATCCGTTGACGATGTACCCGCGGCTGGGGAGTTATACGCCGCGCACGATAAGGGCCTGTTGCCCAAAAGGCGCACTATTTCGCCGGCGGGGGTTTGGGGGATCGGGAAATCATAAACGCCGGCAGGCTGGCGTGCACCGTTACGCCCCGGATGGAGGAATCCGGGGGCGCTTCGGGATCAATCAGATGCACCTCCACGCCGCCGCCCAGACGGCTGGCTGCGGATCGAGCCAGGTTGGCGTCAGTGGTCAGAACCGTGATTTTCGAGCCTGTCCTGCCTCGTATCCAGGTCAAAACGTCCGTTGTATTTTTCGCCGCGGGCATCATTGCAACGCACGGCGTGTCGGGAAACTGCAACTGTACAATCGGACGGATTCGCCAATAATCGAACGGTTGACCCGTATCGAAGAGTATAACCGCCCCTTCCTGTTTCAGCGCCGCCAGGGCTGCGTCCAATCCCGCGGTTTCTTCCCCCCGGCCTGCCATGACGATCGCGACGTCCACGGCGAAAATGTTTGTGCCCTTTTCGATCAGCAGGAATCGTCCTTCCTGGGCGCGCTGCGTGGAAAGTTCCCCGAACGGCTGGCCGAGAATCGACTGCTGATGCAGGCCCGCTGTTTTTTGCCCCAGCAATCCGGCAAAAAGTCGCCCATGCCAGATAAACACGCCCCGGACTCCTTCGGCGGAGACCGTCATCAGAAAACTCGTTCCATCCGGCGGGGCGGGTTGGATGACTCCGTAAAAGTTATAATTTTTCCCACCCGTCGCCCGGACGTCATCGGAAATGACGAACCAGGGCCGCTTCCGGCTCCATTGTTCCACCGTTCGCCAGACGGACAGTCCCAGCCATCCCCCTGCCGCGGCCAGGACAACGACCATCAGTCCCCGGCCCGCCCATCGGCCCAGGAATTTTTCGCGTCGCGTGGCGTATCGGCTTGGTTCGACCGGTGCGCCGCGCCGCGTCACAAAACACAGCGCCGTCAGCGCCGCCGCCAACGCGGCGCCGAAGGCATGGGCCCGCCAGTCGGCCAGTTCAGGCGCCCGTCCCAGTCCGACAATGCGCTGAGCGAGTTCGCCCAGCCCGCCGATCAGCGCCGCGGCGACCAGCCCGATCGCCCCCAGCCAATCCCGCCGCGCTCCCAGCCACCACGCCGCTACAACCGCCAGCAGGAAACCGAAAATACCGTGCGTCTGTTTGTCATTCAGGTCAAACACGTGCGAAATGGTCACGAGCAGTCCCACTTTTCGCGTCACGCCCAGCAGTGTGGCAATAACGAGCATGGTTCCGACCATGAACAGCCCGGAAATCCGCAGCGTGGGCAGGCCGCATACGCGCGGTAACAAGCCCCAACTCAGGGCAAACGTCACCGCGACGAGCGGGAGAAAATACCCTCCCGGCGCGAGGATCGCCAGTGTGCTCATCGCCGCGGCGATAATCCAGAAAAATTCCGTGCGATTCCAGCGTCCGCGGACAAACGCCCGCCCCAGCGCCACGGTCAACCCCACCACAAATACGCCCCATCCCAGCCAGCCTGTCGTCACCGCCAAAACCGACGATCCGCTGCTCGCGCCGGAGACCGCGGAAAACGCCGACTCCCCCCACCCGATCAACCCTTGCGGCGTTCGCCAGACGGGCGTACCGGAGACGTTCCACCACAGAATCGTCAGGCCGAGCATTACCAGCATGCAGACCGCCGCCAGCAGCAGCAGTGACGCGCGGGCCGTCGAAGACCAGAACAGACCCCGCGGGCGCTTCGTCCAGCGCGGCGCGGCGAAGATGAACAGTCCCGCCAGCAACGTGATTACGTGTGCGTCGCGCGCACCGGGCGCCAGGGGCACAAAGATCGCACCGGCGGAGCCAAGAACAATCGCCCCGCCGCAAAGGCGCGTCAGGCGCTTGTGATCGCCGTCGCCCAGGTACGACTGGGCCAGGAACACCCCCAGCGACAGCAAGGCCGCGTGAAAGAGCATCGAAGCGTCCAGTTCGCCGTCCATCGTGGTGGTCGGCTGCTGGCTTCGATCCACCATGTATCGCGCCAGATGGCAGGCAAACAACAGCGCCACGCCCAGCAGCGCCACGTGGACGAGATTCCCCGGAATATCCCTCTGTCCCCGCATCATGGCCGAGAACATCCAGACGGCCCAGGCCAGCAGCCAAAACACCGTCAGGCACGCCCAGGGACGATACCCGGCAAAGCCCATGCCCGCCCCCACGAGCACGCTGCCCGCGAACGCCCATCGCCCGATCACGTGAACGCGAGCCGAAGTTGTTCCTGCCGTTACGTACATTGTCCCTGAGCTTCTATCGACAAAACACCAACGGGTTATATCATCGTTTTACGAAACCACGCCGCGAATCGCTTCACGCCCTCGTCAAATGGCATGGCCGGCTCGTAGTCCAGCAGGCGCCTGGCTTTGGCAACGTCGGCGAAGGTCCGCTCCACGTCGCCGGGCTGCTGCGGCAGCCGGCGGATCCTGGCCTTGACGCCCAGCGCCTTTTCCAGTGTGCAGATCATCTCGTCCAGACGAACCGGATGCCGGCTGCCCAGGTTGATGATCTCATACCCTTCGCAGCGATCGATGGCCGCGACCACGCCGTCCAGGATGTCGTCGATGTACGTGTAATCCCGGCTGCTGGCGCCGTCGCCGAAGACGTCGATCTCTTTGCCCGCCAGCATGCGCGCGGTGAACTTGTGAATCGCAAGGTCAGGCCGTTGCCGCGGGCCGTAAACCGTGAAAAAACGCAACGCGGTTACGGGCAGTTGATACAAGTGGTGATACGTGTAGCAGAGCAGTTCGCCGGCCTTCTTCGTCGCGGCGTACGGGCTGATGGG
>JAFGEJ010000145.1 GCA_016931655.1 Phycisphaerae bacterium
CGCCGGCCAGGCCATGCCCCACAAAAGCACCTACTTCTACCCCAAACTCGCCACGGGCATGATCCTCAAACCGGTGGAATGAGAAGGATACGTCCTGCTCACTCTGGGAAAGAAATCATGGCCGACAACGGTGATATTTTGATTCCCTATCCGCTGGAGATTCTTACGGACAGGTTGGCGCTGCGCTCGCCCGCATTTTCCCATGCGGAACCTCTCTGCGAGGCGGTAGTGGAAAGTTTTTCTGAATTGCATCCGTGGATGCCCTGGGCACAGGAAGAGCCATCTGTTGAAAAAACGGCGGAGAATATCCGAAAAGCCATCGATGAATTCAAGGCACAAACCGCCATTCGGATTCATGTCTTCGACCGAAAAACCGGCCAGATTGTGGGATCGTCAGGATATCCACGCGTGGATCTTGCGGTTCCAAACGTGGAAATCGGCTATTGGATTCGCACGTCGCGAACCCGGCGGGGGATTTGCCGTGAAACCGTCAGGGCATTGACCCGATACGCGATGGAAACGCTCCGCGTTCAACGCGTGGAAATCCGTTGCGATAACGACAACGAACGCAGTTGGCGTGTGGCGGAGCGTGTGGGATTTACGCTGGAGGGTATCTTGCGACGTAATTGCCTCGATTGCCGTGGTCGGCCGCGAAATACCCGCGTTTATTCCATGCTGCCGGACGAGTGGGCGACAAAGCAGCAGTAGACAAAGTGAATCCCTGAGGGACACGTCCTGCTCCCCGAAATACGTGAAGATCACGCCCAAAAACGTCCACCTTCGCAAAATCCTTCTCCAGCAGAGCACCTGCAAACAGGCCATCCCCCAAATCGGCGCCTCATTCGTCTCGCGGCGTCAGACATACACCATCGACGCTCTATACCGTTCGATTCTGATAGGATTGGAGTTCTTCGTCAGACAGGTCTTCGGGCGAAACAAGCCGATAGTGTTTTTCGCCGGAGATCACGATTTCTCGTGTATCCCCCTCCTCGAATTCAAACATAGCGATAAGATCATTTTCCATAAACTGTGCCGCCAGAGGACGGCAAATAAGTTGTGGAAATTTTGCGCGGCACATTTCCATATCCTGCTCGATTTGGACAACGTTCAGTTGATCTTTCCCGCCTTTTGCCTGTACGGGAAAGATATAATGTACTCCCCGGCTGTCCAGACCGACATAGAGTTCGTCCGTCTCAACCTGCCCCATACCTTTTACGCTCGTGCGAAGATGGCTCTGCAGGGAATAACAGGTCACACCGGTGAAGACATCCGTCAGACGATTGTATCGAAGTTTCGCCAGAAGCGCCTGTTCGTCGTTCAGTGCGTATAAATCAATCACGCCGGGAGTGGCATTGGGAATTTTGGTTATCGCCAGATTGGGGTTGGGGGTAATAAAGGCTTTACTCACCGCAACGAAGCAATACTTTCCCCGTCCCGCGGGACGTATAATCCACACTTTTCCTTTTGGCGCGGACGAGCGTATGGATGCAGGTAAAGATGTTCGATATCGAAAACTATAGACCAGATCGCCAATATTTTTGGGAAGCTGAATATTCAATTCCTGCGCCGTTGCTTCAATCTCTTCCCTGTTAAAAGGAATTTCCTCCATTCCTTTACGGAAATGGGAAGAGAAAATTTTTTCAATAATCGCCACATACCGATTTCCATTTTCCATAAACCACCGGCCTTTCAATCCTCCGGAGATTCGCCGGGCCAACGTAACACAAGAACTTCTTCCCGAAGCATTTCCCGTGTCGCCGTAGCCAATCGTTCCCGGAACAGATCGATGCGAATAACCTGATATCCAAGGGACTCCGCGATCATGGCCAACAATTTCCCCGTTCGGATCATGACGCGGAGATAGGAAGCCTGGTCCCCCACGACATACGCCAAATGCGCGCCGGGCCTTAAAATCGTTCTCAATTCGGCTAAATGACGTCGCATACCGCCAAAATAGAGTTTTGTCACCCTGGCATAAAGCCGTTCAAAACCGCTTGTTTTTCCCATGGAGATTCGACGTTGCTCTATTTCATCCGCAATGGCGCAAATCTTCGCGTATTGCGCAACCCAAACGTCGTCATCGTCTTCCTTGTATACGCCTCTTGTATTGGAACGAAGCAAATTTTTCTTCATTGCCCGAAGTTGGGGGCGATCCCGCAAAAAACCTAAAAGCACAGATTCCAAACGGGTCGTTCGAGTGTAGTCTTTTTCATTGGGATACGGAGGAGACGTAATAACGGCATCCACCGATCCGGGAGAAAGAATCTGTTGTATCTCACGAGAATCCGCGTGATGGACTACCGCTTCAGGGATTGGGGGAGAGGATATATCATGAAGATCTCTTGCCATCTCATGAACGCGATCCAACCAGGAAGAGATGACTTGGGAATCTTTCTTAATATGCCTGACGCCGACTTCCGGACCAAAATGAAGATTTCCAATGGAAGTCACCAACGCCGTCGCCAAGGCAAGTTTATAGTAATCGGCATAATCGCTTTTTTGTTTCTCGATCACATCGAGCAAAACAAGAGTCTTATGCAACGGATACGGACTGATGGAATTTTTTAATAATAATTTTTCCGTATCCGGCGACAATTTTCGCAGAAGAGATATTGCCTCTGGAGTCTGCTCGTTTTCCGTATCACCATCGTGAATCCCCTCCTGTTTTAATCGTTTTTGGGCGGCCTTCGCTATTCTATCGGCCACAGATTGAAATGATCCTACATCGACATCCCAATGGGTCTTCACCCGCGCCGCAAAAGCGGCGATTTCATTAGCCTCTATGCCGATACTGGGTATTCCCTTTTTTTTGCATTCAACCATTGTGGTTCCCGTTCCACAAAACGGGTCAAGTACTGTATGATCCGATGAAATACCAAATTCTTCGAGGTAATATCGAACCAGATGTGGGGGGTATGACAAGACGAAACGATACCATTGATGAATGGAGAGATCTTTCTCCTGTAATTTATTACTACTGTTTAAATCCCTAAATAAAGTCAGTTGATCGGTTGGCATGCTAAAAATCCATTATTTTGTAATAATGTCCGATTTTTATATCTATTCTCCACGTAAAAAAATAACACATGATTACCGCCGCAGGAAGGCGTGGATGGCAACCGCGGCGCGTCGGCCGGAGTCGATGGCGGTGGCGACGTAGCTCGGGCCCGTCACCGCGTCGCCGGCGGCGAAGACGCTCTCGACGCTCGTGGCGTAAGATTCGTTCACGAGTACTTTCCCCTGTTCGTTGACGGCCAGGGACAACTGCTCGA
This sequence comes from Phycisphaerae bacterium, assembly GCA_016931655.1. GTDB lineage: Bacteria > Planctomycetota > Phycisphaerae > SM23-33 > SM23-33 > JAFGEJ01. The sequence continues at coordinate 3,273 of JAFGEJ010000145.1, forward strand.
CGATGCGCGGGTCGATGCTCGCCTCGAAGCCCAGGGCCAGAATCGCCACTTCCGCCTCGATGGTCAATTCGCCGCCGGGGATCTCCCGCCGCATCAGGCCGTGGGCGGAGGGAACGTATTTCACGCGTTTCGCCCGCAGGGAAGTCAGCCGGCCGTCCCGGCCCACAAATTCCCGCGTCGCCACTTCGTAATGCCGTTCGACACTTTCGCCTGGCTCGGCGGTCTGGGCGTGTCCGGGGGCCGCCTGCGCGCGGGGCAGAATCTCCAACTGGTGCACTTGGGCGGCGCCCTGCTTCAGGGCGGTCTCCACGCAGTCTTCGCCCGTCAGTCCGCCGCCGATCACCACGACGGTTTTGCCCTTCGCGTCGACGGCGCCGGCAACGTAATGCCCCCGAATCGCCCGGTTCTGATGGCGCAGAAAGTCCATCGCCTGGACGACCCCCTGTTTTTCCCGGCCGGGCACGTTCAAATCCCTCGGCTGGGCAGCCCCGACGGCCAGACACACCGCGTCATAGTCTTCGCGGAGCGTTTCGCCCTTGATATCCACGCCGAACGCCGCGCCGCAGCGGAACTGCACGCCCTCGGCCCGGAGCTGCTCCAGGCGGCGGTCGATGAGCGCCTTCGGCAGACGGAATTCCGGCACGCCCGTTCGCAGCAGTCCGCCGGGCTCGGATTCGGTTTCGATTACCGTCACGTCGTGCCCCGCGCGGGCGAGTTGCTGCGCCACAGCCAGGCCGGCCGGTCCGGACCCGACGACGGCGACGCGCTTGTTCGTTTTGGCCTTCGCCGGCTGCGGCAGAACGTATCCCGCCTGAAACGCCTTCTCGATGACCTGGCGCTCGATTTCGCGCACCTGCACCGGCTGATCGTTGATCGCCTGGTGGCAGGCCTGCTGGCAGAACGCCGGGCACAGAAGGGCTGTAAATTCGGGGAAGTTGTTCTTTTCGTGCAGGCGGTCGGCGGCTTCGCGCCATCGGCCTTGCCGGGCCAGCTCGATCCATTCGGGGACGTCGCTGTCCAGCGGGCAGCCCCGCGTTTGGCAGGAAGGCGCGTCGCAGTGCAGGCAGCGCGGCGAAGAGAGTTGCGTTAACTGGAGATAATACTCCTCCACGGTCGTGTGGGCGAATTCCGCCACCGTCCGTTCATACTCGGCCAGGTGTTTGTACTGATATTTCGACCACGGCCGAAGCAAAAACCGCAGCCAGCGCAGCCGCTTGAGGGCCTTGAGCTGCCAGTCCCATACCGGAATGTCCAGGCGAATCACCTTACCCGCAAGACGAAGACGCCGCTTCCACAAATGTTTGTAGATCACGCGGTCGCCGTTGGCGCGGTTCACGTCGTATTTCTCGTGATCGCGGCGGTACTTTTCCTTGCTGGTGGCCAGTTCGGCTTTGAATACGGCGTCCTTGATGAGCATCGCGCCGGCCAGCGTGTGGAGGACGGCCTTGGTCGCGGCGTGGTGGTATTCCGCGCGATCTTTTTCGTACACGCCGCGGACCTGATCGACGTAGCGCTTCGCGTGGGGAATTCCGCCCCAGCGCATACAGTCGTAGGCGCGGATGACAAGATCTCGCTTCAGCGACTCGTCCAGAGCGGGCATGGCCGCAACGGCTTCGGTCACCATCGCTTCGAGTTCGTCGGCCCGCGGGTTTGTCTTTCCGTAGCGCCGGCGGGTGTAGCGGACTTTTTCGTCGAGAGTTTCCTTCCAGCCGACGCGTTGCGGGGCGCCCTGGAACAACTCCGGACTCTCCACGAGCTTTCGGCCCATGTTGAAGGCGTACAGGTTCTGGCGGAAATCGACGGCGATGGCGTCCTTGATCGCCCAGGCCATCGAGTGCATCGAAACGGGAATCAA
>JAFGEJ010000146.1 GCA_016931655.1 Phycisphaerae bacterium
GATCGCGGAGTGATACTCGTAAAACGCTCGCTTGTCGGTGGAGATGTGATACGCCGAGCCGAAGGCTTCGGGGATCATCATCATCAGGGCGTGGGGCAGGCTCCGCCCGCCGCGAAGGAGCAGTTCCAGCGCGGCGTCGAAGCAGGCCGAGTCGCTCATGCCCGGCTGGAGGATGGGAATCAGATCGGCGACGTTCTCGCCGAAATTCTCGTGGGCCAGGCGGTTTTCGCGGGCGCGCATGCGGAGGGCGTTTCCGCTGAGCGTGTTGATCTCGCCGTTGTGGGCGATCAGGCGGAAGGGCTGGGCCAGCCGCCAGTTGGGGAAGGTGTTCGTGCTGTAACGCTGGTGGACGACGGCCAGGGCGGAGATCATCCGCTCGTCGCACAGGTCGGGATAATACCGGAACAATTGATGGGCCATGAACATGCCCTTGTACAGCACGGTCCGGCAGGACAGGCTGCAGATGTAGAAATCCTCCGCCGACTCGCCCAGGGCCTGTTGGGCGCATTTCACGGCCCGGTGACGAACCATGTAAAGCTTCCGGTCGAGGATTTCTTCCTCCAACCCGCCGCCGTCGATGAACACCTGGCGGATGCAAGGCTCAGCCCGCAGCGCCAGAGCGCCCAGGCAGGACGGGTCGGAAGGCACGTCGCGCCAGCCCAGCAGGGACAGGCCGTACTGCCGCGCCGCCTCGGCAAGATGCCGCCCGCACGCTTCACGAAGAGCTTTGTCCCTGGGCAGAAAGATCATCCCCACGCCGTAGGGGTGATCTTTCGGCAGCGACGCGCCGGCGGACTCGGCGGCGGGTCGAAAGAAATTCCCGTCGAGCTGGAACAGAATCCCCGCGCCGTCGCCCGTCACGTCGTCGCCGCCGGCGGCGCCGCGATGGTGCAGGTTCTCGATGACCTCCCGGCCGTATTCGAGAATCTGATGGCTGCGCTGCCCGGAAATGTTCACGACCGCACCGACGCCGCAGGCGTCGTGCTCGCGACGGGCTTCGTACAGTCCGTAATCCAAAGGCGGACGATATGGTTGGTTTTTCAGGGTCATAAAATGAAATCCGACAAAAAAAACCGTCTCCTTATTATATCGGAGTCCGAGGGGAGCATAAAAGTATTTCTAATAAATAATCATCTAATAATAAGTATAATAAATACTAATTCCGGCGATGAATTCCGGCGGAACGGCAAGCCCGTCCGAGAGGCGATGGATTCTCTCGTGGGGCAAAGAAAAAAGGAAATTCCCGAAATCCCGTAGTTTGGTTGAATGCGTGGATCCACCCTTATTGGAGATCGGTTTGGTGATCGACAGGGTTGAAAGAAAGGGGGATTCTATTTTGTTTTTTCGGCGTCGGGTTTTCCCGCGTAGGCGTACAGGACAACGTTGGCCGCCAGGTCGCGAGCGGTGTCGGGCATGTAGCTTTTTGCGCCGAAGGCGGTGTGTCCGTCGAGCGTGTCGTGGATGCCGCGCCCGGCGTGGATCATCACGATGTTGTCCTTGCGATGGTACACGTAGAACGGGCTGGAAGATCGCGCGTCGGCGGTGCGCAGGGCGATGGTGCGTTTCAGGTCGCTCATGCCTTTGATTTTCGGCCCGCGGAAGTCGGCGACGACGCCGGTGTACAGCGGGCTGGAGATATCGGCTTCGCCGTCGGAGAGGATCAGTTCGTCGCGGAGTTCCAGGAGCAGTCTTCGGGCGGCGGCGTCGAAGCCGCGCTGGCCGCCCACGGCGTTGACGAACAGCGTTCCGCCGGCCTGAAGATATTGCTTCAGGGCGGCCCGCTGTTTGTCTGAAATCGTAAACGCGTCCGTTCCGGTCATCCACAGCAGGTGATGGCCCCTCAGGGCTTCGGGGGTGATGGGGCAGCCTTTGGTAATCTCCAGCTCGAGGCGATTTTCCGCGACAAGCTTCTCGGAGAGGCTTTCGAGCGCGAACGGCTGGGTGTTCCAGTTTCCGTCGTGTTTCAGCCAGGCCACCTTCGCGGTGTGGCGGACTTCGCCCTCCTCCTGCTTGCGGGTAAAGACGGGGCGCATTCGGCTGGAGAGGGAATTTTTCCCGGTCGTATACATGAACAGGTTCACGCCCATGTCGAAGTCGCGTTTCATAGCCGTCTCGGCTTTTCGCTGCCACGCGGAGGCGATATCCCGCTCGCAGAGAATCGCCAGGGGGCGTGTGCCGTCGCCGACGGCCCAGAGGGGGTAGGTCTTCTCGCCGCCGGGGATTTTCTGCTGCACCGAGTAAAGCGGGTGGTCGGCGGGGAGTTTCTGAAATTCGTAATATCGCCCCGCGCGTTTTTTCGGCTCGTCGTACAAAGACGCCAGCGTCTTTTTAATCGACTCGATGAACGGCCGACTGTGGCGGGAAGGCACGAACAGCAGCGTTCCGCCGCGCAGGGTGTATTCCCGCAGCAGGGCCCAGTCCTTTTCGGTCAGGTTCAGGGGCTTGTCTCCCCCCAGAAACAGCAGGGGCGCGTCCTGCAGGGTCTTCACGTCGTCGGCGAGCGTTACCACCTGCCAGCGCATCGGCCGTTCGTAGTTGTACTTCATGTAGTCGGTGAAGCGGACGATATCGCGGGGATGATAGTTCCAGCTGGTCTTCTGGCCATAGTTGAGCTTGTTGAACGTCAGGGGGATGCGTCCCCGCGCCAGCAGAAGCAGCTCGAAGGCGGCCCGGACGATGGGGCCCCATTCGTCCCCTCTGTAGGCCGAACCGGTCGGTTGGGGTTCGGCGAGTTTGGCGGCGGCCAGGGCGTACCAGTCGTGCTTGCCGATAAACTTCCGCCCGCTGAGCATACCCAGTTGCTGAATGCAGTAGGCGGAGTAGCAGTTATTGATGAAATCGGGGGAGAAATTCTTGTCGAGGAAGGCCCAGCCGGCGTCCATGTTTTTGTGAAACTTGTATTGTCCGCTGGCGGTGGTGGTGGCGTCCCAGCAGATGTACAGGCTGGACAGACCCGCCGCCGTCATGCGCACGTCGGGGTCGACGACGATTCCGGCGACCTCCGCGAACGGCCAGCCGCCGTTTTTACACTGCCGCTTCACCCAGACGTTCTCCGCCAGGCGAAAGATGTCCGTGCGAAGCTTCAATCCCGCCTGGCGGGATTCCCACATCGCCATCAGGCCGAGCTGGTTGCACATGTTGTCGCCGTTTCGGTCCGGCCCATGAACGCCCCACGACCCACCGAAGCGGGTTTTGCCCGACCCCATCAGCCATTTCAGATCCTCCGCAAGTTTTTTGCGATAGGGGGATTTTTTGTCCTCCGCGATGACGCGCCCCAGGGACATGGAACGCAGTGTCCTGACGCGAAGATCCTCGGGATTGCCCTGGGCGAGAGACTCGACCGCCTTGGCCATTCGGGGATTGCCTTTCACGGTTTCGCCGGCCTCCAGCAGGGCGTAGACGCAAATGGCGCTGGTGAAATTGCTCGGCAGATGGTGGTCGTGCTCGTAATAGGGCTTCTGCCAGTCGCCGCCGGGATTCTGCCGGCTCCAGAGATAGCTCTTCGCCGCTTCGATCGCCAGGTCAATATCCTGATCGGACGGTTCCCGCACGCCGTCGTCGGCATGGACCATCGGCGCAATGACAAGCCATACGGCAAGGAAAAATACTCGTTTCACGTTCTTGTCCACTTTCTTTCTGTACTTCCGTATTCCTTCATCGGTTCGCGCTATTTTTTGCGAACGATTCCCTCCGCGTCTCCGCGTTCGGAGCTGGCGGGGAACATTTGGCGGAGCTTTTTCAGATAACTGCCGGCCCGGGACAAGGCGCCGTGGGCCTTGCAGAAACTCACGCAGTCCTTCAACAGGCGGGGGGCAACGTCCTGGGCGGTGCGAATCCGGTTGAAATATCTCATTTGCACCGTGAGATACGCGGCGGACTTGGCCTCCCGAAGGCACCCCGCCGCCTCGGCGTGTTCACCCCACCCGTCGATGGGGCGCAGGGCGTTCAGCTGGGCGGCGTTCAGAAACGCCTTGGCCGCCTGGGAATGCATCTCTGCCTGTTTGTACATCGCCCCGAGCATGAGGTTGAGGTAGTACTTGTCGGATCGCAGGCGGCATCGGGAGAAAATCTGCTGGAAGATGCTTCTGCCGCGGCCGGCCTGTTTGGCGTTTCCGACGGCTCGGCCGAAGTTCGGCAGGTCCAGGCGGTCGGAAATGCGAAACGTCCCGGACGCCTGCCGCAATCGCCCCCCCAGGGTTTTCAGCGCCTCGCCGCCCATGTCCCCCTGGCTCATCAGGTTGACGTCCTCGTAATTCAGCTTCCACGCCAGTTCCGGGCGAATGGTCTGCGTGCGCAGGACCCTGGCGGTACGAATGGCGGAAGGAAAATGTATGCTTTTCCAATGACTCATCTTCGCCGGGGTGACGTAATAGGCTTCGTACGCCCGGGCATGACAATACACGCCCTGATAGGTTTTTTCGCCCCATTTTGCGCACCAGGGGGCCCAGAAATCGCCCTTGGCCTTGTGGTCGTCGGCGCCGGATTCCAGGATGTCGCCCAGTCGGCCGATGGCTTCGAGTTCGCCGCCGAGGGCGCGTTTTTCCAGCTTCTCGAGGGCGTATTTGTTTCGGGCTTTTATTTTCTGCAGGGCGGAGAAGCACTCAACACGACGGCCGAACCAATGCTCGGAGGAGTTCGCGCCCGGGAAGCGCTCGAAGGCCAGGTTGTAGACGGGCCCGGCCCGGCTGAAATCCTTCGCTCCGTAGAGGGCGTCGGCCTGTTTCGACAGCGCGTCCTGCGTCAGCGGATGGAGGGGATAGGCGCCGGCCATCAGATCAGCCCACTTGTCCCGGCTTTGATGAATGGCCTTGGAATAGTAGTAATCCACCAGGGCCTTGAGACCCAGGATGGCGTAGGCGTCGTTGCGGTGTTCCGAAAGGAGCTTGTCGCCCAGTTCCTCCATGTGCCGCGTCTGGTTGTCCTGGATGCGACTCTGCAGATCGTCGTAGATTTCCCTGGCGGGGGAGGTTTCATTGACGGCGGGGATCTTGTACGTTTTTCTCGCCGCCGCCAGGACCGGCTCGAATTTCTTGTCGGCCTTGGCGAGCGCTTCGACCTTCTCGAACGACTCCGCCGACCAATACGGTTGAGAGACCAGTTCGCCGGCGAGTTTGACAGCTTCGGCAACGTTGCCCGCCGCCAGATGCAGGTCGATGCGACGGTCGAGGTTTCGGCGGATGCGTACGGGATCCAGCGGATATCGCTTTTGCTCCTCGTCGAGCACCTTCAGAACAACGGGAATCCGGCCGGCGTCGCCCTGCTCGGCCCTTTCCCTCGCCATGTCGATCCAGCGATTGATGGCCTTGTCACGCCAGGAGCCCAGCGGGAAATGCTTCAGATACCATCGGGCCATGGTCACGAAGTCGTCATAGCGACGCCTGTCGTAGAGAACGTCCATCCGCTTTTCGGAAAATTCGCCGAGACTGTCGTAGCCCGGAAAGGCCTCCATCATGTCGGACCAGATTTTGTCGGTTTTTTCGGCGTCCTTTTCGGACCAGTAGTCCGCTTCGCGCATCCACAGTCCGATGATGTGCGGATCGTTTTTGGGATAGACGCTCAGGTAGGTCTGGAACTGTTTTTCGGCGGCTTCGGGGGAAATGGTTTTGCGGGCTTTTGGCATGGTTTTCACGGCTGTCCGCGTTCGGGGCTTATCCGCCGGGGCGGTCGCGGGTGATTCGGCGGTGTCTTTTTCTTCCGACGCCTCGGCCGCTTTGCGAAGAAGCAGAACGTGGGCGTATTTCCAGTCTTCCGGCAGGTCGTCGCCGTAGGTTTTGAGCGTTCCGGCGATGATATCCAGCGCCCGGATTGCGCGGGCGGGCGTATCGGCCGCCCAAAGGAGATTCTCCACCCATCGCATGTTGGTTTCGGCGGCCTGGAGATACCAGCCCGTCCTCCGCCAGTGAGGAAAGTAAAAATAGGTGTTGTCGATGGACCACCAGTATTTTTTGATGTTGCGCCAGTCGATGTGGTCGGACAATTCCAGCGGGGCCTTGCCGAATTGCTTGCTCAACTCCTCGTACAGGTCCAGCCATCGGTCCGGGTCGTCCTGATCGCGAACGAGGTTCAATTTTTTTCCCCAGGCGTCCGCGGCGACGCGGGAGGCGGTGAACTTTTTGGTGACCACGTCCAGGGCGGTTACGGCCTGCTTGTCTTTGCCCAGGTTGAAATAGCAGTGCGCCATCTGAATGTAGGCGAGGGGGACGTTCTGGTTCGTGGGATACTTTTCGACGAACTGGGAAAATGCGCTGGCGGCCTTTTCCCAGTCACTGAGGCTGTATATTTTCATACAAAGATCATACGCTTGTCCGGCTCGTTCCCAGACGGGGGGCTGCTTCGAGTCCGCCAAAGCCGTCGCGGTAACGACAAGCAGAAGAATTCCCCCCTTCCGGACAAAATGGCCGATGCGTGTTTTCATGAACCCTCGTCCTCGCGTACACGTTTTGTGTTTGGCGTTTCTTTTGGGCGAACGCCGAAACATACATCATACCATATCCAGGCCGGGCGGGAAAAGTGCAACTCCGCTTCTTCCTTTCCGTGTACGAGCCTCCCTTACCGTCCGCGCACAAAACGCGGAGGAAACACACACAGGGAAAGTGCCCGGCACAATCCGTTTCACATGAAATACGCAACAGGCCGGGAAAACAAAAAGGAGGAGCCATCGTCCGGCTGTGGACTTTCCGCTTAATACATCGAGTTGGGCAATGCGAAGCCGGCCTGGTTCAACTGGCGGGCAATGTCGGCCATGCCGCGGGCCAGCGCCACCACGTCCGCCCCGACGTTCAGGAACTGGAATCCCATCGCCGACAGTTCGGGCAGGGTTTCGGGCGAAGCCATCGTTCCGGCGAACTTTCCATGCCTGCGGGCGGCGTCCACGACGCGCTTTCGAGCTTCCCGCACGTTCGGATGATCGTATTGTCCCGGCAGGCCGACGCCCTGGCTGAAATCGCCCGGGCCGAAGAAGATCGCGTCGATGCCGTCCAGTTTGGCGATTTCCTCCAGGTCGTCCATCGGTTCGGGGTCTTCGATCTGTATCATGACAAACCGCTCGCGATTGGCCTGTTCGATGTACTTCTCCGGCGGGATCATACAATACGCCCCGTCGGAGTTTCCGCCGTCCCAGGGACGCCGGCCGACGGGATGGAACTTCGTGTAGTAGACGATCTTCCGGGCTTCCTGAAGGTTCATCACGTGGGGGACCATGATCCCGGAGGCGTCCATTTCCAGCGGAAGGATCAGGTCGCTGTAGCTGCCGCGACGCACGCGAACCATTACGTCCATGTCGTGCATCTTGCCGGCGCGAATCTGGTTTTCCACGTCGTGGATCGAATTGGGCACGTGCTCCATGCACGCCCAGACGCAATCAAAGCCGATTCGCCCGGCGATCTCCACCACGCGGGGATCGGTAAGGTTGGTTTTATAGCATACCGCCGTTTCCCCGGCCCGCATCCGCCGCAGTACCCGGCTGGGCCTCATCGACATCGTCTTTCCCTTCATGCGAACGTCTCCTTCTCTTTGTTTTGAAAATTTATACCGCAAACCAGATAAATCGTCATGAAACAAACCGAATATTTTTCTCTTATTTTGTTCGTTTTGTTCAGATTGATTCGCGGCAGATCCGCAGCCAATAAAATTATTTCCCCCCGTTGTCCATTTCGCGGAGGCGCTTGACGACCTCGTTCAGGCGGAATTCGATGGCGTTGAGAATCCAGAACTGAAAATGCTCCACCTTTGCCTGCTTGTGGATCATCCAGATGATCTTCAGGCTGACCAGGAGCACGGCGATTTCCAGGGAGATCATCGGCGGAAGGATTCGCAGGGACTGCACGAAATGTCCCAGCAGGTCCAGGGTCAGCAGCGCCAGGAGCAGGAAAATAAACGTGATATTGATCCACCGATCCCGCCGGCGGTCTTCCTCGCCGCCGATCTGCCCGATGATGCCGCGTATTTTTTCCTTCTCCTCGCGATAGCTGCGAAGTTCATCTTCCAGCGAGGCAAATTCCGCTTCCGATCGTCGTGCCGGTTGTTTGTTCATGATTGGTTCCTTACGATACCAGTCCCACCGCCCGTTCGGTAATGTTCATGGCGTGTGCAAACAGCCAGCCCAGCGGGTCGGGGAAGGGCTGGTGGAGAATCCGGCTGAACAATCCCGGCCCGGCTACCAGCAGGATCAACGCGATCATGCCGTATTTCATCTGCCACCGCGAAAATCCCCCCTGCATGTGCGGGGGGAGCAGTTCCCCCAGAATGTGCGACCCGTCCAGAGGGAACACGGGCAGAAGGTTGAACGTAAACAGGCAGACGTTGACCACCAGGGTGTACGTCAGCACCATGTACAGAAGATCGACGGACTGCTCGAGATGCCCCTCCACATCCAGGAACACGACGGTTCGCAGCAGGCTTCCGGCGATGACAGCCAGACAGAGGTTGGATAGTGGTCCGGCCAGTGAGACCATGACATTCCCCAGCCGCAGGGGACGAATATGATAGGGATTTACCGGTACGGGTTTGGCCCAGCCGAACCCCGCCACCAGCAGCATAATCGTTCCAATGGGATCGAGATGTCGCAGAGGGTTCAGCGAAACGCGCCCGGCCTTCAATGCCGTCGGGTCGCCAAATGCCAAGGCGATCCGCGCGTGGGCGAATTCGTGCAGCGTCAGGCTCAGCAGCAGAATGGGAACCAGAACCGCGAACACCACGGGGTCTTCCTGGAGCAATTGGATCAACATGCCTATCCTTTTACTTGACCGCACCGCCGGGAACAAGTCATAATGCCCCCTTTGTTCGGCCCGGATCGGCCGAACCCTTGCCGTCGGCGGTTTCGGCGGCGGGGAATATCATGAGTGAGGCCTCGGAACAACTTGTCCAGGGGGCCCGCGTCCTGCGGGCCGAGGGAGAAGCGATCGTCGCCCTGGCGGAGCGAATCGCAACGATGCCCGCCTTTGCCGACGCCGCCCGGGCCGTTTACCAGTGCGCGGGCAAGGTGGTGCTCACGGGCATTGGCAAGGCCGGCGTGATCGGACAGAAAATCTCCGCCACGCTCGCCTCCACCGGCACGCTGAGCATTTTCCTGCATCCCGTGGAAGCCCTGCACGGCGATCTCGGCCGGCTGCAACGCGACGACGTGGTCATCGCCCTGTCCAACAGCGGCGCCAGCGAGGAGATTGTCCGCCTGCTGGACCACATCAAGCGGCGCGGCACGAAGCTCATCGCCGTGACCGGCCGGGACGACTCGGCCCTGGCACGCCACGCGGACATCACGCTCTGCTACGGCCCCATCGAGGAAGCCTGCCCGCTGGGCGTCGCGCCATCGGTCAGCACGACGGTGATGCTCGCCCTGGGCGACGCGCTGGCGCTGACGGTCATGGAGATGCGCCAATTTCAGCCGGAGGACTACGCAGCCTTTCATCCCGGCGGGGCGCTGGGACGGAAATTCCTCAAGGTCGAGGAAGTGATGACCTTCCGGCAGGGCGAGCGATTAAGCGTGGTGGACGACGGCCTGTCGCTGGCGGAGGCGCTACGGCAGGCGGAAAAGATCGAGCGACGTACCGGTGCGATGCTCCTGATCGACGGGGAAGGGAAACTCACCGGCATCCTCACCGACGCTGACCTGCGTCGCAAACTTGTCAACGCCGACGCGGCCGCTTTGCTCGCCCAACCCGTCCGGGACGTGATGACAAAAAATCCCAAGCGGATCGGCCTGGGCGATCTCGCCAGCCAAGCCGAGGCAATGATGAACCAGTATCGAATCGACGAATTGCCCGTCGTGGACGAAGCGGGCCGGCCCGTCGGCGTGATCGATGTCCAGGACCTGTTGGGCGTGAAAACCATAGGTGAATAACGGTGGATATTGACCACAGAGAACACAGAGATTTATTTTTACACAACGTGAGAAGGTTAAAACCAGGTTGTTGAAAAACAGGAGAAAATTGTTGTGAATCCAATCGGTGTAGCGGTGGTGGGCGCATCCATGCGCAGTACGATGGTATTGAGGTATCTTCAGGATTATCCCGAGGTCGGGCACATTTGCGGCATGTACGACATTATCCCGGCCCGCGGGGAATATCTATTGAAGCAATATGATCATACCCAGGCCCGGATCTATGAATCTCTTGAACAGGTCGTCGGAGATTCGGACGTCGGCGCGGTGTGTATCTGCACGTCGGATGGCGAGCACGTCACGCCGGCCGTCGCGGCGCTGAAGGCGGGCAAGCACGTGTTCTGCGAAAAGCCCATGACCATCACGCTGGAAGACGCCGATACCCTGATCGCGGCGGCACAAGAATCCAAGGCGGTGTTCTATCTGGGCATGAATCTGCGCCACGCCCCGGTGTTCGACGAGTTACACAAGATTCTCGAAAGCGGCAAACTCGGCCGGCTTCTGGCAATCGAAAGCAACGAGCATTACTTCGGCGGGCGGACGTACTTTCGCCGCTGGAACCGGCTGCGTAAATACGGCGGCGGGCTGTGGATCACCAAGGCCTGCCACGATTTCGACCTCCTGAACTGGTTCGCCGGCGGAAACCCCACGCGCGTCTTCGGCGTGTGCAGCCTGAGCCACTACAAGCCCAAACCCGGCGCCGGCACGCACTGCCGGGTCTGCAATCTCAAAAACGAATGTCCCGACTATTTCGACGTCAGCGACCCGAAGGCGCCCAGCTGGGGTGCGGAGAATGAAGTGCTGGGACGCCTGACGGAGGAAGCCACGGGCGTTCCGCGTGACATCTGCCTTTACAATTCCGATAAGGACACGTTCGACAACGGCATCGCGATTGTCGAATATGACAATGACGTTCGAGCGACGTACACCGTCAGCGTGGTCGCCTCGATGAGCACCCGGCAGATGCGCTTGACGGGCACGGAAGGCTTCGCCGAGGGCGACCTCTCGGCCGGTACCGTGAAATACTGGAAGCGACATGCCAAGGAAGGCAACTGGCCGCAGGTGACGAACCTGAGGGAACTGATGAACTCCGGACACGGCGGCGCGGACGATAACCTGCTGAAGGACTTCTTCGAGTGCTGCCGGACGGGCAAGAAGCCCAAGAGCAGTTGGATGGACGGCCGGCTCAGCGTGAAGGTGGGGCTGGCGGCTCGCGAATCCTGCGATACGGGCAAGCCCGTGATCCTGAAGTAAAAAATAAAGAGTAGCGACGTGGCAAAACGCATACTGACCGTGGGCATTCTCGGCCAGGGACGTAGTGGATACGACATTCACACCCACTGGCTGCGGCAGGCGACGAAACAATACAGGATCGCGGCGGTTTCGGACGAGATGCCCGAGCGCCTGGCCCAAGCCCGAAAAGAACTCGGCGCCAGAACCTACGAGGATTACCACGAGCTTCTTCAAAAGGAGCAACTGGACCTGGTCGTCAACGCCTTGCCCAGCACCAGTCATCCCGCCGGGACGATCGAGGCGCTGAACCTTGGACATAACGTGGTCTGCGAAAAACCGCTGGCGATCCGGGTGGCTGACCTGGACGAAATGATCGCCGCGGCCGAGAAAAACCACCGTCTGCTGGCGCCGTTCCAGAATTCCCGTTTCGAGCCGTATTTCGTCAAAGCCCGCGAAATTATCACTTCCGGCGTACTGGGCGAGATTTTGTACGTCCGGCTGAACTGGAGCGGATTCGCCCGCCGGTGGGACTGGCAGACATTGCAGAAAAACTGGGGCGGCAGCCTGAACAACACCGGCCCGCACCCAATGGACCAGGCGGTCATGCTCTTCGGCGAGGGGGAAATCATGCCCACGGTGTTCGCGAAGATGATCTCCGGGCCGGGCTGTCTGGGCGACGCCGACGACCTTGACGTGATTGTGCTGCACGGCCAGGGTCGGCCCATGGTGGAAGTGGTTCTCAATAGCTACCAGGCCTTCCCCCAGGGAGAGCCGATGAACGTCAGCGGTTCTCTGGGCGGACTGACGGCCGGACCGAATGGCGCCACGTGGAAATACTACGACCCGAAGAAAGCCCCGAAACAGTCACTTCATAAGAAATGGTCCATCGATCGCCAGTACGTTAAGGAAAAAATTCCCTGGATTCAAAAGTCGTGGAAGCCCGGCAGACTGGCGAAAATGGACAGATTCGCCTTTGCTCTGCGTCAGTTTTATAACAATGTCTACGACGTTCTGACGGGCGAAGGCAGCCTGATTGTTACTCCGCGGCAGGTGTGTACACAAATCGCCGTGATCGAACAATGCCACCGCCAGAATCCCCTGCCGAGGAAAATGTAGAAGCTGTTTTGCTTTGTTGAAAAGATTTTTTCGGATCACACGCCCTTCTTCGCCCGCGTAACCCGTTGGTCGGCCTGGCGGGTCGGTTCGGGCAGACGAAAGCCTTCCCCCGCGCGGAGGACCCAATTCACGCACTCCGGCAGTGTGATGCGATGTCCAACGGAGATATACAGCGGCCTGACGTTGTCCCGCGTTCGCAGAACGGCGCCGATGGTTTTATCCTGGTAGCGGAGTTGTGCCTTTGCACCACGTTTGGCCCCGGGCATGCGGTGCTGCCCGCAGAGACGACTTTTCGCCACGCCGATGGTCGGCACATTCAGCCACAGTCCCACGTGAGACGCCAAACCCAGTCCGCGGGGATGAGCGATTCCCTGGCCGTCGCACATCAACAGATCGGGCGCGGGGTGGAGTTTTTTGACAGCCGCGATGACGGCCGGCGCTTCACGAAAGCTCAACAGGCCTGAGATGTACGGAAACCCGCAGGGCTGAACCTCGACGGCTGTCGCCAGAACCGCCATCGTCTTGGCGTTGCACAATACCGCGACGGCGACGATGCGCCCGTCGGCGGTAAAGGCGCAATCCACACCGGCAACGGTTTTGATTTCGCCCCTGAGAGATTCTTCTCGCACCTGGCCGGCGAGTTCTTTTTGCAGTGCAATCGCTTCGGCAGGCGAGATGTCCCAGCGATGATGAATCATTTATTTATGAATTTCCGTTAATGGATTATTATGTATGTAATGCTTGGTTGAAATACATTATTTGATTGGTTTCTCATCATCGTTTGCACAAGAAGTACGATTCCCGAAATAGTCTTTTATTGCTTGGAATACTTGCGCATCTGTTTTGTCCTTAAAAGAAGATTTAAGGGATTCAGGTATTGGAATACGTTGTTCGATAAAAAAACGTTCAAATTCAGCATACAAAGAATTTAACCATTCTTCCGTTTTTTCTTCTTGGGTTCCGAAAAACTGAAGGTGTTTGGGGCTCAACATATCTTTTTGGTAATGAAATGTAGCATTGCGAAACTTTCTAAGTCTATCAACAAAAGGGGATTCAAGTAGCTTGTCTATCTTTGGATCATGTAATTCGAGACTTTCCCAACCCTGAATAACAAGAAATATTCCCGAATACGAATACATGAAATATATTCCGGGAGGAGACAGAAAAAAATTTACCGCTCCCTGCATATCAGGTGTGTATACTTTCATCCAGTCGTCTGTCATTGCTTCACGAAATAATTTCCGCATATGTGAAGCATAAGCAAAATACTTGTAAAGAGTAATAATCCGAATGACTTGTTTCATGTTCATAGGAATTCCTTTCGTTAAAAAAGACTCCCCCAAAAGTATTCGGAAGCCCGAAGGGCTGAAAAGCGTTTGGCCGGGGGTGAGCGAAGCGAACCCCCGGAAAGTGATCTTATTTTTTTAGCCCCAACGGGGCGACAGTGAATTATCGAATTGTAAAGTACCTTTGAATTTGCTGTCGTCCCTTCGGGACTCGGTGATAAAAAAACCGAATCCGGGGGTTCGCTTCGCTCACCCCCGGCTATGCGCTGACGGCCCCTTCGGGGCCGAGTAAATTTATCATACATCGAGAAGATATCCAACAATTGCGTCTAAAAATACCCCTCTATTTCAAATCCAGGTGAATAATGCGTAAAAAATACTATAGAAGCTGTTTCAAAACCTCATTTCTGCTGCGGCCGGTTCTTTTGTGTCCTGGCTGCGTCAGAAAAGAGGCAGAATATCAGTAATATGCAGCCTCTTTTCTTTCTTGCCAGGCCACAAAATTCCTCGGCCTCGCGACGAAAGCAGGTTTTGAAACAGCTTCTATGTTAATTTCTTTCCTTTGTGCTCTTTGTGTCCTTTGTGGCTTACTCTTAATGAAACAGCGTGCCGTTGGTGGCTTCGACAACGTAGTGGTTTTCGAGGAAGAACCGGACGGCCTCGGCGCTGGAGCGGAAGACGCGGGTAGCCGTCTCAGTGATAAACGGCGAGGGGTCGCGCCGCGGCGTCCAGATCACAAACACGTCGCGCGTGGACTCGTGGGCGTGTTGCAGTTCGCGTTCCACACCGCTGGACAGGGCCGGCTTGCCGTCGGGCAGTTCCGGAATGAGCGAGATAATCATGTCGGATTGATCGATTAGTTTGAAATCCCGCACGTAAATCTGGCCGTCCACGTCGGGCAGGATGCCCAGCACGTCGTTGGTTTCCAGTGTGATGCGCCGCGGGCCTTCGCCGACGGTAATGGTGCGCCGCCCATCGCGGGCGGCTTCGATGGCCTGGAAGGTGATGGGCTTTTCCTTTTCCATGTCGGCTGGGTCGAAGCAGATGAAGTATCGTTTCATCTCGCGGCGGAATCGTTCAATGTCCGCCAGAATATCCGGGGAGTCTGCCACGTGCGACATGGGGAAGCTCAAGTACGCCTTTTTCATCTCAGGCCGAAAGATCAGCCGCACGAGCGCCTGGGCCTGTTCCTCCCCGCCGCGAACGCAGATGAAGAATCGGCCGTGCCCGCGCACAAGCCGGCTGAGCAGCTCCGTGGCGAGGATTTCCTCCTCTCGCCAGACCATCAGGTCCTTGAGCGTCGGGTCGTGATGCCCGTCATGCCGCAGGCGACGGTAGACCTGGTCAATGCCGTCCACCAATACCACGTACAGGTCCGCGTCGAGGCGTTTCATCTGGTCGTGGTCGAACGCGAAAAACAGCCCGTGCCGCCAGCGAAACGTGGCGTGCGTGTTGATCAGGACGTTGGGGGCCTTTTTCGACTCGGCCAGGATGTCCTTAAAGACGCTGCGTCGGAGATTCTCCAGCCGTCCGAGGGGCAGGTCGAGAATTTTCCCCGCCGCCACGTCCGGCGCCTCGGCGTACATCATGTCGCCGACGTGAAAGAGCGTCAGGTCGAAGCCTTCCTGCTTCGCCAACGCCGCGACGCGCTGAAGAAAAGGTTTTTTGTCCAGTCCGACCTGTCCGGTGACGACGACTTTCATGCGCTCCATCCGTATCGAGCGAGGAATTCGTCTTCACAATACGTCCAGCCGGCTTGGAGCCGAATTCCTGCTGTTCTAAAAAATGTTTTTACCAAACCTGTACCCAAAATAAGCTTTCTCCGGGATGAATCACGATTGCCAAAGCACCTCTATTGGTATCGCGTGAAGGTTTTTTGCAAAAGGAACAATCTCATGGCCCCGGTACAGCACAACACCCCGGTGAAAGCGTTTACCCGTTTCCTCGGCCAGTGCTCGAAGTCCTTTGAAGTCTCCTGCGCTTACAGTGGCGCTGGTTTTGACCTCAATCCCCACAAGATCGCCCGAAGGCGACTCCAGGACAACGTCAACTTCCAGTCCACCCAGCGTCCGAAAATGAAACAATCCCGATTCCGTCTTGCTCCAGGTAGTCTGCTTGCGAAGCTCCATGACGACGAAATTCTCCACCATCGGTCCCAGGAACGGCGATTGTCGCAGAGTACGTTCCTCCAACAGGTCGAGCAGGCTGCCGGCCAAGCCGGTGTCGTTGAGATACAGCTTAGGAGACTTAACCAGCCGTTTTCCCAGGTTGCTCGACCACGCCGGTAATGGTTGCACCAGAAACGTGGCTTCCAGAAGGGCTAGATAGCGCTTCAACGTCGTCTGGGGTATGCCCAGGCTACGTGACACCTCGGCATGGTTCATCAAAGATCCGATTCTGGAGGCCAGCAGACTAAGAAGGCGGGGCATCGCATTGAGTCCGTCGATGTTGGCCAAGTCCCGCACGTCTCGTTGAAGAATGGTCGAGACGTAGGAATTGAACCACGCCCGCCGTCGATTTGGCGATTCCCGATGATAGGCTTCAGGATATCCGCCACGAAGAATGCGATCCAGCAGAGTGGGTTCATCCTTGAGTCGTTTGATGGGTTTGATGGGTTTGTACGCGAACAGGCTATCAATGAAGCCTTCCGGCCTGCCCTCAATCTCTCCCTGCGACAACGGCCAAAGTGGGAGAATCTCCATTCGTCCCGCCAGGGACTCCGAGAGTTTTGGCAACATGAGTACGTTGGCTGATCCAGTCAGCAGATACCGGCCGGGCTTGCGGTTACGATCGACGTCAGCCTTGATGGCCAGGAATAACCCCAGGGTCCGCTGAATTTCGTCCAGTGCGATGGAACTCTCGATCCCGGCGAGAAAACCGACCGGATCGGCAGAGGCCGCCCCGAGAACGGCGGCGTCGTCAAACGTGAAATACTTCGCCGGGTGATCGGTAGACGTGATATGCTGGACCAACGTACTCTTGCCGGTCTGCCTGGCGCCGTGCAACAAGACCACAGGGCTGTCCGCCAGCGCCTCCAGGAGCCGCGATGAAATATGTCTTTGGAACATGACCTAATTATAACCATTAAGTGGATGATTTTCAACTATCAAATGGATAATTTTATTTGTCCTGTATTTTTGTCATCATTTCTGTTGCAGATTATTTATGACGGTTTGCAGCAGGCTGACGAGAGACTGCATGGCGTCGCCCTGGGCAAGGGGAATTATAGGTATCTACCTTCACATAAAATACTACGCCAATGAGCAGGAACGTCAGCAATGGGCGAAGGACTTTCCCCTGGATGAAATGCCGGACCGGGAAACACCGCCGTACGACCGGGACCGCCTTTTGCCCAAACACCCCAGCGGCTGGTAGCCGCCATTCACACCAACGCGCCCGGCAGGACTCGAACCTGCGACCTGCGGTTTAGAAGACCGCTGCTCTATCCAGCTGAGCTACGGGCGCAAGAGTCGGAAACACACGGTGTAACATACTCCGGGGGATTCTATTCACGCCGCGGGCCGCGTCTTGCCGCGCCTCTCGGCGATACATCGTTTGTTGCGGAATTTGTTATAGAAGCAAAGATACCATGATGGAAAGGAAAGGTGTGAAAAAATTTTCCGGCGAACGCACCAATAGATTATCATCTTCGAGCAAAGAAGGGCCGTATGCGTGAAATGGTAAAAACGTGGCTTTGGGTTCTCGCCCTGGCGGTTCTGCCGATGGGTATGCTTGCGGCGCTGTGGCGGGCGCCGCTCTCGGCCGGCGAGGACGACGTGCTGTACTACTATCCGCTGCGCGTGCAGGCGGGCAAGGCCCTGGCCCGCGGCGATTGGCCGATCGTCGATCCGCTGACGGCTGGGGGAATGGCAGTCCTGGGCGATCCGCAGTCGGCGGTGTTTTTTCCGACGACCTGGCTGTTTGCGGCCCTGCCGGCCAGGCCGGCGTACAGCCTGTCGATCTTCGCCGCATTCATCACAGCCGGGGTGGGCATGTGGGTGTACCTGCGCCGCCTTCGCCTGGCAAGGCCGGCGGCGGGGTTCGGGGCCGTCGCGTTCATGCTGGGCGGTTTTTTCGTCGC
>JAFGEJ010000147.1 GCA_016931655.1 Phycisphaerae bacterium
AAATGAATCGGCAACGCGCACAATTGAAGAAAAAGGGGTCAGGAACCTTTTTTCTTAATCATTTCGCGCCTAAACAAGGCCAAAAGAAGAACCGGATAAAGAAAAAAAGGTTCCTGACCCCTTTTCCCGGGGCGGCGTTCACACTGATCGAACTTCTGGTCGTCATCGCGATTCTTTCGCTGCTCGTGTCGATTCTCCTGCCCTCCCTGCAGAAGGCCAAGCTCCTGGCCCGGCGGGTGCTCTGCCTGACGCGCCTGAAATCCATCGGCTCGGTGTATTATCTTTACGTGAATGACTTTAACGGCCGGGGACCGATGGGATTCGCGGGCAACTACCCTATAGATTATTTTATAGAAGGTCCCCCTGGTAAAGGCTATCCCTATTCGTATTGGTTTGGCTGGTATAGTCATGAAGGACTCGAATTGGATGAATCTGGAAATCCAACTACAAATCTCTGCTGGGCGCTGGGCAAATATCTGGGAGTGGGTGATACCAAGGAAAAAAAATTACCCGTATTTTGTCCGAGTGACATCAGCATGGAAAACCTGTCCCTATATAACAACGGTACTTCCTATACCGTTAATGCCTATCTTGGAACGGGTGTTTATCTTGGGGATCACGTCACGGCGCTGGCGTCTACTCCCATGCTTATGGATGGGAACTACTGGGATGTGTCGGGGAATAACAGTTTTTGGTATACGGCGTTTCCGAACGGCCTTGGGGTTTCCTGGTATAATAATGAGGAGTTTTTTATCGCCCAGGCGTCGGACAGTCACGAGGGGACCGGAAATTTCCTGTTCTTCGACGGCCATACGGAGAATCAGGAGGAGTTAGAAGACATGGACGCGTACCGCTACGATATCGGCTGGACGTGGTACGGCAATAATCAGCAGCGGTGAGCGTTAAGCCAATCCGGTCCGTTTTTCGTATATTTTTCGCACTTGTTTTGCACAAAACCTTCTTCGATCCATTAACCCCTTTATCGAGGTAAAAAAATGATACCAGGTATTTGTCGATCCACACTCTTGGCCATCGGAATTCTGGCTGTTTTAATCCATCCCGTTCTTGCGGAAGAAGAATCGTGGAACGTTCTTGTCGATTCCCAATTTGACAAGGGCGCCAAACTTCTCGGCTGGGCGCCGGACAAGCCCGAAGGCGGCGCCGCGATGGTAAACGGCGCGCTGGAGATTCCGACCCATTCCGGTAAGGACGCGAACTGGGCCGGCAATTACATGACGTATAAAAACAGCTTTTTGCTCGCCGAGGCGACGGTACGCATCGACGTGGACATCGCGTCGCAGACGCCCGGCCGGGATTTCGGCCTGATATTGCTGCCCGAAAACGGCAACCGGTGGTATGCCCCCGCGGTGTGGATCAACATCACCAACGGCGAGGGAAACGGCGCGGTGCTGGTTCGCCAGTTTGACGAGGGAAAACACAAAACTCTTCTGAAGGGAAACCTTCCCTTCCGGCTGAACGAGCCGTATCGCGTGACGCTGACGCTCACCAACGGATCGGGCGTGTTGACGGTCTCGCGCGGGAATCTCAGAAGGGATTTCACGCTGCTGGACCTGATCGGTAAGAAATGGGTGATCTATCCGTTTTCCGTCAAGATCGGCGCCGTCCAGCATGGCGACGGTTCCGAGCCGGCCGTCGTTCGCCTCTCGCGGATTCGCATCCGCACAACCAAGCATGACGAAACCCCCGCCAACGAGGCCGAAGGCAACGGCCCCGGCAAGAGCGAAAAGGTTCGGTATCTCTACCTCGACGACGCGGCGAACCGGCTTTTCGAGGATAAATCCGAGTCGGACAACGACGGCGGCTGGACCGACCAGGGCGCCAACGACCTGCGATTCATTCCACGCGGATACCAGTATTTCCGGGGCGTTCCGTTTCATATCGTGGACAAGCTGGAGGAAATCGGCAACGCGTATCGCCCCGGCTGCGTGTCGCTCAAGAGCGCCAACACGCCGGAGATGCCAATCCAGAGCAAACCCATCGCCGTGAACGGCAAGGCGCCGTGGCTGTATGTTCTTCAGGCCGCCGCCTGGTCGGGCGACGGCGGCACGCATTGCGCGGATTACGTCGTGAACTATTCCGACGGTTCGACGGCGACGATTCCGCTGCGCGTCGGCAAGGAGATCGGCGAGTGGTGGAATCCGAAGGATCTGGAGAACGCCGTCGTCGCCTGGGACGGTCAGAACCCGGTGTGCCCGCACGTCGGATTTTATCTGTACGAGTGGGAGAATCCGCACCCGGACAAGGCCGTCGAGAACATCATTTTCAAAAGCCGCAATACGGACGTTGCGCCGATGCTGATTTCGATGACGGCGTCCGATCAAAGGATTCCCGTCGGCCCGCGGGCGCGGCGATACCGCAAGCCGGCCTACACGATCTGCGAATATCGCCAGCGGCCGAAGACGTCACTGTACTGGCAGAAAGGCCCGGCCGACGTGACGGTGAAGCGCCGCCTGCCCATCGCGAAAAATTCCGACGTGAAACTGGCGCGGATCGACGTGATTCGCTATCGCGCCGAGACGCCCACGACGGTTGCATGCACCATCGACGGCGTGACGATGAAAAAAGAACTGCCCGCCGGTGAACTTAGGGCGCAGTTCTTTATCGAGGATAAAAAGCTGCTGGAGTATTTCACGAACAACAAGGAAAGTTTTGACATCCGCGTGACGTTCAGCGGCGAGAACGGGCCGGGGACGTTCGTCTACGAATCCAATCCCAACGAACACTTTATTCCCGGCGGCGAGGATCTCGCCGACAAAACCTACGCCGTCACCGGCGTGTTCAAGGTGACGGGCTTCCTGCCCGTGCATCAGTATTCGGGATACGTGGAGAACAAGCCCAATCCGATGGGCGCGCCCAGGCCGGCCGAGACGGTGAGCGGAGAATTTCAGCCGGCCCAAACTCCGCCCGATCTGCTGGACGGCGATCTGAGCTTGAACAGCATCTGGCAGTGGCAGCCGGGCGCTCTCGGTCTGGACGTCGAGGCGGGGGAGATTCCCTCCGCCGGCTGGAAGGACATCGCCGTGCCGGCCAACGTGAAAAGGGAAATTTTCGAGATCGGCGAGCAGGCCGGGAAAGATTGCATCAGCGCGTGGTTTAAGAAAGAACTCGATTGCCCGAAAGACTGGGCCGGCAAGCGGATCGTACTGCACTTCGACTCCGTAGCCGATTTCGCCACGGTGTACTGCAACGGGAAAAAGCTCTTTTACCATGAGGGCCTGCTTCCCTTTGACGTGGACCTGACGGATCACGTCCGCCTGGGGGAATCCAACACGATTCACCTGTTCAGCCAAAACGTATACAAGGGAATTGTTCCCCAGGAACAGGAATCCAGTTTCTCCAATCCCAAATTCATGCAATACGTTTCCAAATACCGAGGCCATGCGTATCGAGTTACGGTGGATTCGGGCATGCCGAGTCAGAAGCCGGACGAAATCCGCCTGTATCTGGACGGAAAGGACGTCGCGAAAAAGTCGTCGGTGGAGGACGTTATCAAATTGGGCGACGGCCGATATCACCGGGCGGCGGAGGGTGGATACAGCAGCGAAATCATCTTCTCCCTGCCGGGAAACGTTCCGCTGGAAAAGATGAAGGACCGCCTGACGATGGGAACCATTCAGCCGGGCGCCACCCGGCATTTCGCCTTCGGCGATACCAACAGCTCCTGGAGATACAACCGGCCTCGCGCCTGCGGGCCGTGGAGAAACGTGACGCTGCGCATCATCAACAAGGCGCATATCTCCGACGTATTCGTAAAACCCTCCGTCCGTAAGATGCAACTGGACGCGGACGTGACTCTGGCGAACGTTCCCGCCGACGGCGCGGTTCTGTTGGCGCGGGTACGGGACGGCGCGGCGACGTCGTTAATCTTCGATCCGAAAACCGTGGAGAAAAATGACAAAACGATCAGTATTTCCCAATCGTGGAATAATCCGACCCTCTGGGGGCCGTCCAATCCGTATCTGTATTTCCTGGAACTGGAGCTGAAGGATCAGAAAACGGGTCAGACGCTGGATCGTCAGTTCGTTCGCTTCGGGTTCCGCGAGTTCTGGATCGAAGGGCCTTACTTCGTGTTCAACGGGCAGAAACCGTTTTACGTCCAGGGAAACAGTATCGGATCCGAACAACTGCCGATCCATCGGTTTCACTTTCGCTGGCAGTGCGCGGACGCCAATCAGCAGGCGAACATGAACATGATCCGCCTTCACAAAGGCGGGTACTTCTTCCCCGATGCGCTGGACGTAGCCGACGAGATGGGCATGCTGATGATGCAGGAAACCTTCTTCCGCCAGATCGTCCGCAATCCGGGCAAGTTCGACGCGGATCAACCGGTTCGGAAAAAAGGCGATTATGCCCTTCCGGAAACGATCGAGCAGGCGAAAACCAACCGGAATCATGCGTCTCTGGCGATCTGGAGCACGGAAAACGAGCACGGCGTGATCCAGGAAGGCGACGAAGTCACGCCGGCTGTCCGGGAACGTGCGGAACTGCTCCTGAAACTCAACGGCGCGTTCAAGGAAATGGACCCCACCCGGCCGACGGTGAACAACGGCGGAACCATTTTCATGTTCACCGACTACCACAAGGATCCCCGCGTGGACATTCTTGACGGGCATTACGTCAATCCCCGTGTCTGGGACAACTGGAAGAAAAAATACAATAAACCGTGCTCGATGGGCGAAATCAGCCTGGGCGGGCCGTTCGCCTGGACGTACATCGGAGAAGTATGGAGCATGCGAGATCGCGGCGAAGACCCCCAGCCGTACTTCTGGAACGGCGTCAACTCCGCCGCCCAATACATGGAAGGACGCCTCCAGACGTTGCGCTCCCATGAGTTGTCAGGCCTTTGGCCGTTCTCGGCGATGCTGCGCCACCATCCCTTCATGTTCGTCTGGGAAGGCGTGGACTACCGAAGAGACACGCCGCCGGTTCCCTGGCCGGCCTTGAGCGGGCCGGACTACAAAGAGAAACACCTTTCCTACGCCTGCGACAACTTCAACTTCTACGACCCGACGGTTCCCCGCTGTATGTATCTTCGCACGTACGATCCCTGCAAGGACGTGCAACGTGAAGTGACGAAGCTCGAGCCGCGTTTCAGCCCGGAGGTAATCGTGCAGGTTCTCGACGCCGACGGCAAGGTCGTCCCCAATACCGCCGTGTGGCTGACGCCCACCGATCAGCCGGCCACGCCGTTCGGCGTCGTGACGGACAATGACGGCAAGGCCTGGTTCTGGTGCAAATCCGGGCCGGGCGAGTACGCCGCCTGGGTGCAACGCGCCGGTCGATGGTACAACGCCGCCGTCACCCCCGCCCCGCCCGGCGAGTGGATGCAGGTGAAAACCGCGGTGATCCGCTTGCCAAAGTAGTCGTTGTCGCCAAATATCTGGCTCGGCGAGACTTTACATGACTCCACCCGGAAGGGTATGATTCAGACTTTGCTGACGAGAAGGTTATGTTGTATACACCTTTCGGGAAAGGAGCATCGAAATGCCGAGTATTCAGGATTTGTTCCGCCTTCAGGGTCGCGTGTTTCTCGTGGTCGGCGGTGCGCGAAACCTTGGATGGGACATGGCCGTCGCCCTCGCCGAAGCCGGCGCCGACGGGGCAATCACGTCGCGCGATTCCGGCACAGCGCAGGCGTCGGCGAAGCAACTCGCCGAATCCACCAGCCGCAACGTGATCGGCATGGGGATGGACGCGACGGACGAAACGCAGGTGCGCCAGGGCGTGGAGGAAATGATTCGACGTTTCGGGCGAATCGACGTTCTGATCAATTGCGTTGGCGGCATCGCGATGAAAGCCGCGGCGAACCTGGAAGATCGTCCCCTGGACGCTTGGGAAACCCTGCATCGCACGAACGTTACCGCGCCGTTTCTGGTGTGCAAATACATAGTGCCGGTGATGCGCAAACAGAAATCGGGCAGTATCATCAACATCGCCAGCATCGCGGGCCTTGTCGGGCGCGACCGGTCGGTGTACCTGGGGGGAATGCCCCCCCAGACGCTGGATTACGCCGCGGCGAAGGGAGCGGTAATCGGATTTACCCGCGACCTGGCGGCCTACGTCGGACAGGACGGAATTCGCGCCAACGCGATTTCGCCCGGCGGGTTTGAGCGAGGCCAGCCGCGGGAATTTATCGAAGCCTATAGCCGAAAGTGCATCCTCGGACGCATGGGACGCGACGGCATTGATATAAAAGGGGCCGCCGTCTTCCTGGCCTCGGACGCTTCGGCGTACGTGACCGGACACAACCTGGTGGTGGACGGTGGATTCACGGTCTGGCAATGATGCACATGGAATCGATGCGATGAAGAAAAAAACTCGTGTATTGGTAGCCGGCCTGGGTTCCATCGGACGACGACACGCCCGGCTGCTCTCGGAACGGCAGGACGTGGAACTGACGATCTGCGACCCCGTCGAAGAGCATCGAAAGGACACCCTCGCAACGCTGACGAATCCCGCCGCCGCCACGTCAGATTATCCAGCCGCCCTGTCCGAACGGCCCGACGCGGTAATTATCGCGACGCCCAACCACCTTCATGTGCCGATGGGATTGCAGGCCGTCGAAGCCGGCGCGGACGTGCTTATGGAAAAACCCATTTCAGACACCCTCGCCGACGCGAGGCAGCTCGTGGCGGCGGCGGAAAAGGCCGGGCGATTCCTGCAGGTGGGATATATGCTGCGGCTGGACCCTGGCCTGCAAAAACTCAAAACGTGGATCGACGCCGGATCGCTGGGCCAACTGGTGGGCGGCCGAAGCATGGTCGGAACCTATATCACGCTGCTGAACGCCAAAAGCCCCGATCGGCTGCACCATCCCAACAGCCTGATCGTGGATTACACGCACGAGCTGGATTTTCTCCACTGGCTGTTCGGGGACGTGGCTGCCGTCAGCGCCGCCGGGGCGCAACTTGGCCGAATGGAACTGAAACCTCCCCCCAACGTGTTTCAGATGATTCTTCGCGCCGGCAGCGGCGCCCTGATTCAGGTTCACATGGACTACGTTCAGTTTCCCCAGCGGCGCACGCTGGAGGTATACGGCGATCGGGGAGCGGCGGTCTATGATTTCACGACGGGCGAACTGAAACGGTTCCCGCACCAGCGAGAGTACCAATACGAAGAACATAACGTCTCGCCGATTGCGGCGCGATGGGACGACCTGTTCCGGCAGGAGCACGCGGTGTTCCTGGAGGCGAGACGTTCAGGCCGGCCGCCGCTGGTTTCAGGAAGAGACGGCCTGGCGGCGATGATCCTGGCCGAGACGGCGATTCAGGCGGCCCGGGAAGGATGCTGGGTGGACGTTGCCCGCTTAGCCGAATAGGGCCATGATTTCACGGCTGTATTCGCCCCGTTTGAGATATCACAAGAAAACCGGGGTCAAAAATCTTCCGGTGAGGTCGTCGGCGTGCCGGAAATGTCGGGCAGGTCTTTCCGGATGGCCTCGATGTTCTTCGCGTTCCACGCGTCGGCCAGTACCAGCGGCGCAATGTAGCGAGCGACAAAATCCTTCGCGGCGCTGGTCACGTGCAGGCCCGGATGCCCGGTTCGGGCCATCTCCTTCGACCAGCCGATTTCAAACAGCCTGGCATAGGCGGCAGGGCGATCCGCCGCCGGGGCGCGAAATTTTTCCATGCCCGCCGAGATCGCGTGCCGGCCGTCCATCGTACCGTACATCGTCGTACCGACGCCCAGCAGCATCCAGTCGCGCGGGGAATAAAAGCTCACGATCCCCCGTTCGGTGTGATCCAGGGCCCGAAGAAGCGAATAGTCCCTCGACAGGGCAACGTTGATCAGCAGGATCCCCTCGATCCTCTGGTCGGGATTCAGCGCCTCCGCCGTCCAGACGGCTATTGCTCCGCCGCCGCTCTGACCCACCAGAACGACGGGCCGGGCAGGATACGCGATCTGGTAGCGGCGAATGCGGTGCGAAAGTTCCTGGGCTTTGAGACGATTGCGATCCTCCGCGCGAAGGTTGTACAAAACCCCCCAGCCGCTGGTCCAGTCCTGGATTTCGATCGCCCAGTTGACGCCGCCCTGATCGAGTCCTTCGGCGATGCTGTCGGCCAGGCCGCTCTGACGACCCTCGATGCCCGGCAGGACGACGACCAAACCCCGCTGCATGCGATCGGCCGTCGCCCAGGGCTGCTTCGGCCCACAGCCGACACACAGAACCAATCCACACGCCGCCGTCAACATCCATGTTCGCATGACGAAATTATAGAAACTTTTCCGCGGGCAGGAAAGCGGGAAGAAAAGAGGGGACTGGAGACTCGGGACTGGGGACTGGGGAATGGGGACTAGGGAATGGGGGATGGTTTTTTTCGTTATGAGGGTTTGGTGAAAGAAATCGGTGGGTGCAATGGTTTGTCGGCGTGGTTATAATCCCGGCCATGAAGCAGAAGACATCATCTTCCGCACAGAACGCGCCGGCAGAGGGGAATCCCGATAAGACACTTCTTCCCGCCCCGGCGAGTCTTTCCGCGGGTGCCATCTCCGCCGCCGTTACGGCGGTATTTGCCCTTCTGGGGGAGGTGGTGCTCGGATTCGCCCTGGCCCGGGCGCACAATCTTACGCCGCCGGCGGCTACGGGGCTGTGGTCTTTCGCGGCTGTCCCGGTCGTCGGTTTGGGCATCGTGTGCCTGGTGAGCATTCTCGCCCACGCCGTGGGTCTGTTCCTCCAGCAGGAGGGCCTCACCGACGGCGGGCGATCCGATAACGGTGAAAACGGTGACAAATCTTCTTTTCCGGCGTTGTATCCGGGATACGTTCTGGCGCTGATTGCTTTTGCCGTCTCGGCGCTGGCGGGGGTGGTGTGCATTCTGGTCGGAGGCGTTCTGCTGCTGGCGCTGCTGGCGTACTACCGCGACTTGTGGCGGAAGCCCATTCTCGGCCCGATTGTGCTGGCCGGCTCGAAGGCGCTGGCGGTGCTGGTGGGGGCGGCCGGCGGCGGATGGCAGGGAGAAGTCTTCGCCATGCCCGAACTGCTCCTGGCGTGCACCGCCGCGGCGGTGTATGCCTGGTCAGCCGAGACGACCATTCACGAATGGCCCCGCCGGGGAACCGCGCGGTGGCGCATCACCTTAACCGCCGGTGTGATCGGCCTGGCGGTCGTGGTTACGGCGTTCCGAATATCAGGTGTCGCGGCGATGGGACCCTGGCTGGCGGCCTGGCTGGCGGCCTGGCTGACGGTCCGGTGCGCCTCGCTGAGCCTGGCAATGGGAAAAACCACAGGCCCGCGAATGGAATATGCCATGACCCGACAGTTTCAGCGGGGCGAACTGCTCCTGCTGGCCTGCCTTGTCGCGGCGCTGCTGCCCGACTGGCAGGGGACGCTGGCCTTCGCGGCGGTGTTTGTCCTGTTTCCCGTCCTGGCGCTGCTGGACCGCCGATGAATCAACCCATTGACGTTATGAGCAGACGCATCGCCATCTTGGGTTCCACCGGAAGCATAGGCCGACAGGCGCTGGAGTGGTTGTCCGGCGAGTCG
Organism: Phycisphaerae bacterium; assembly: GCA_016931655.1. Classification (GTDB taxonomy): domain Bacteria; phylum Planctomycetota; class Phycisphaerae; order SM23-33; family SM23-33; genus JAFGEJ01. Next base: position 9,506 of record JAFGEJ010000147.1, read on the forward strand.
GGTATGTCCATTTGCGCGTTGGGTGCGGGCAACAGCGCCGAGTTGTTGGCGCGGCAGGTGCGGGAGCATCGTCCCCAGGCCGTCGGTTTGGCGAGTGAACAAGCCGCCGAAGCGCTGCGGGAGCAATTACCCGACGGCGTGGAACTGTTCTCCGGGCCGGGGGCGATGTGCCAGCTTATCCGCCATACCCGTCCGGACGTGGTCTTGCAGGCCGTCGTCGGGGCGGCGGGGCTTCAATCCACCCTCACCGCCGTCGAGTGCGGCTCGACGCTGGCGCTGGCGAACAAGGAATCACTCGTTTGCGCCGGGGCCGTCGTCATGCCGGCTGCCCGGCGGGCCGGCGTGGCGGTGCTGCCCGTCGACAGTGAACACGCGGGCATTTTCCAGTGTCTCCAGGGCGCGGAAAAAAAAGACGTGCGCCGCGTCATTATCACGTCCTCCGGCGGGGCCTTGCGGAACCTGGCCGACGAACAGGCCGAGAAAGCCACCGTCGAAGAGGCGCTGAATCATCCGACGTGGACGATGGGCAAAAAGATCACCATCGACTCGGCCACGCTGATGAACAAGGCCCTGGAGATCATCGAGGCCCACTGGTTGTTCGACCTGCCTGCCGAGCGGATCGAGGTGGTGCTCCATCCGCAGTCCGTCATTCACGCGATGGTGGAATTCCGCGACGGTTCGATGCTGGCCCACCTGGCCAGCCCGGACATGAAAGGCCCGATCGCTTACGCCCTGTCGTATCCCGACCGACCCGGGCGGGAAACCACCGCGCCGATGGACTTACCGGCCCTGGGCCGGCTGGAATTCCAGCCCCTGACGGGGCGCTTCGGCCGAGCGGTGAACCTGGGATATGAAGCGATTCGCCGCGGCGGCCCGGCCGGCGCGGTCCTCAACGCCGCCAACGAGGCGGCGGTGGAGGCCTTCCTGCAGGGAAAAATCCGCTTCGGCGAAATCCTGACGCTCATCGAAACCGTCTTCCGGCAGGCGGAGGGGCGGGAAAGTTTTCCGGATACAGCCTCCCAACCCAACGAGGAATCGGATACATTATCCACTCTGCTTTCCGCCGACGCCTGGGCCCGGAAGAAAATCAAACAACTACTGACAAAATAAGGAATATGACCACAGAGACACAGAGAGCACAGAGAATTAAAATGAAAAACTCTGTGATCTCTGTGCCTCTGTGGTAAATGATCTTCAGACTTATTGCGAAGGACGAAACTATGCTGGCAAATGTTGTAACGGATATTCTCGCGGATTTCCTTTGGCCGCTCGCGCAGTTCATTATCGGGCTGGGCGTGGTGGTGTTTTTTCATGAACTGGGCCACTTCCTGGCGGCCCGGTGGGCGGGGATCAAGGTGGAGCGCTTCGCCGTCGGCATGGGCCCGCGCCTCTGGGGCACGGTGAAGGGCGAAACGGACTACTGCATCTGCGCCATTCCGCTGGGCGGATACGTCAAGATGCTCGGCCAGGAGGATTTTAAACCCGTCGAGGGCGAAGACACGGTCGATCCGCGGTCCTTCCTCGCCAAGTCCGTCGGAAAACGGATGGTGGTGATCTCGGCCGGCGTGGTGATGAACGTTCTGCTGGCGGCGTTGCTGTTTATCATCATCGGCATGGTCGGCAAGAAGGACAACGTCCCCATCGTCGGAACCGTCTCTCCGACATTCCCGGCTGCGAAGGCGAAGATCGCCTGGGAAATCCCCGCCGAGGCAAAAAACCTTACCCCTCCGGCTTCCGACGTCGGCCTGCAACCCGGCGACCGTATCGTGAGCATTAACGGCAAGCCCGTCAAGCATTTCGGCGACGTACAGACGGCTGCCATCTTCGCGGATAAGGGCGAAGCCTTTGATTTTACCATTCAGCGAGACGTAAACGGCGTGACGTGGACGGGCCAAACCCGTGTGAAAGTCCAGTACAGCGAGCAAGAGGGCATAAACATGCCCGGAATAACTTCGGCGCTAAGCCTCGTGGTCGGAAAAAATACGGACCTGATCCGCGATTTTCCCTTCCGGGCCGGCGACCGCATCACGGCGATCAACGGCAAGAGGGTCGAACACAAATGGGAATTGGACAAAATCGCCGAAGGCCTGGATGGACTTGATAAAAAAGATTGCACAGTAACCGTGGAGCGGAAAAACGGCGAAAATACTCCAGTCCAAACCGTTGAAATTACCGTCGCGCCGAACGTGCATACGCGCGGTGATGTTTGGTACACCGCCGACGGAAAACGCATCCTCGGCTGGCCTGTTGAACCGCCCGCCGACGTGGATGAAGAAACCGCCGAAAACACCGCCTATCTTCAAGCGCCGGACGGCTCCATCTTCACGGTGCCCAGAGACGAGAAATTCGGCGGCATCGCGGTGATCCTGGACGTCATGGGCATGGCGCCGCGAACGACCGTCGACGCGGTAGCCAAGGGAGGCGTGATCTTTCATTCCCCCGCCTACAAAGCCGGCCTGAAACCCGGCGATATTATTCTGTCCTACGCGGACCGCCCCACGCCAAGTCCGATCCAGATTCTGCAAATCAGCAACGACGTCGGCCAGCAACCCACGAGCATCGTCGTGCAGCGGGGGGAGGAAACACTGACGCTGCCCATTACGCCGTCGTCGCAAAACAAGTCCATCAAGGTCGGTATCGTGCAGGGGGTGGACCTGGCGCACCCCATCGTAGGGTCCGTGCGCGAAAATTCCCCCGCCGCGAAGCTGGGAATCGAAAA
>JAFGEJ010000148.1 GCA_016931655.1 Phycisphaerae bacterium
ACAAGAGAGGCCTTCTTTTATTGCTACATCTGCATATACTTATCGCTTATCTTAGGGCCATTGGGCTTGCGCCCGTGGCTACTTTCAGTAACGATGCTGTCGCTTCAACATTTCCCCAGCACCCGTTCGGCGAGTGCCCGTTTTCGCGGAGAGCATACAGGAAAATGAGGGACCAGGCCGGAGGGCGTTGGGAAATTCCGCCGGGGATGTGCGGGAATTTTTTCTGGCAAAGCTTAAATAATGTGTCATTCTGAGCGAAGTCGCGTACAAGCGAAGCGAGTACGCGACGAAGCCGAAGAACCTCGATTTCCAGATTTTTGGGGTCCTTCGACCTGCCTGCCTGCCGGCAGGCTTCGGGGCTCGCGTTGCTCGCCCCGGAGTTCACCCCCGAGGGGCTCAGGATGACAATCTGTGAGTGTGACCGCCAGAGAAAAACTCACACACCGCCGGGCCGTTTTATTCTTCGGGGTTTCCGATGGCGCGGAGTTTGTCGAGGGCCTGGATCTCGATCTGCCGGACGCGCTCCTTGCTGATGCCCAGTTGCCGCCCCAGTTGATCGAAGGTTTTCGGGTCGGTGTTTTCCTGCAGGCCGTAGTGATGAATCAGAATCGTCCGCTCCCGCGCGGAGAGATGATCGAGCATCACGGAAATGCTTTCGCGCAGTTCGGCGAGGTTTTCCTCCTCCGGGTCGTAGCTCTGTAAGCCCGCGGCGATGTCCAGCACCTCCTCGTGCCCGGTGCTGAAGCGGTCCAGCTGGTAGCGTTCCTTCGGGACGGAACGGGCGAAATTCCGCATGATCGCCCAGGAGGCGTAGGTGCTGAAGCGGAACCCGCGGGCGAAGTCGAACTTCTCCACCGCCCGCATGAGCGAGACGTTTCCGTCGCTGATCAGCTCGAACAGATTCAAAGGCCCCGTGACGTGCTTCTTGGCGATGGAAACGACCAGGCGGAGATTCGCCCGCACGATGCGGTTCTTGGAGACGTTGGCCTGCAACAGGAGCGACTCCACCTCGCGGACCTGCTGAACGGAGATGCGGGAGACGTCGATGGATTTGCGGAGCCGGTCGGCTTTGAACTTCAGGTAGTTGTACCGGCGGAATTCGTGGAATTCGCCCCCGGCGTTTAAGAGGGGCACTTCGTAGAGGCTCTTGAGATACGGCGGCAGGTCTTTGGGGGCCTTGGTCTTGCCGGCCGATTCGTACCGTCCCCGTGCGTCCGGCGGCGATTCGCCGAGGATGACGCGGTCGGCGTCGTCCTGCTCGAACTGCTCGTTGTACACGTAGGAAATCGGACGCTCCAGCAGTTGGACCGCCCGCATTTCGTTCACGATGCGGTAGATGCTCCCGCGGGTGCGGTGATAGCGGTCGGCCAGGCTGGGAACCGGCTCGCCCCGCAGGAAACTGCGATAAATGCGGCGTTTCTCCTGGTTGTCCAGCGTGTTGAGCAGGTGGGGAAACAGGGCGTCGTCGGGATGGTCGTTGTCGTGCTTTCGGATGGTGTATCGAACGGTCTCGACGGCCCGTCCGGCGTGCCGGGCCAGTCGGCGGGCGACGTCGCTGAGGCTGCACTTCGTGCGGGAGACCATGCGCCGCGCCCGGCGGAGAATTTCCCGCCGCTCCGATTCCGTCAGTTGCGAAAATCGAATCGAACGCTGGATTTCCTTCTGATGCCCCTCCAGGAACCAGCGGACGGAACTCTCTCGGAAGCCCACGCGTCGGCGTCCGTCGGGGAAGATCACCCGTCGCGCGGGCAGCCCCCGGCTGCGCCATCGCTGGACGGTCTTGGTCGACACGCCGAACCGCTGCGCCAGCGTCGGCGTGTCGTAGATCACGTCATCGTGGTCGCTCGTGTGCAGGTCGAAACTTTCCGAAACGTCCAGCAGGAGCAGCAGAAGATCATGCCGGAGCGATCGTCCCTCCAGCAGCGCCCCGGGCCCGGCGGAGCGGGCGGGGCGGTATCCGGTAAGTTGATGCACCACGAATTCATAGGGATATTCCTGAGAGGAATCGATGAGACGTAAGAGTTCTTCCGCACGATCGAGATATCCCCGTCGCAGCCTCAGAAGGCCCGACCCCAACTCGACAGCCAGTTCGGCAATCGACTTGTTCCTGTACTTTCTCATATCGCGTACCGTCGGCTGGGGTGAACCGACGTTCCCCTGGGAATACCCACCGCGACAGAGATCATATTATTACCTGAAATTAGAAACTTCGGCAAGAAAAAATTCTGGATTATTTCGAATAATCTCAAAAAACTGTCCCGTTGGTCAAAACCGGGGTTTTTCCTGATTTGAGCCCTCTGAAAAAAGGAAATTTTTACCACAGAGACACAGAGAGCACAGAGAAAACCTTAAGAAATAATGTTGTTCTGTTGAAATCATGGAAACAAAACAAAGAAAATCGGCTACAGAGGACACAAAGGTCACAAAGGAAGAAGAAAATCACAATAAATTTGTTGTTTTTTCCTTTGAGACCTTTGTGTCCTTTGTGGCAAAAAGAATCTTTTCAACAAAGCAAAATAATGTCTTTCTCTGTGACCTCTGTGTCTCTGTGGTCAATAAAAAATTCGGGTTAAAATTCCCTGAATTTTTTTGGAGGGCCGTCGGCTTGCTGCCGTTCCAGGAACCACGACAGGCAGGCCCAGGCCTGGAAGAGGGGTGAAATTGCGGTGGGGGGCGTCGCCGCCGCGGGCGGCATGCCCGCGCAGCAGGCCAGCATCATGTAGGAGGACATGCCCTGGGCGAGCGATTCGCCCGTCGTTGGCCCGGCTAGCGCCACCACGGAGCCGGCAGGCGAGGGGGGGGAATCAGTACGGCTTTGGAGGATCGTTACTTCGACGCGTCCGGTGACGGGGGGCGTCGGTGCGGGCGGAAGGATTGAAACGCGGAATTCCTCCGCCGGCGGGGGGGCCTCCGTGCGGACCATAAGATACACCCCCAGCGCCAGGACGAACGTCGCCGCCGCGGCCAGCGTTACCAGGGTCGGGCGCAGAATCCATCGCTGCGCCCGCTGCCGGCGGCGCGCCTGGCGGTGCTCCACGGCGGTGAGAATTTCCTCCCGTTGGGCGGGGAAATCGAATTCCGGCACGTCGTCGGCGAGTTTGGCCAGTTCGGCGTTGAGGGTTTGATATGTTTCCAGCGCCTCGGCCAGTTCCGGGTCGCCCTGCAGGCGGGTCGTCAGTTCCGCCGTTTCCTCGGGCGTCAGTTCGCCGTCGATGTAGCGGCTGATCTGATATTCCGTCCAGGCGAGGCGCAGCTCGGGATCGTCGTTGACCCGGCGGGTCAGCGACTCGATCTGGGCGGCGGAAAGCTCCCCGCGGGCGTAGCGCCCCAGGATGTCCAACGGATCAAAATGGTCCAGCCGTTCGTTCATGTTCGTCACATCAGGTTGCGTAAAACGATTTTGAAATGGTCCAGCCGTTCGTTCATGTTCGTCACATCAGGTTGCGTAAAACGATTTTGAGCCGTTTGCGGGCCAGGAAAACGTTCCACTTTACCGTTTCAACACTACATTGCAGGATCTCAGCCACCTGCTTTTGCGGCATCTTTTCGATACTGAACAAAATCAGCGCCTGCCTCTGCTCGTCGGGCAGCCGATCGATGGCGTCCCGAAGGAACAGCCTCATGTCCCGCCCGGCTGCCTGTTGCAGGGGCGTGGGCGTTCGGCCGTCGGGGCGGTTCTCGCCGAAGGCGGTTTCGTCTTCCATCGCCACGTCCAGCGACGCCGCCCGGCGCAACGCACGAGCCCGGCGACGGTTCAAGGCCAGGTTGCTGAGCGTTCGCAGCAGCCAGGAGCCGAACTTCGCCGGATCGTCCAGTGTCTTCAGACGATCGTACGCTCGAAGAAACGCCTCTTGCGCGACTTCCATCGCATCGTCTCGGTTGGAAAGCAGGCGGTAAGCCACCGCCGTTGCCCGCCGCTGGTATCGACGAACCAGCTCGTCGAACGCGGCAAGGTCGCCCTTGCGGGCCAGGAGCACAAGTTCCCTGTCGGAAGGAACTTGCGCACCATCAACCTTTCCCATATTTCTTTTAGACACCGCAGGTCCCGAAATGTTAGAAGGTTATCAAAATTCCGCGATTTTTTTTGTACAATGCCTTTTCCATTGAGAATTCTGAAAAATCTACCACAGAGACCTGCCTGCCGGCAGGCAGGCACAGAGAACACAGAGAAAACCGTAAGAAATTACGTCTTTCTCTGTGACCTCTGTGGTAAAATTCCCTTTTTTCAGGGGTCTCAATTCCAACGTCGATTCCCCCAAGGTAAAATACTTCGGCGTCAAATGCCAGAGACTACTCTCGCCTCGAATGGAAAGTGTGCGACAGAATTTTCTGGCACGATGAATCCCCCAAAAATCCGACACAGAGTTCCTGAGAGACAGAGAAGATAGAGAGGAAAGAAAAAATAAAAATCTTCTCAGTTTCTCTGTCTCTCTGTGTAGGATTTTATCCGGCCATAGGGTTTGGGGCGATTACGGAGCCGCCGCAAAAAAATATCATGCACAATAGAAAAGTCAACGGCCGCCGGCGAAAAGGAAAAAACGATACTGAAAGGAAAATCATGTTGCAACGTCTTGAAGAGAATCCGCTGTTAAGGCCCGGTGATATTTCCCCCACGCGCCAAGGCCTGGAGGTTCTATGCACGCTGAACCCAGCCGCCGTTCGCTTCGGCGAGGAAATCCTGCTGCTGGTGCGCGTGGGCGAAAAAGCGCCCGAGGAGCCGGGCAGCGTAACCTACCTGTACTACGACGCCGAAGACGGCGAGGCAAAGATCGGCCGATATGCCAAGGACGATCCGGATTTGGATTGTTCCGACCCTCGATGGTATCTCTATCAAGGCCGCAAGGTGCTCTCCAGCATGTCGCACCTGCGCCTGGCGCGCAGCCGGGACGGAAAGAATTTCACGTTCGACCCCGCCCCGGCGATCTTTCCCGCCACGCCCTACGAAGCCTACGGCTGCGAGGACGCGAGGATCACGAAAATCGACAATACCTACTACATTACCTACACGGCTGTGTCCGGCCGGGGGGTGACGGTTACGCTGGCGAGCACCCGCGATTTCGTGACGTTTGAGCGGCATGGGATCATCTTTCCCCCGTTCCAGAAGGACGTGGCGCTGTTCCCCGAAAAGGTGCGAGGGATGTACGTCTGCCGCCATCGTCCTTTCATGAGCCAGTTGAATCCCGCGTGCATCTGGACGGCATATTCGCCGGACCTGCATTGCTGGGGCTATCATGAGCAGACGCTCGCGCCGCAGCCGGGCACGTGGCAGGCCGGCCGCGTCGGGGCGGGCGCGAACCCCATTAAGACCCCCGACGGTTGGTTGGAGATGTATCACGCCGCCGACGCGCAGGGGCGATACGCCATCGGCGCGATGCTCAGCGACCTGGAACACCCTGAACGGATCCTCACGGAGACGCGCGAGCCGATTTTTCAGCCGGAGGCGGAATATGAGTTGAAGGGCGTGTACCAAAACTGCGTGTTTCACAACGGCTTAGTATTGGATGATGACGGCGTGATTCATTTCTATTATGGCGCCGCGGATCGCATCTGCGCCGGGGCCTTGACGACGCTGGACGAGATGATCGCCGCGGCGAAGAATGAATTGTAGTGTGCTTTATTGAAAAGACTTTTTTTGCCACAAAGGGCACAAAGGTCACAAAGGAAAAACAACAAACATGTCTTGGTATTTTTCTTCTTTGTGACCTTTGTGCTCTCTGTGGCTGACTTTCTTTGTTTTTATAATTTCAACAGAGAAATGTAGTGCGGCAGGACAAAAACATTCCGGTGATCGGCATTGTCGGCGGTGTGGGGTCGGGCAAGAGCACCGTCGCGGAGGAGTTTGAGCGCCGCCGCTGTCGGCGGATCGACGGCGACAAGCTCGGCCATGCGCTGTTGGCGAACGACGACGTGAAGCGCGAGATTCGCTCGCTGTGGGGAGACGCGGTGTTCGACGAAACCGGCGCGGTCAGCCGCCGGGCCGTCGCGGAGATCGTCTTTCAGGACGCCGAACAACTCGCCGCCCTGGAACGCATCTTACATCCGCGAATACGCGCGGAAATCGTCAAGGCCCTTTCCGAGGCGCAGGCGACGGATTGTCCCGCCGTCGTGATCGACGCGGCTGTGCTGTTCGAGGCCGGGTGGGACGACCTGTGCACGCACGTCGTGTTCGTCGACGCGCCGGAAAAAGACCGCCTGCAGCGCGTTGGCCGTCGGCTCGGCTGGGACGCCGAAACCCTTCGCCGGCGCGAAGCGAGGCAGATTCCCCTTGACAAAAAAGCGAAACGATGTCATCATAGTCTCAGTAATTGTTCGAGTGTTTCCCATCTGCAAGAGCAGGTTGATCGGCTCTTACACCTCATCACCCGCGAATGACGTGGTTGTTTCTTTGCATCGTCGCGGCCGTCGAGAAAGTCCCGGTCAGTGGGAAACTGTATTTTCACTCCAAGGAAACCACTAAAAGCGGAACGGGATTTTCGCCCGTCCCCGCACAATTCGCGACGCCGCATCGCCCGCCGCTGAGATCATTCGCATATTCATCTCTTCTTTGCGTTGAAGACAGGAAACCCTATGGCTGATCCCGAAAAGAAAACCGTTAAAAAAGTTACGAAGCGAAAGACGGCGAAGAAGGCCGTCCGCAAAAAAACGGACGAGGAACCGGCGATTTCGTCGGACGAAACGCTGTTCGACCCAAACGACGCCCCGCCGGAGGTCCTCAATGAGACGACGCCCGCCGTCAAAGCGCCTGATCTTGTTGAAACCGCCTCTCCTTTGCAAGAAACGCCGGCGTCTCCCGTCAACGAAACGGAACCCGCCCCGCCGCCGGCCGGCCGGGAGGACCTGCACCGGAAGTACGAAGCCGTCAAGAAAGGCGAACTGCACATCACGGTGTTGCAGAGAATGGCCATCAGTGAACTGCACGAGCTGGCCCGGACCGAGGGCGTGGAAGATTACGCCGGTCTGACCCGCCAGGAGCTGGTCTTCCAGATCATCAAGGCCCGCGTGCGGAAAAACGGCATGACCTACGGCGAGGGCACGCTGGAGATCTTACCCGACGGCTTCGGGTTCCTCCGCAGCCCGGACTACGACTACCTGCCCAGCCCGGACGATATTTACGTTTCGCCGTCGCAGATTCGGCGGTTCGGCATTCAGCCGGGCTGTATCGTCTCGGGACAGATCCGCCCGCCGAAAGAGGGCGAGAAATATTTCGCCCTGCTGCGCGTCGAGGCCGTCAACCACGAACCGCCGGACAAACTGGCCGACATGGTCAACTTCGAGGACCTCACGCCCACGTTTCCCAACCGGCGCATTTTCCTGGAGACCACCGCCGAGGAAATCAACATGCGCGTGGTGAATCTCGTCACGCCCATCGGCTTCGGGCAGCGCATGCTGATCGTGGCCCAGCCGCGAACGGGCAAAACCGTCCTGCTGCAGAAAATCGCCAACGCCATCGCCGCCAACCACCCCGACGTGTACGTGATTATCCTTCTGATCGACGAACGCCCGGAGGAAGTGACGGACATGGAGCGGAACACCTCCGCGGAGGTCATCGCCTCGACGTTCGACGAGCCGCCGACGCGGCACATCCAGATCGCCGAAATGGTGCAGCACAAGGCCCGGCGGCTGGTGGAGTTCCGGCGGGACGTGGTGATCCTGCTGGACAGCATTACCCGCCTGGCGCGGGCGTATAACACCGTCGCGCCGCATTCGGGTAAAATCCTCACCGGCGGCGTGGACGCCAGCGCCCTGCAGTCGCCCAAGCGATTCTTCGGCGGCGCACGGGCGATTGAGGAGGGCGGCTCGATGACCGTCATCGGCACGGCCCTGATCGACACCGGCAGCCGCATGGACGAAGTGATCTTCGAGGAATTCAAGGGAACCGGCAACAGCGAACTGCACCTCGACCGGCGACTGGTGGACCGAAGACTCTGGCCGGCGATTGACATCTCCCGCTCCGGCACGCGAAAGGAAGAACTGCTCCTCGACCCGGACGAATTGAAACTCATCTACCGCCTCCGAAAAGCCCTGGCCGACATGCAGCCCGTCGACGCGATGGAACTGCTCATCAGCCGGCTGGCCAAGACCCAGTCCAACGCCGAATTCCTCATGTCCATGAAACTGGACTGAGAAGAAGGAGTCAGGAGTCAGAAGTCAGAAGTCAGGAGTCAGGAGTCAGGAGTCAGGAGTCAGGAGTCAGGAGTCAGGAGTCAGGAGAAAGAATACACATTGCGTGGCGGAGCATACCTATGGCATCCCTGAGGGACCCGCTCCGCCACGTTAATAAGCCGGGGAAATCTGCATTGAGACCCGCCGAAATGCCGATTAGAATAAGCGGCGATGGTGTAACCACCTCCAACGAATCTGCCCGCGGGTAGGCAGGTTTGGAAACCCGAAGGGTTGGCAAGCGCATAGCCGGGGGTGAGCGCA
>JAFGEJ010000017.1 GCA_016931655.1 Phycisphaerae bacterium
ACATGCCGTTGGCTGTTTTTGTAAAAAGGCGTTAAACGCAAATCTGTTATGTATGAATATCATGGATACATCCACCAACTATTTTGGATGAGAACCATAAAAAAACAAACCTTCTTCCGGGAGTTCGCTTCGCTCACCCCCGGCCAAATGCTTTCTGTCCCTTCGGGACGAAAAACAACAAAATTTCCGGGGAGTCCCACCCATGTTTTTGTTGCCTGAGTTCCTGGACGGTCTCAGATAATTACTTATTCCTACGGCCGGTTTTTTCGGGCGGCCTGTCTGCGGGCGGTTTCCTTGAGATGCATTTTGCGAAGGCGGACGTTTTTCGGCGTGATCTCCACGTATTCGTCGTGTTCCACGTATTCCAGGGCGCCTTCCAGCGTGATCGGGCGCGGGGCCTTGAGCGTGACGGTCGCCTCCTTGGTCGAGGAGCGGATGTTGGTGAGGTTTTTCTTCCGAACGGCGTTGACGGGCAGATCGTTGTCGCGGCAGTGTTCGCCGACGATCTGCCCCTCGTAGACGTCCAGGCCGGGCTGGACGAACATCACGCCGCGTCCGGCGAGTTGTTCCAGGGCGTAGGCAGTGACCTGTCCCGTTTCCGTGGCGACCATCACGCCGTTGGCCCGGCCGGCGATTTCGCCCCGGTGCGGACCGAAGCACTCGAACCGGTGGTGCATCACCACCTCGCCGGCCGTCGCGGTGAGCATCCGGCTGCGCAGGCCGATCAATCCCCGCGCGGGAATCGTGAATTCCAGTTGCACCCGCGGGCCGTTGGATTCCATGTGCGTCATTTCGGCGCGGCGGTCGCCGAGCAGTTGCATCACGGCCCCGAGCGCCTCGGCGGGCACGTCGAGAACCAGCCGCTCGATCGGCTCGGCGGTTTTTCCATGCTCATCGACGTGCAAAACCACCTGCGGCTTGCCGACGGTCAGTTCATATCCCTCCCGGCGCATGTTTTCCAGCAGGATGCCCAGGTGCAGCAGGCCCCGCCCGGAGACGATGAACTCGTCTCCGCGATCCTCGACGCGCAGGGCGACGTTCGATTGGAGTTCCTTCTCCAGGCGTTCGCGGAGTTGCCGGCTGGTGACGTATTTTCCCTCGCGCCCGGCGAAGGGGGAATCGTTGATGCGGAAGGTCATGCTGAGCGTCGGTTCGTCGATGGGCGTTGCCGGCAGGGCGACGGGATGGTCCGGATCGGCCAGGGTGTTTCCGATGTCGATGCCTTCCAGTCCCACGACGGCGAACAGGTCGCCCGTGCCCACGCTGTCGACTTCGATCCGCCCCAGGCCGTGGAATCGGAACAGTTGCCCGATTCGCTGCACTTTCATTTGTCCGTCGGCGGACAGGACGGCCACGTCCACGCCGGCCTTCAGCACGCCCGCGAACACCCGCCCGATGCCGATCCGTCCGACGTAGTCGTTGTAGTCCAGCGTGGTGATCTGGGCCTGCAGGGGCGCGTCGGACGGCAGGTCGGGCACGGGGATGTGGCGGAGAATCGCGTCGAACAGGTCGTGCACGTCTTTGGCCTGGCCGGCCTGGGCGGCGGCGAGATCCGTGGTGGCCCAGCCGCCCCGGCCGGAGGCATAGATCGTGGGAAAGCCCAGCGCATGATCGTCCGCGCCGAGTTCCACGAGCAGGTCGAAGACTTCCTCGTGCACCTTTACCGCACGGGCGTCGGGACGATCCATTTTGTTGATGACCACCAGCGGTTCCAGGCCCGTCGCCAGGGCCTTGGAAAGCACGTATCGCGTCTGGGGCATCACGCCCTCCGCGGCGTCCACGAGCAGCAGCACGCCGTCGGCCATCCGCAGCACGCGCTCCACCTCGCCGGAGAAATCCGCGTGGCCGGGCGTGTCCACAATGTTGATGTGGCACGGCTCGCCGCGGCGGTCGGTGTAGTCGATCGCGCAGTTCTTCGAGAGAATCGTGATTCCTCGCTCCCGCTCCAGCGGGTTGGAATCGAGAATGCACTCGCCGTGCAGTTCGCCCCGGCGGAATTGTCCGCTCTGGCGAAGCAACTGATCCACCAGCGTGGTCTTGCCGTGGTCCACGTGGGCGATAATGGCGACGTTGCGAATATCGGTGCGTTGCATGGGTGCTCCGGGGCGACGAGATCGGGAAAAGGGAGAGGAACAGCTTTGTCAGAACACGCGGGAGGATTTGCTACGCCGCGGGCCAGTGAACGGCGCGCAGCAGGCGAAGCCGTCGCGTGAACCGCGCGGCGACGTCGGGATGGGTATTGGTATCCATTGGCGTCATGAAGGGGCGGAGTGTAGCAGATTCCCCGCCCTGAGGACAAGGAATTTTGCGACGTCTCTATTACTACAACGAAACATCGTGTCGCGGGCCTCTGGCCCGCGCGTGCCGAGGGCATCTTGCCCTCGGAATTGCCTTATTTCCGCGGCCAAGATGGCCGCGATACGCGCGGGCAGGATGCCCGCGACACAATAATGGCCAATCTTTCGTTGTAGTACTATCGTCCGTGCGCGAAGCGGAGCGTCAGCAGATTCAGCGCCGTCGTCGCCAGGGGACTTTCCAGGTCGGGCCGCCACGCCCCGTCTCGCTGCTGCGTGTGAAGCAGTTCGCGGGCGGCCCAGGCGTACCAGTTCTTCTGCCCGATGCTCGCCTCGCCCCGTGCGACGCCCAGACGGGCCAGTGTAAACAGAAACAGCGCCCGGTCGCGCGGCTCGTCGGCATCGAAATTCTGATCCACCCACGCCAGGGCCTTTTTCACGGTGCGGTCGTCCAGGGCCCTGCCGCGGGATTGACCGACGGACTCCAGGTCGATTAACAGGCTGACCGCCCCGGCGGCGGAGTAGAACGGCCGGCTCAGCCGACCCGCGCGGCGGCCCCATCCGCCGTCGTCGTTCTGCCCGCGCGACCACCAGATGCGGTTCTGGTTCCAGAACGGCCTGGGAATCGTCGCGCCTTGCGTTTCCGCCGTCGCCAGCGCCAGGACGGCCCACTGCGTGTAATACGCGTCGCCGCGCCGCGAGGGAGAGGCCGGGTTCGCCGTCGCTTCCCATCCACCGTTTCCGCTCGATCGGAAAAGGGTTTCCGCGTCCCGCTGAAGCGAACGGTCGTAGCTCCGGCCCAGTTCGTTGCGACACAGCGCCCAGACACAACAGCGCAAGGCCAGGGTCTGGGTGTTGTTCGTCTCCTCGTTTCGCAGGACGCCCAGCGTTCGTCGAAGTCGCTCGTCGCGGGCGCTGACGCCGCTTTGCAGCAGCGCATAGGTCACCAGCGCCGTGGCGCCCGCCCGATCCAGGCCCATGGGATTGGGGCGATCGGGCAGCCAGGCGCCGTCGGGTTTCTGCACGCTCCAGAGAAAATCCCGCGCCTTCCAAACGGCCTGGTTCACCGAAGGCGTGGCGACCAGCCCCAGGGCGGCGCCGTTGAGCGACCAGGCCCGTCCGCCAACGACGGCGCCGAGAGAAGCCAGTTGTCGCTCCGTCGCGCGGAACGTCTCCGCCGCCCGTTTGCGGCGCGGGTCGTCCGCGGGAAGGGCCTCCAGCACGCGACAGAGAAACGCCCTCGCGCGAAGCAACAGGTCGGCCCGGCGTTCTTTCGGGGCGTTCCGGGCCAGTGACGCCAGCCAAAACGCCGTTTCCTCCGCGACCTCCGGCGGCAGGGACTCCGGACCGCGCGTCAGCAGCGGCACGTACGATCGCAGGGTCTCGTCGAGGTCCGGGGCGAGGTCGGCCTGCGCCGCGGCGGGGTCGTCAAACTGCACCAGATGCAGCAGAACCAGTTCGGTGCGCGTGGCGGTGTCGCGGGGATCGGCCTGCAGGGCGGCTTGAAGGTCCTCGCGTTTTTTTCCCGCCGCCGTTGCCTGGGGCAGGATTCGGAGTTGCTCTTCAATCCGCCGGCGATCTGAGCGCGTCGCCAGGGCGATGGTCATGGCCTGGCGGAGGAACAGTTCGGCGGCGTCTTTCTCGCCGCGGCGGGCCTTACGCTCCGCCAGCGCCAGGAGCACCTCGATCACCTCCCGGCCGATTTCGATTCGCGACGTACCGGAAGCGGAGGCGTACTGCTTCTGCCGCAGGACGAAAATATGCTCCAGGCAGGCCTCGGTTTCGGCTGGGTCGATCTCTAAGAGCAGTTCCATCGCCTCGACGGCCTGGTCGTATCCGCCCGGCGAGGTTTGCGAAAGGTCGTGGGCTGCGCGGCAGAGCAGCGCCGCCGTCGCCGGCGGCTGGGATTCCGCCTCGGCCAGCAGGCTCCGGGCCAGGTCCAGATCGTCGCTGTGTGAAGAGCTGGATTTGACTTTCTGAATGGCCGGCCCGTATTTCTTTTCAAACGCCGCTTTCGCTTCGTCGTCCGCCGCGGCGGCGCGCGGACCGGCGGCAATGAACCATACGCCGAAGCAACAAAGAAGAAAAATTCGTGTCGGGATTTGTCGAAACATAGCCGATTTATTGTATCGGCCGGTGGTAGGGAAAGTACAGCCGCAAGTCGGGAACGGGAGTTCCGTGTGCGAGGATTTTTCTGACATTTTTCCCCAAGAGTGTCATCCTGAGCGAAGGCCCGAACAAAGTGAGGGCCGAAGTCGAAGGACCT
>JAFGEJ010000149.1 GCA_016931655.1 Phycisphaerae bacterium
AGTTTCCCCGAAATTTTGTTGTATTTTTCCTTGTCCCGAAGGGACAGAAAGCATTTGGCCGGGGGTGAGCGAAGCGAACCCCCGGAAGAAGGCTAATTTTTATAAGCCCCAACGGGGCGACAGCAACGATTCCTTCTCAACGAACTCGCTGTCGTCCCGTTGGGACTCAAATTCTTTTTAAAAAAGAGCTCGTTTCCGGGGGTTCGCTTCGCTCACCCCCGGCCAGACGCACCTCGGCCCTTCGGGTCGAAGAGAAGAAAGAAGAACATGGGAATTCCTGGACGGCCTCAATTATTTGTAAATACTGCACTAATACGTAAATTTGAATTGCTGAAAATCCTGAGTAATTGAGAAACGGAGAAAGAAAACAAACAAAATCTTCTTTGTTTTTCTGCATCTCCGTGTCGGATTTTCTTGATTTTTCATCGTGACGGAATTTTTTAAAAATCCGGCAGCTCATGCGGCACTTGAATAAAAAAACAAAAAAATTTGCTTCCCCTCCGTTCGTATTCTACGTTCCCAAGTGAAGGATTCGCGATATTCTGAGATTTCGCGTTATTCCGTTATGTACGTATGGGTCGGAGAACGTCGAGGGTGATGTTTGGGGAATTTGTCGGGATGTTTTCAGGAACTTTGTGGGAATTTTTTTGGGAAAGACCATTTTCCCGTCTTTAGGTTTTGTCTCTTTGTTGTGGGGCCTTTCCCTTTTGCTCTGTGACTCCGCTCTCGATCGTGCTCCGTGGGAGTGACCAGTGAAGAAACAATCTTTCTCCAGGCTGACCGTTCGTGTGGACGGAATCGGCAGGGGGGAAAAGCGGACCACATTTCATGGGAGGTGGGAGCGATGAAAGGAAAAATTACAATCTGGGCCGTGGCGCTAATGGCTGTAGGGACGCCGGCGGCGGCGGACATGGTGTTGACGGACGACTTTAACGGAGGGTTCGACCAGACGTGGGGATGGGTCAATGGAGGCGGTGACGGCCAAGCCGCGATCTACGCGGATGGGCTGCGTTTGTATTCACCCGGCGGGTACAACGATTCCTGCATCGGCGGATACGTAGCCGCGACGTATGGCCTGGACGGGTACGTCTCGGCGCTGGTCAACGCCGGCGGCGCGACGACGGGCAACGATCAGGGCGTAATGGCACGTCTTCAGGGCGAGAAGGAATTCTACGGCCTGAACTACGACCCCTTCCTGAACAAGATTGAGTTGATCTACAACCACGGCGACGCCTTCACGGACATGGCTGGATTTGAATTGAGCGCCGGGACGCACGGCATGGAAGGCCAGGCGTTACAGTTGCGGCTTCAGGTCATGAATTACGGCGACATGGTTCGCCTGATCGGCCAGGCCTGGGATCCCACCGGAACGGTGATGGTGGGGCAGGTCCAGCAGATCATCGACGGTGTGACCACGATTGACGGCGTGGTCGTGCCCGTGCTGGGCGCGGGCGTTTCGGGCGTTTACGCCGCGCTGAACCTGAACGAGTACAAGGAAACGGGCGGCCTGAGTCCTCTCGACACGATGATGGACGATTTCCTGGCCCGTACGGATACGCTGTACGGAGACGCCAACCTGGACGGCGTCGTGGATGAAGCGGATTACGATATCCTCGCAGCCAACTGGCTGACGGGCGACGTCTGGGCCGAGGGCGACTTCACCTTCGACGGAACCGTGGATCAGGCCGACTTCGCCGTTCTCCAGGAAAACTGGGGCGGCGAGGGAGACGCCCCGGCGAGCATTCCCGAACCGGCGACACTGGCTTTGCTGGGCGTCGGCGCCGTGATGCAATATTCTCGTCGGAGAAAGTAAACGAATTTGTCAGCGGGTTGTGCGTTCCTCGATGGATGGGGAAGGAGGAACTTGCAGACAGGCGGCCGGATTCATCCCCCGGAAACGCACGACGCGAAATACGAATAAGACGACGTCCGGAGCCGTCGCCGCGGAATCAAGAGTAACAGTGGAAGAACCAAATACGAAGTTTCTGTCCAAGCCTCTTTCCTGATGGGGGCAGACGAAAGCGAAATCCTGTTTCCTGGATACAGAAGGGAGCGAAACATGAAAACCTCAATTTGGATGGGAATGGTCGTGGTTCTCTGTACGACGGCCTCGGGGGCCGTGGGCATCGACGGGAACCTCAGCGACTGGGATCCGGCCTGTATCTTCGAGGATCCCACTCCGGACAATCCCGGCTGTGTCGAAATGACCCGTTGGGGCGCCAGGGTGGAAGGCGACTACCTGTACTGGTTCTGCGAAATTAACCAGGACTTTACCGACTTTCAGGGAACGGCAGGCGGAAAAGACAAGAAAATCTTCCCCGGCCTGTGGATCGACGCGGATTGCAGCACCACCACGTATTTGGCCGACGGCGGCGACGCCAACTGCGCCGACGGCGACAAAGGGGAATGGAGCGGGAATCACCGCGGTATCGACGTGAACCTGGAACTCGGCCTGATCGGCAACTGGGTCAACGGCAGCAATACCGGCCCCGGCGGCGAAGGCCCCGATGGTTCCATGTATAACTATTGGGGGGCAAACGACAACGTCGGCGACATTCAAAGCGCGGTATCCGGCGGTTCATGGTATTCCGACGGCCAGGTGATGGAGGCGTGCATACTTCTTTCGGAAATCGAAGCCGTGATCGCGGGGATGTGTGACGGCGTAGTACCCGGCGATTGCTGGCAGGTGGCCGTCGGCGTGCAGGGAACGAACCGGGGCGATATCGGCTACGGGTACGACGTCGGAACGCCCAGGATTATCGAAATCTCAGCCGGCGTTCCCGAACCGGCGACGCTGAGCCTGCTGGGCGTGGGTGCACTGGCGCTGCTGAAACGCCGTGAAAGGTGAAGGTAGAACCGTACGTCCCTTGAGGGACGCCGGAACGGAACTCTCGCATACCATGCGGAACGGACAGGCCGATTCGCCGAGCGGCTTGCCGTTCCGCTTTTTTTTCCATTTACTTGAGGCCGTTCAGAAATTCAGGTAACCAAAACATGAATGGAGTTTCCCCGAAATTTTGTTGTTTTTCTTTCGTCCCGAAGGGACAGAAAGCGTTTGGCCGGGGGTGAGCGAAGCGAACCCCCGGAAGAAGGCTAATTTTTTATAGCCCCAACGGGGCGACAGCAACTCTTCCTTCTTACACTCGCTATCGTCCCGTTGGGACTCAAATCAAAGAATTCGTTTCCGGGGGTTCGCTTCGCTCACCCCCGGCCAAATGCTTCTCGACCCTTCGGGTCGAAGAGAAGAAAAAACAACAGGATAACTTCTGGACAGCCTCATGTACTTGCATGTTGAACGACTTCTACAAATTGACGTAACGCGGCGGGGGAACGCTCCGTAGGGTATATACTTGAATAAAAAAAGGAAAAAATTTTGCTGCCGGTGGAATCGTATTCTACGTTTGGTTTGTGTCAATCCCGCGATGCTTCGAGCGTTCGCGTTGAAAAGGATACAGATTTGGTTGGAGGTTTTGGAGGAGGCGGAATCGCACGTCGGAACGCCGGCGGGCGAGGAAATGTCGGTTTCCGGGACCCTTCTGTCCCCCGCCTGCGTCTGAAAACTCATTGACGACCGGAGTGAACTGTCTCTTCGGTCCGGGCCGTTCTTGTGAACGGCGCCCGGGCTGGGAGAATATAGACTGCATGCAAATGGAGGCAGGTATGACGAAGGCAAAATTTGTACTAACGGCGGCGCTACTGGTTTCCACTGCGCCAACCATGGCGAGCATGACGCTGACGGATGATTTTAATGGAGGATTTGACCAGTCCTGGGGATGGGTGAACGGAGGCGGCGACGGCCAGGCCGCGATTTACGCGGATGGTCTGCGTTTGTATTCACCCGGCGGGTACAACGATTCCTGCGTCGGCGGATACGTGGCCGCCACGTACGGCCTGGAGAGCTTCGTTTCCGCGACGGTCAACGCCAACGGCGCACCGACGGGCAACGACCAGGGCGTACTGGCTCGCCTGCAGGGGGCGAATCAGTTCTACGGCCTGAACTACGACCCCTTCCTGAACAAGATCGAACTGATCTACAACCACGGCGATTCCTTCACTAACCTTTCCGGTCTGGAGTTGGGCGGTGGTTCCGGTATGTCCGGGCAGGCGGTCGAATTGCGCCTTCAGGTCATGAAACAGGCGAACCTTGCCGTGCTGATCGGGCAGGCGTGGGACCCCACCGGCACGATTCTGCTGGGGCAGGTCCAGCAGATTGTCGACGGCGTGACGGAATTTAACGGAACGGTTGTACCCGTGCTGGGCGCGGGCGTTTCGGGCGTCTATGCCGCGCTGAACCTGAACGAGTACATGGAAACGGGAGGCCTCAGTCCCCTCGACGCGAGGATGGACGACTTCCTGGTCCGAACCGACACCCTACAGGGCGACGCCAACCTGGACGGCATCGTGAATGAGTTGGACTACGATATCCTCGCGGCCAACTGGGGCGTCGGCGACATCTGGTCCGAGGGCGACTTCACCTTCGACGGAACGGTGGATGAAGCCGACCTGGCCGTCATCCAGGAAAACTGGGGCGGGTCGGGCTCGGCCCCGACGGGCGTTCCTGAACCGGCGACGCTGGCTCTGCTGGCCATGGGCGCTCCGATGGCGCTGCGGTACAGCCGGCGAAAATAAGGAGGAGAAACAGGTCCCTGAGAGGCTCCGGCCGACTTCGGCGGGTGAGTCTCTCAGGGACCTTTCAGACGAAAAGAAGCGCCTGAATTGTGCGGTGGGAAGGTTTTCGGCGGAATGGAAGAGGTGGATTTACTGGAACGTTTGTAACGCATGAGCCTGGTTCCAGGATAAGGGAGGCAAACATGAAGTACGCTATCGGATTGGGAATGGTCATGGTTCTATGTGCGGCGGCCTGGGGCGACATGGTCATCGACGGAAACGTTGGCGACTGGGACGCGGCCTGCATCTTTAACGATCCCGGTTCGGACAACACCGGCGGTGTCGAAATGACGCGGTGGGGCGCGAAGGTGGAGGGCGGCTACCTGTACTGGTTCTGCGAAATCAGCCAGGACTTTACCGACTTCCAGGGAATGGCGGGGTCCAAAGCGAAGAAAGTATTCCCCGCCCTGTGGATCGACGCGGATGGCAGCACCGAGACCTACCTGGCCGACGGCGGCGACGCCAACTGCGCCGACGGCGACAAAGGGGAATGGAGCGGGAATCACCGCGGGATCGACCTGAACCTGGAACTCGGCCTGATCGGCAACTGGGTCAACGAGAGCAATACCGGCCCCGACGGCGAAGGCCCCGACGACTCGATGTATAACTATTGGGGCGCCGATGACGACGTCGGCAATGTGGAAGACAAGGTTACGGACGGTTCGTGGTATATATCCGGTAACGTATTGGAGGCCCGTATCAGTCTGGCTGAGCTGGAAGCGATTCTCCTGGAGATGACCGACGGCGTAGCCATCGGCGATGATTTGTTGCTTGCCGTCGGCGTGCAGGGAACGAACCGCGGCGACGTCGGCTATGGGTATGACGTCGGGACGCCGAGGACGATTGCAGTCTCGGCCGGCGTCCCCGAACCGGCGACGCTAAGCCTGTTGGCCATTGGATGCCTGGCGATCCGGCGTCGAAAGTAAAGGACTCACAAAGACAACCACGTTCCGGCGGGCGGGACGTGACAAGACGACAGGGCGCATACTTAATAGGAGGTTGGTTGTACGCATCCCTTTGTGGGATGGGATACGAAGAGTGGATCGATCTGGACGGCCGTCCTGCGGCGGGACGGCCGTCCTCGTTTTTTATGAAGATTATTTCGCTGCCGCGGCGGGTTCGGCGGGTTGCGGTTCGAGCACCTTTCCCTTGTCCCGCCAGGATTCGTATCGCCGGGCGAGCAGTTCGTCCGTCTCGAGGCGTCGCAGTTCGCGGAGGGTGCGGACGATGTAGCGTTCGAGATTGTGGGCCGTCTCCGACGGGTTGCGGTGCGCCCCGCCGAGCGGTTCGGGGATGGCTTCGTCCACAATGCCCAGGCTTTTGAGGTGCGAAGCGGTCAGCTTCAGCGCCTCAGCCGCCTCGGGGGCCTTTTCGCCCGTCCGCCATAAAATGCTCGCGCAGCCTTCCGGGCTGATAACGGAATAGTAGGCGAATTCGAGCATCGCCACCTTATCGCCCACCGCCACCCCCAGCGCCCCGCCGGAGCCGCCCTCGCCGATCACGACGCAGACGATGGGCGTTCGCAGACGGCTCATTTCCAGCAGGTTTCGGGCGATGGCCTCCGCGACGCCGCGCTCCTCCGATCCGATGCCCGGATACGCCCCCGGTGTGTCGATCAGCGTCACGACCGGCAGGCGGAATTTCTCCGCCAGCTTCATCAGCCGCAGGGCCTTGCGATAGCCCTCCGGCTGGGCCATTCCGAAATTGTGGGCAAGCTTTTCCTTGGTGTCCCGCCCCTTCTGCTGGGCCAGCAGCAGCACTTTTTCCGTGCCGATGCGTCCCAGCCCGCCGACGATCGCCTTGTCGTCGGCGAAGCGGCGGTCGCCGTGCAGCTCGACGAAATTTTTCACGATCAGGCCGATGTAATCCCGCGAGAGGGGCCTTTGGGGGTGACGGGCCACCTGCACCGTCTCCCACGGGCTGAGGGATTGATAGGTCTTCCGCAGCAGGGAGACGTACTGGGCGCGAAACTGGCGGATTTCGGAGGCGTAGTCGCGGCCGGTCTTGATCTGCTCGGTCTCCAGGTCGGCGATCTGCCGCTGCAGGCGGATAATGGGCTTCTCGAACGGAAGCCCGACGATATTGTCTTGCGGCTGGGGCATGGGCGTTTCGTGCGGGCGGTTCTGGCCCGACCTGCGCGGGCGATTCGACCCGCGGAACACCCGCGACGCGGTCCGGCGTCGCGAACGATTCATGTCACGGCGTATTGTCTCTCAATCGCCGGATTTCGCAAGGGGAAATTCTTATTGCTTCCGCGCGGCCTGAAAGCTATAGTCTGATCCCCGAACCGTGGGGAACCCGCCGGCCTGACGCGGCGGGGCATTATAAAGTCGCACGAAGGACAGGAACACCGGATTACGCATCAAAATTCTTTTTGTTTTGTCTATCTTTCGCCTGAAAGGCGTGGACATACCAGCCCAGGGCGAAGCCCTGGGAACAAG
>JAFGEJ010000150.1 GCA_016931655.1 Phycisphaerae bacterium
TGCCCCGCCAGCCATGCCGACCCGCTTGTCTATTGCGCCAAACGCCCCCATTCATCAAAATTCAATCCATTATGGGATGATTGTGACTAGAAATATTAAACACTCTGACGAGAGCTGGTTTGGAAATCGCCGAAATATATCCGATAGCTCTTCTTATTCTACAAGGAATACTCAGCCTAACAGATCATAAACCTGATTACGTAATTCTTAACCAAAGAACATCACATGATATTATCAGGTTAGGAGAGAAGACGATTCTCAATTGGTACACCACCGAAGACGAACGCCAACTGCTCTTTTTGCTGCGAATGGATTTACTGAATCTTCCCGTGGAAGCGGAGAATGTATCTTCCATTATTGTAGGCAAATTGAAGGATATATCAGAAGAAATTCTTTCTTCTGAGCTTGAAATCATGAAATCAGAGTTTACGGACGAATCCATTGTTCAACATGTATTGGAGAACGATAATATAATTAAACTTGGGAAACCGGTGTCCGCGACGAATCTAAGAATCGGCAAACTGACCATTAAGAATCCTTGGAATAAATCGGTAACATCGTTGCGTGTCGCGACAGTTCTTATGGCGGTCTTAGCTTTGACGTTACTGTCATTATTTATCCACCGGGGTATAAATTATAAGAATCTCGCTTTGAATTTCGAACGATCACAACTGGAGATTTATCAAAAACTATATCCGAATTCAAAGAAAGCACCGTCTAATATAGTAGCTCGCATGGAAAGCGAAATGCGAAAGATGTACGGCGTCATTGGGCAAGGCCGTGACGTTCCCCGGATCTCCAATGCCATGGACGCACTACATGCCGTGGTTACAAATCTGCCCCAAAACATAAAATGGCGAATATTGAAATTGCAGATTCATCCCGGCAGCATTGATATCATTGGACAGGTTAAAACTCACAGTGATGCCGAAACCATCGTTCAATCCCTTACCAAAGGGTCGCTGGACGTATCCGCGCCGACAACCGAACTGCTCTCGACCGGTGAGATATATTTTAAGATATCAGCCAACCCCGTTCAGGAAAATGATACACTTGCCGTCAAAGGAGGGAAGCAATGATGGACAGAAAAAAGATGTTGCCGATATCATTTTTGGCATTGCTGTGTATTGCCGTTGTCGGAAGTTATGTGTTTATGGATAATCACCATATCAGGGCCCTCAATGCTCGTGAAGACGTATACCGCTGCGAACAGATATTTGCACAATTGCATAACCTTCAGCAAAAACCAAAACTTGCCAGCGATCATGAGAAGCTATCCTCCGAAACCACCAGCCTGATCGAACGGGCGGCCATAAATGGACAAATCGCGCCTTCTTCCATTGAACGAATCTCTCCCCAGCCGGCAAAACGAATCTACGACACTCCCTATAAGGATAAATCCATCAATGTCACACTTTTAGGAATCACACTTCGGCAACTCGTGCAGATGGCTAAAAGTTTATCCGCCAGTAAAAATGACCTGATTATGAAATCCATACAACTCTCGCCGCCGAATGACAAGGATACCGGCGACAAATGGAATGTCGAACTTGTCCTGAGTTATTTAATCTATGACGTCGAGCAAAAATGATAATTAGAGTTTATTCAATGATGAAAATACAATTCACAATTCTATTATTAGTGACATTGGCGGTTTCAGGATGCGGCTACTATACTCGCACATCGGACTTGAATGAGTATCAAACGGTTATCACCGATCCAGCCAGAGACACTGAATTTGCCAGGTGTTGTAATGCCGCCGGTGTGTTACTTCTAAAGGACGACAATTTCACCGAGGCTGAAAAGGAATTTAAACGGGCTCTTTCCGCAGATGTATTTTTTGGGCCGGCTCACAACAATCTTGGTAATGTTTATTATCGGCAGAAGCAGTATTATCTTGCCGCGTGGGAATTCCAATATGCCGTCAAACTCATGCCCGGCCAGGTGGAGCCTCTCAATAATCTCGGCCTGGTTTTTGAGAAAGTGGGGCGCTTGAACGACGCCGAAGAATGGTATGACAAGGCCTTATCTCTAAAACCGGAATCCACGGAAGTGATAGGAAACCTGGCCCGAATCCGAATTCGCTCCAATCGGAAAGACAAAACAACACAGGAACTTCTTTCCAAGATCGTCATGAAAGACAGTCGTCCCGAATGGATCTCCTGGGCCAAGGAACAGATTGCATTTACACGGGAAACGAGCAGCGATAACTTCATGCCCAAGTCGGACGAAATAAAAACGCTATCGGATGAATTTAAGTGATAATTCATATGTTTGCTATTGGCGACGGGTGCGATCAAAAAAAGCAGCGGTGACACTGTTTCTTGTGCAACCAGTGGTGCAACCAGCGGAAGTGAAGGTCGTAACGTTCGATATATTTTCGAGTTAGGATTGAGACTTGCTGCGTTCGGGACGCAGAGGTCGGAGGTTCAAATCCTCTCGCTCCGATTTTTGAAAGGGTCGATCGTACGGATCGGCCCTTTTTCATGTCCCGATTTCCGATTACTTTTTATTCCATTTCGGCGAGGATTCCATGATCAGGTCGTACTCGTCGAATCCCACGACGACGGCGGGGAGGATTTTTCCATAGTGACCCGGCGGTTGGGGTTCGGTGAAGATGCACAGGCCGTCGATGTCCGGCGCCTGGCCGTAGTAGCGTCCGACGCATCGGCCTTGCGGATCCAGGCCGTCAACAAGCACCTCCAGCGGCTGGCGCTGCTCGGCGAGGGATTGATTCGCCGCCACGACGATTTCCCGCTGAGCGGCCATGATCTGTTTGGCCCGGTCGGCTGCAACTTCGGCGGGAACCTGGTTTTTCATCCTCTCAGCCGGCGTGCCCGGCTCGGGTGAAAACTCGAACACGCCCACGGCGTCGAACTGGAACTCCCACACGAAATCCAGCAGCTCCCGAAACTCCGCCGCCGTCTCGCCGGGAAAGCCCGTGATAAAACTCGTGCGAATCGCCAGGCCCGGTACGCGGTCCCGCAATTTGCCCAGCAGCGTTTCGACCCGCCTTCGCGTCACGCCGCGCCGCATCCGCCGCAGAACACCCGTGGAAATGTGCTGCAACGGCATGTCGATATAGGGCAGCACATGGTCGAGGCTGGCGATGGCATCGATCAGTTCATCGTCGAAGCGGCGGGGATACGTGTACATCAGGCGAATCCAGGCAGCGCCGTCGAGCGCGTTCAACCGGCGCAGCAGCGACGAAAGATTGCCGCTCTTTTGGCCTTTCTTTTCGGGAAAATCCTCGCCCCAGGCGGTGGTGTCCTGCGCGATGACGTTCAGTTCCACAGCGCCGTCGGCGATCAGTTCGCGTGCCTCGGCCAGCACCATGTCGGCGGGCTTGGATCGCAGCGGCCCGCGGATCGCGGGGATCGTGCAGAACGAACATTTTTGCGAGCAGCCCTCGGCGATGCGAAGATAGGCCGTGTGCGGCGGCGTGAGGCGAAATCGTCCCGCGTCGCCGGATGAGCGCCGGCTGTAGGGACAAGGATGACTATCGTACGCGGCGAATTTTCCCTCGCCCATCACCGCCTCCACAATACTCTCCCGGTCGTTGACGCCGATGACGGCGTCCACGTCGGGGGCGTGCTGAAAGACCGTTTCCCGGTCGCGTGTCGAAAGGCAGCCGGCCACCACCACCCGCTTTGCCCGGCCCCCGCGTTTGAGTTCGACGGCCTCGGCGATCACGTCGTACGACTCGGCCCGGGCAGCCGCGAGGAACCCGCACGTGTTGATCACGATCACGTCCGCTTTGTCCATCGGCGCGCCGACGACGCAGCCGGCCT
Organism: Phycisphaerae bacterium; assembly: GCA_016931655.1. Classification (GTDB taxonomy): domain Bacteria; phylum Planctomycetota; class Phycisphaerae; order SM23-33; family SM23-33; genus JAFGEJ01. Next base: position 3,792 of record JAFGEJ010000150.1, read on the forward strand.
GTCCCAGCGCGGCGAGCATACTCTCGCTGTCCACCAGGTTCTTCGGGCAACCCAGCGAGACCAGCGCAACGTGTAATGATTTTTCCATTTTTTTTACCACAGAGACTCAGATCGAAGATGCCATAGCCAGAGCACAGAGTTGTAATACTCAATATTCAATAATCAAATTTCAAACAATAACCAATACTCAATAATCAATATTCAAAAGACGAGAATCTTTGCGAGTTATTTCTTATTGGATATTGAGTATTGTTTGAATATTGAAATTTGAATATTGAATATTATTTCTTCCTCTTCGTTTTCCGTGTCGGAGTTTACCCCTTAGGGGTGGCCATCTACTCTTCATTTCGGTTTGATCTCGATCAGCGGTGTGGGCAACTGTTCGCTGGTGAGGTAGAGGGTTTTCCCGTCCCGCCCGTAGCAGATGCTTTCGCCCTGCCGGCGCAGCGGTATCAGCAGCATACGGGGCGGGCGGGCGAAGGCCTGCGACCAGGACTCGCCGTCGCGGCGGGTGTATTCGTAGGCCGAGAGGTACGTCAGCACGACGGCCCGCCGGCCGTCGGGGGAGACATCCATCGCGGTAGTATCGGGGATGGTAAGCGTGGCGATTTTTTTCGCGACCAACGGCCGGCTGGGCGTGGTTTCGGGGATCGGCAGTGTATAGACGTATCGCACCCGGCCTCGCTTCGAGACCAGCAGGATTTGTTTCGTCGTCGGATCGACGGCTACGCTTTCGCAGTCGCGCGGGCCGTCTTCGTAGGTGAACTCCACGCGCACCGCCGCGTCGGCGGAGAGATCCGCGTTTCGTTTCGCCGCGTCGAGTGTGGGTTCTTCAACGATATACAACGTGCAGGTCTTTCGCCGTGCATTGTTATCGCCCACGTCGGCCAGCAGGAGGTAGCTCTTACCGGCCAGTTCGTAGGAGCACATGTCCTCCCAGTCGACGGCCCGTGCGTCGCGAATTCTCAGCGTCGCCAGATGCTCGCCCCCGCGATTGAAGGCGAAGGCGCGGGGTGAATCGCCGGAGTCGTTGTGCGTCCAGAACGCGCCCGGCGTGAGCCGGCTGTTCGCCAGGCCGCTGCTTTCGCTGATCCGGCGGTTCGCCAGTGTGGCGAGTTGCTCCGACCGGCTGTACTCCACGGGCGCTTCCGCCGCCGGTTTGGTTCTAGGTCCTTCGGCTTCGGCCCTCACTTTGTTCGGGCCTTCGCTCAGGATGACAATGAAGGGGCATAATGCCAAAAAAATTCTTCGCATACTCATGCTGTCTCCAACGGGAATGCAAATGGCTGAATTCCCGCCAAGACTATATACTCTGGTGCGTGCAAACGGGAACACAAACATTCCGCATCGGTCCGATTGAGATTTCCCTTCCGGTGGTCCTGGCGCCGCTGGCGGGGTATTCGGATTTGGCGTATCGCCGCCTCTGCCGGCGGATGGGCTGCCCGTACAGCACGACGGAGATGATCCTCGACCGTTGCGTTTCGATCCGGGGCCGGCAGCACATCGCACTGACCGCGACGGCCGACGACGACCACCCCACGGCCGGGCAGATCGTGGGCAACGAGCCGGAAACGATGGCCGTCGGGGCGCGGAGAATCTGCGAAAAAGGCTTCGACGTGATCGATCTGAACTTCGCCTGCCCGGTCAACAAGGCCCTGCGCCGCCGGCGGGGCGGATACCTGATGGGCGAGCCGGCCCGCGTGGTGGAGATCGTCCGCGCGGTGGTGGAAGTCGGAAAGGAACTCGGCCGCCCGGTAACGCTGAAGGTCCGCCAGCGAAACAAAACCACCGACGGCGAGGAGAATTTCTGGCGGATCGCGCAGGGCGCCCGCGAAGCCGGCGCCGCGGCCGTCACCGTCCACGCCCGCAGCGTCGAGCAGAAATACTCAGGCCCCGCCGACTGGGATTTCCTGCGTCGCGTGAAGGAGCAGTTCCCCGGCTGGGTGGTGATCGGTTCGGGCGACGTGCTGACGCCCGAATCGGCGTTGGCGATGGTGCGGCAGACGGGCGTGGACGCCGCGGCCGTCGCACGCGGGGCGCTGGGCAATCCGTGGTTCTTTCACCAGGTGCGGGATCTGCAGGCCGGGCGCTCGCCGCAGCCGCCGAGCCTGGCCGAACAACGCGACGTGATGTACGAACACTTCGCCGGGGCGGTGGAACTCTACGGCCCGCAAAAGGCCCCGGCGATCATGCGGAAATGGGGCATCCGCTACGCCCGCATGCACCCCCAGCCCAAACAGGTGCGGATGGCGTTCGTAGCCGTCAAAACCCCCGAAGACTGGCACGACGTGCTGAAGCGGTATTACCCGCGTTGCGACTAATACTACAACGAAAGATCGTGTCGCGGGCGTCTCGCCCGCGCGTGCCGAGAGCATCTTGCTCTCGGAATAGTCCTGTTTTTCGCGGCCAAGATGGCCGCGATACGCGCGGGCCGGAGGCCCGCGACACAAAAAATCGCCGATCTTTCGTTGTAGTACTAACGGCGCCTTCCGCGGCCCAGCATAGCGGCGCCTATCGTCAGGAGGACAAACGTACCAGGCTCGGGGGCCGAGGCCGACATCCGAAACAGTTCCGCGCTGTGCGGATCGACAAGAAATTGAAAACTGCCGTCGAATTCGCCCAGATCGTTCTGCCGCCACAGATCGCGGACCATTTGAGTCTCGAGAAGCCCCAGATCGGCCCAGTCGGCTGTGACGGTCAACGGCGTAAGGCCGGTATTGAACAGCCCCACAGCGATGGAACCGTCTTCCAGTTGTTTCAGGTAGACCTTCGCATCGCCGTCTTCATTGACACAGACGCCCTGAAGGCACAGCGGATCCTGATCGACCGCAATTACCTCGTCATTGGTCAGGAGGTTCAGCGTGAAGTCGTCCAGTTGGGTCAGATCGCATCCGAGCAGCAGAGGCGCGCCCAGCAAACTCCACAGCGTGATGTGCGTATACTGTTCGTCGGGAGTCAGGTTGGTGGAATGCTGCGTTTCCCCCCAGCCGACGCGACCGACACACAAAATGTCGGGATCGTTGTAATGGCCGGGAGATTGATACGGCGCCCATTGGTCCTTTCCGAATCCGTTGTCGCATATCGATTCCCACGAATCCGTGATATCGCAGTAATCGTTGTTTCTCCAAAGATTGCAGTGTTGGGAGAGGGTCTCGATTTCCGAGAACGGCGTGGTATTCGAGAGGCTGTAGACGATATCCCGTCCGCACTGCTGCAGCGCCTCTTCCATGCGAACCGTCTCCGGCAGTTCGATGGGTTTCCAGTCGTACTTCATATAATCGACGCCCCACTCGGCCCATTGCTGGGCGTCGTTGGTCTCGAAGCAATACAGGCCGATCGCCTGCAATCCGGGTACATACTCAAACGACCCGTCCTCGTGATACGAGCTGCCGCCGGGATACCCCCAGTAGGTCTGCGTCCAGGGAGTGGAGTACAAGCCGGCCTTGAGGCCCAGGGCGTGAATGTCATCGCAATACGCCTGCATATCGGGAAACAGCGCGTTGCCCTGAAGGGCGTTATAAGGGCCTCCGCGCGGCGCCTCCCAGCCCACGTCCACGTTGACATACGACCAGCCGTGATGGATCAGTCCCGACGAAACCATCGCCTGGGCGTTGGCCTGTACCTTTTCGTTGGTAACGGTCACGCCGTAACAATTCCAACTGTTCCAACCCATCGACGGCGTCAATGCAATCGTATCGCCGACCTTGATCCGGAAGCTCTTCGTGTTGCTGCCCAGCGTGCTTGTCGCGCGGAGCGTTACCGTGTATTCGCCGGCTGTGGCCACGGAACCGGTAATCATGCCGGTTGAGGAGTCCACGTCAAGACCTTCCGGCAATCCATCAACGGAGTATTGTATCGTTCCCGCGCCCGTGGCGGGGATTTTGTAGAGGAACGGCGAACCAGGCCGCACGCCGAAGACCGACGGACCGTTGACGCGGGGCGTATCGGGCGCCGCGGGGGTGCGGATCTCCTGGGCATGAACGATCCCAGCCGCCTGCCAGGCGATAATGCACGTTGCGATACAACAATAAACACTTGGGAAAAAACGGGTTGTGTGCTTCATGATAAACTTCTCACGGATAGGAAACCAGTTTGATTTTGCCTCTCTTACATTGTGCGGCGGTGGAAGGTAAAGCATCGTCCCAACACGAAGGCTCTCGAAACGTTCAGTTGCTTTTACAGCATAATTTAACTTAACTACTTCAAAAATAAATAGTTAGCCGTCAGCCAGTGGTAGCAGTTAACGGTAACTGTACGTGATTATACATTCTCATCCTGTTTTGTCAAGATATTATTTGGGGAAGAGATGTTTGCGTGATCTTAAAAGAGCGGTGGGCGTAAGCCCACCGATTCGTCCAATCGCTTATCGTAAACGGAGAAATCGATGGGTCGACACCCATCGCTCTTTAATCGAATCCGGATTTCCGTATGAAAGAGCGGTGGGCGTAAGCCCACCGATTTGTCCAAACACTTATCGTGCATGGCGAAATCGGCGGGTTTACACCCGCCGCTCTTTAATCACACTTGGGCGGGACGGACAGGCCGCGGAAAAAAACAACGCCCGGCAGTCCGTTAGGGGACTGCCGGGCGCGTCGTATAGAAGTCGCGGGAAGGGCCAGCCCGGCCGAAGCGGGGCATGGGTGCGGTCATACGCCCGAAAGGGCCAGGCCGCGACCTTGCACTATCGCGATTCTTCTTAGCCTTGCAGCAGTTGCAGGGCCATCTGCGGCATGGAGTTCGCCTGGGCCAGCATGGAGATACCGGCCTGTGCGAGCACCTGAGACCGCGTCAGCTCGGACATTTCCGTCGCCACGTCGACGTCGGAAATGCGGCTCTCGGCAGCCGAGAGGTTCTCGGCCTGCACCGCGAGCACCGCCGCGGCGGCTTCCAGACGGTTCATCTTGTAACCCAACGATGCACGGAAGCTGTCCTTGGTTTCGATGGCTGTCTGAAGGGCGTCGGCTGTGGTGGATTGTGTAACAAGCCGTTCCGTTCCTGCGCCGTTGACGGCATAGAAATCGGCCGTTGCCACGGTGTTACCCGCGCCACCGCCATACACGGTACCCCACACAACAGTACCCGCGGACGGTGTAGCCGTGAAGTTCGCCGCCGCTCCGGCGGTATAGCCCGTGATCTGGAGCTGATACCCGTTGAGGGCGTCGCCGCGAATGGAGGCGCATTCCCAACCGGCATGAGCGATATCCGATTGCACGTTCAGGGCGTCGACGACGTCCTGCAACGTCAACGCCGCTGCGGCGTCAATCGTCAGCGGATCGGTGCCGATGTTGATGGTGAGAGTTTCCGCGGCGCCGGCGCCGGTAATGTATGTCGTCGTGCCCGTATCCGCGACGCTCGGGCCGGTGGCGACGGCTTTGGTGGCGCCGATGTTCAGGGCGGCGGCGCCCATGTTCTGCCCCTGGACGGCCACAGTACCCGTCGAATTACCCTGTCCCAGCGAAATGGTAACGGTGCCGGTGTTGTCCAGCAGTTTGTTTCCGTTGAAATCCGTGCTGGTGGTAATACGGGTGACTTCGGTGCACAGTTCATTGTATTCCGACTGCATAATGGCGATTTGCTTGACGGAATACGTGCCGGTGTTGGCCTGCTCGACCAGTTCCTTCATGCGGATGAGGATGCTGTCGATTTCGCCGAGGGCGCCTTCTGCCGCCTGTAACATGGACACACCGTCGTTGGCGTTACGCACGCCCTGGTTCAGTGCAGCCACGTCCGCACGAATCAATTCGCGGACGGCCAGGCCCGCGGCGTCGTCCTTCGAACTGTTGATGCGCAGGCCGGAACTGAGTCGTTCCACGGACGTGCTCAAATTGTCATAGCTTTTGCCCAGGTTGCGGGCCGCGTTCATTGACATCAGGTTGTTTCTAATCGCTAGCATGTTGTCTTCTCCCTACAGATTTTCTGCGCGGACCGGTCCGGTCCGCAACGTTCGTGCTTCTCGAATCCTACGATTCGATCTGGACCTACACCGTGTAGATCCGAACAATTTTCGCGTTCGGTAAAGATGTGGGGAGCGAGGGTAGGCCCGGGGAGTTCGGGGCGTCGGCCGCGATCGTATCTTCTTTCGATCCGCGGGGTTATCCGAATCGCCGCGAGGGGGCTTCTCTTCGCCTTGGCGAGGCGTCTCGTCGTCGAGGGACGAGGCGATCGCCGTTTGAGGGGGTTGAGTTTTCAGCGGCCCGAACGCATCTGTAAGGGGGGGCCTGAAATTCGATGTTTTGAAACGTCCCGTCGGAGCGGGGAGCCAGGCATCGGCCTAGGTGTCTGATTGTCGGGCGTATTCCGGCGGTTTAGAGGCCTTGGTCCAGGATCGCCTCGGCGGCGCGTCGGGCGGCTTCGGGGGTGTCTAATTCTCCCGCAAGCAGCGCCTTTTTCGCCTCCTCGACGGCCTGGGCGTTGACATCGTCTACCGCAAGAACCGTTTCCATCAGCGACTGCTGGGCCGATGTTTGCCCCACGCCGCCGCCGGCATCCGCACCCCGCGCGTCAGAAGACTTCGACGAAGACGCCGACGCCTTGCCGTTCGGACGGTTAAGATGCTCTGGATTACCAAATCCTTCTACTCGCACTCGTCTTACTCCGTGGTTTTCTCTGCCCCCATTCTCGCAGGAAGCATCGAAACCTTAAAGGATTTCCAAAATATTTTTTCAGGACTTTTTATTGAACGCAACTTCTGCATTGGTAATTGGTTAACTGGTTGATTGGTTGACTGGTTAATTGGTAACAGGTTATAGCCGTCTTTCCGGTTAGCCGAGGCTGTCCAGAAATTATCCTGTTGTTTTTTCTTCTCTTCGACCCGAAGGGTCGAGGAGCGTCTGGCCGGGGGTGAGCGAAGCGAA
>JAFGEJ010000151.1 GCA_016931655.1 Phycisphaerae bacterium
AGTTTGGACGCCGGCGGCGCGAAAAAGTTCCAGAAAAATACCGGGAAATGACACCCGAAACGCACCTCCAAAATGTCATCCTGAGCGGAGGGGCAGTCCCGAAGTCGAAGGACATGAAGATTTTGGGGCATTAGGTCCTTCGACGGGTTCGACGTTGCTCACCGCAGGCTTCGGCCTTCACTTCGTTCGGGCCTTCGCTCAGGATGACAGTTGGGGGGTAAAATGACAAAAAAAATCATCGCACGCAGCCACCCACAAATAAGGACTCCGCAATTGACACCTCGCCGGGATTTTTCTAGGCTATCCGGGTTATGGATCATTTCGACTACAGGAACGGACGGCTGTATTGCGAGGACGTGCCCCTGGCGGATATCGCCGAGAAGGTCGGCACGCCCGTGTACGTGTATTCCACGGCCACCCTGCTGCACCATTATCGCGGTGTAGCCAGTGCCTTCGCGGAACTGGACGCGACGGTCTGCTATTCCGTCAAGAGCCTGGGCAACCTGCACATCCTGAAGCTGCTGGCCGACGAGGGCGCGGGCTTCGACGTGGTCAGCGGCGGCGAACTGTCGCGCGTGCTGGCAGCCGGGGGCGACCCGAAAAAGATCGTCTTCGCCGGCGTGGGCAAGACCGACCGGGAAATCCGCGAGGCCCTGCAGGCCGGCATCGGCTGGTTCAACGTGGAAAGCGAGATGGAGTTCGACAATCTCGCGAGGCTCGCGGGTGAACTGGGCGTACAAGCGCGGGCGTCGCTGCGCGTCAATCCCGACGTGTTCGACCCTCGAACGCACGCTTACACCACCACCGGCAGGAAGGAAACGAAGTTCGGCGTGGACATCGACCGGGCCGGCGCGTTTTTCACCCGCGCCGCGGAGAATCCCGACGTCACGCTGGACGGCATCCATCTGCACATCGGTTCGCCGATCTACTCCGCCGGGCCGTACGTGGACGCGATCTCCAAGGCCCTGGGCCTGATCGACGAACTGCGGCGGCGGGGGATCGAGGTGAAGGTGCTGAACATCGGCGGCGGCTTTGCCGCGGACTACGAGGAAGGCAAGAGTCCCTCGGCCGCCGACTACGCCAGAGATATACTGCCGCTGCTGAAGGGCAAAGGTCTGCAACTGCTGCTGGAGCCAGGCCGACAGATCGCGTGCAACGCCGGCGTGCTGCTGACGAAGGTGCTGTACACCAAACAGGGCGGCGAGAAGAAATTCGTCATTGTCGACGCGGCCATGACGGACCTGATCCGCCCGGCGCTGTATGAGGCGAAGCATTTCATCTACCCCGCGAGGCTTGCGGACGGGGCCGCGCCGCCGGTGCGCCGTTTCGATTACACACCCGAAGGCGGCGAGGTGGTCGATATCGTCGGCGGCGTGTGCGAAACCTCCGACGTGCTCGGGGCCGGCCGATGTCTGCCCCCGCTTGGGCGGGATGACTTGCTGGCGGTGTTCTCCGCCGGGGCGTACGGTTTCGTGATGGCCAGCCAATACAACGCCCGCCCGCGCCCGGCGGAGGTGCTTGTGGAAGGGGAATCGTTCCGCGTGATCCGAAGGCGCGAAACCTACGAAGATCTCTTCGCCGCGGAGAAATGAAAAATCCCTATCGGCCGCCCAGGGCCAGCGCGTCGTTGGGCGGCCAGATGCTGGACAGTACCCAGGGGGCCACGAACCGGGCCACGAACCCAGGCCGGGTGGCTGCGTCGTGCGACCCGCCGCCGTAATACATTCCCGGCTTGACCGAAAGCTGGTAGAGCCCCTCGAACCGGCGGGTGAACCCGTTGAGCCCCGCCGAGGCGGCGTGTCCGCCGTCCACGTTGCCCATGATCGCCGTGCCCACGCCCAGCAGGCCGGTGTCTTCGGGGTTGTAGACGTTCAGAATCCCGTTTTTGCAGTTCTTCAGGGCCTTGGAGAGATCGTAATCGCCGGAAATGCTCGACGAGAGCAGCACCAGTCCGTCGATTTTCCGCCCCTCGCTCATGCCCTCGGCGGCGAAGACCGCCACGCCCCCGCCGCCGCTGTGTCCGACGACGTAGACCGGCCGGCCGGGGTAATTGTCCTGATACTTCTCGATCATCTTGGCGATGTTCGATCCGGCGATGCGGTTCCCGATGACGTTCGTCTGGTTGATCAGCAGTCCCACGCCCGGAATCGGGGCGCCCCAGTTGTAGATGGGCATGGCCCGGAAGCACCCGGCGCTGGCCAGGCCCTGGCGAATGTTGTGGTTAAACTCGCTTTCGCCTTCGATGCCGGGAAGAATGACGACCAGCCCGTTTTCCTTTCGCGGGTTTGTCAGGTAGTGCGAGGAGGATTCGGTTCCGTTGCAGCCGATCCCGGCCAGCGAGGCCAAACCCAGTACCATCAGGGTGATTCGTCGCGTCATGATACCGTCAACTCCGTTTTGGATGTAGGGCCGCGTCGTGACGTTTCCGGGGATATAACCAAACCGCGTCCCGGACCAATGGGGCATTGTATCCGCGCCGCGGGGGTTCCGCCAGAGCGAATCCGGGGGAATTCCCGCGGTTTTCACTCTTGTGCAAAGGCGACGCTGTATATAATTGTACAAGGATATCTGGGAGCTTTTTATGCGGCGTGTTCGCCGAATCATTTTGACGCTCTGTGCGGTGACTCTGCCGGCGGCGACCCTGGCAAGGGCGCCGCGGGGCGGTTGTTTGTCCCCTCCGGATGGGCATTCCCGCGGCGCCTCAGAACCATTTTGGGTCGTTTCCGAGACGGCCTCGCCGTTCTGCGCATCGTTTCGAAATCCCCGCCAGGATCCGCGCGACCCGCGTCCGGTGACGGACCCGCCGGGCGTTGTCGGTTCGTGGCACAGTTCCAACCCGAAGCTTTCCGTGCATGGCGTCGCAGAGGAAAACTTCCCGAATCGCCTTTCTCTAGCGGCGTCGCTTTTTTCTCTCCACTGCCTTCTGGTCGTCTGATCGAGGCGGTCGGCCTTTTCTATTTTCCGTATGCGCGGGCGATGGGCGTGTCCATTGCGCCGCCGACGGCCGAGCGAATCATCGGCGATCTCCGTTCGCCGCGTATCCACATTCCGCGAACGGCGACGCCGGGAGAGAAACACCATGAAACCTTCAACGCCTTCTTCCCTTAACGTTACATCCGTTCTTTCTCAGGTACAATCCCTGCTGGAACAGGGACGCCCGGAAACCGCCCTGGGTCTGCTGAACGACTTCCGTCAGAACTCGCCTCTCCTCGAAAACGCCAAAGGCGTGTGCCTTCTGCGTCTGGGCAAGCCGGACGACGCCCTGAAGATTTTTCGCGCCCTGGTTTTCCCCGGCGGAGCGTTCGCCATTCCCGGCGACACGCCGATTGTGTATCACGTAAATTACATCACCACGTTTTTTCTTCTGGAAAACGTGATTATCGGAATCCAGCTTCTTCGGGACATTCCACAGAAGAACCATCCCCTGGTTCGTCAACTCAACGATTCGGTGAACCGCTGGAAGCGATCCCTTTCGTGGTGGCGGCGGATGCTGCTTCCGATCGGCCTGTATCCGAACCGGCCGCTTCGTCTGGACTTCGCGCCTGGGGCGGTGTGGATTCCCGACGAGAAGGAGAAGCGCCCCCGTCCCGCGGAGCGTGCGGCATGACGAGTTTCCTGTGGATCGCGGCGGGGCTTGTTGTATTGACGCTGGGCGCGGAGTTTCTGGTGCGCGGCGCCGCGACGCTGGCAACAATCGTCGGCCTGTCCCCGCTGATCATCGGCCTGACGGTGGTAGCCTATGGAACCAGCGCTCCGGAGTTCGCCGTCAGCGTCAAGGCCGCCCTTGTCGGCCAGGCCGACATCGCCGTGGGTAACGTCGTCGGCAGCAACACGTTCAACGTGCTGTTCATTCTGGGAATTTCCGCCCTGATTGTTCCCCTGACGACCTGCTCGCAACTGGTCCGCCTGGACGTGCCGGTGATGATCGGTTCGTCGGTTCTCGTATGGATTCTCGCCGCCGACGGCGTCATCGAACGAGCGGAAGGCGCGATGCTCCTTTTGGCGATCCTGGTCTACATGGCGCTTCTGATTCGCCTGGGCGGAACAAAGCCTGGCGCCCCCGCGAGGGTCTGTCCCGATCGCCCAAGGGCGACGAAACGACGGCTGGGCGTTTGCCTTCTCCTGGTCATCGTCGGGCTGGGGCTTCTGGTGCTCGGGGCACGCTGGCTGGTGTTCGGAGCGACGGTCATGGCGCGAGATCTGGGCGTCAGTGAGTTGCTGATCGGCCTGACCATCGTGGCGGGAGGCACGTCGTTGCCGGAACTGGCGACGTCCGTCGTGGCCGGGCTTCGGGGGCAGCGGGACATCGCCGTGGGCAACATTGTCGGAAGCAATATCTTCAATCTGCTGGCCGTCCTGGGCGCCGCGTCGGCGGCGTCCCCGCACGGCGTGGCGGTGTCGCCCGCCGCCATGCGATTCGACCTGCCCGTAATGACGGCGGCGGCGGTGGCGTGCCTGCCGGTGTTCTTCACGGGCGGGCGGATTTCCCGATGGGAAGGAGTGATGTTTCTGGGATATTACCTGGCCTACCTGACGTACCTGTTTCTGTGCGCCTCGCGACAGGCGGCCTTGCCGACGTTCAGCACGGCTATGCTCCTTTTCGTTTTGCCCGGAACGGCGCTGGGGCTGGGCGTTTCCGTGTGGTATGCCGCACGAACCAGGACGGCGTGAGAACGCCGGCGAGCCTGTTGGATTTTCCCCGCCGATCCGGTAGGATACCCGCTTCGCCCGCGGCGGCGAATTTTCACTTGAGTAACACGACGGAGACCCCCAGGTGAGCAACGAGCTTCATCACGAGTGCGGCGTCGCGGCGGCGTATTGGCTGGCCAAGCCGATGACCCGTGGCGGAGCGGCGAGCAAACTCATCGAACACGGCAACGTGACGGGCCTCATGCCGACGATGCTGCTGAACCTCCAGAACCGCGGGCAACTGGCCGCCGGCATCAGCAGCTTCGACCCCGATCGGGTGCAGATTCTCGACACGTACAAGGACATCGGCTCGGTGGCGGAGGCGTTTCGCATGTCTCACCCCGCCAAGCACGAGGCGATTCTTCAGCAATACGCCGGGCGGGCCTGCATCGGGCACACCCGCTACGCCACCTGCGGGCAGGACGACGTTCGCTACGCCCAGCCGTTCGAGCGCCATCACGGGCGGCTGTGGAAATGGTTCAGCTTCGCCTTCAACGGACAACTCTCCAACTATCCGCAGTTGCGCGACCGCCTGCTGGCGAAACGGCATTACGTTTTTACGCTCCACACCGACACGGAAATGATCATGCACGAATTGTCGTACCGCCTGCGCGGGGACAAAACGCCCGACCTTCGGAAGGTCTGGTCCGGCATGAGCCGAACGTTCGACGGAGCGTACAACGTCGCTTTTCTGGACGCCCTGGGACGAATGGTCGTGGCGCGCGATCCGCTGGGCCTGCGCCCCTTAAGCTACGCGGTGCAGGGCCGGCTGTTCGCGGCCGCCAGCGAGTCCGTTGCCCTGACGAACCTGGGCTTCCAGAACGTCCGCGACATACCGCCGGGACACATGGCCGTCGTCGAAAACGGGCGCCTTCGCATCGAACCTTACGCCCGCCCACGACGAAAGGCCCACTGCTTTTTCGAGTGGGTCTATTTCTCCAACGTCGCCAGCGAACAGGACGGCTGCGGCGTGTACACCGCCCGAAACGCCTCAGGCCGACGCCTGGCGGACATGGAAGACCAGCTCATCGACGAGAACTGCATTGTCGTGCCCGTGCCCGACACCGCCAAGGCCGCCGCCGACGCCTTCGCCTACGAAATGCACATCCCCTGCGTCGAGGGACTCATGCGAAACCGATACGTCGGACGGACGTTCATCCAGGGCAACGCGACCCGCGGCAGCAGCGCCAAAAACAAGTACACCCCCCTGCCGAAAGTCCTGGAAGGCAAACGGGTATTCCTGCTGGAGGATTCCATCGTCCGCTCCACGACGTTGCGCGTGCTGGCCGAGCAGATCCGCCGCCGCGGCAAAGCGAAGGAAGTGCACGTGCGGGTGGCCTGTCCGCCGATTCTCGCGCCGTGCTTTTACGGCATCGATATGTCCACGCTGAAGGAACTCTTTGCCCCGCGATACGTCAAGGGAAGCTATCGCGGCGTGCTCGATAACGCGACGCTTCAAAAGATGGCCCGGCAGTTGGGCGTCGATTCGCTGCGGTACCTGCCCGTCGCGGACCTGGGGCCGTGTATCGGCGTGCCCAACCGGGATTTATGCCTCGGCTGCGTGACGGGGAAGTACCCCAGCGCGTGCGGAAATCGGCTTTTCGCCCAGGCCCGGCGAAATCTAACCCGGCGCAGCGCCGGCAGAACGTACGAGTGACGATCTTGCTGATAGTAGCCACGGGCGCAAGCCCGTGGAACATCAGCGACTCTCCCTTACAATAAGCCCTGGAGGGGCGACTGAAGTCATTTTTCCCTGATTCATTCGTCCCTACCGGGACTCCAAAAGAAACGAGAAATTCTGTCCACGGGCTTGCGCCCGTGGCTACTTTCAAATCAAATTTGGTGCTTTGCCCCTTTCCCCGCCGATTGCCTCTTGCCCGACGGAGCACGGGAACGTATGGTAATGGGGCATAAGTTTTCAACGGAAAACCGGCAAGGAGCAGGCCATGATGGTAACCAGGCGAATCCTGTGTGCAAAACGGCAACGTTCCGTGATTCTCGGAGTGATACTCGTCATAGCCGCGGCAGGCTTTGTGCACGCGGATTCCACCGCCGTCAAGCAGGCGGCTGAGCTGTGGGAGCAGATGCGCTCGGCCTACGTCAACAGCGACGAATTCGCCGAGGCGCACGACAAGCTGGCGGAATTTCTCTCCGGCCTGTCGCCGGCGGATAAGCTCGCCGCCGCGACGGCCATGATGCGCCGCGGCGACGGGGACGATATCAACGCCGCCGCCCTGGAACTTTTCGGAACCGACGGCCTGTCCGCCGCCGGCCTGAAAGGCCTCGTTGAAAACAACCGCCGCACCTGGCCGCAACGCGTACTGGTGCGAACGTACTACCGGTTCCTTCGCCCCGAGTACGAAACCCGCCTGAGTGAGCCGGCCCGACGCGAACTGCTGCAAATGCTCGCCGACCGCCTGGGCGCCCTGGCGAAAACGAAAAGCATCGACTACGGCGAGCAGCGCCTGTTGATGCACATGCTCCAGGCCGCCCTGAGCCGCTACGCCGGCAGGGAAGGCGAGGTGAAGGAGATGGCCTCCCTTCACGCAGCGATGAAAGCCTACGCCGCCACCCGGCGCAAAGACGACGTGCTGGGCGATTCCATCCGCGCCTGGGAGACGATGACGCCCGACCCGAAGATCAGCAACTCCGCGGAGGCTCTGGCGGCCCTGGGACACTGGGGCGCCCTAGTGCAGCAGAAGGCGGCGGTGTTTCTGGGTTCGGCGATACGAAAAGACCCCGCCCTGGGCGATAAAATCCTCGCCCTGCTGCAGGACCCCCGCGACGACGTTCGGGCCGCGGCGGCCAGCGTGTTCAGCTTCGCCCTGAGCTATCAGCCGGAGAAGGTCATCCCCGCGATGGTCAAGCTGCTGGTGTGGGATCGCAGCGTGATCGTGCAGGAGTCGGCAGCCGGTACGCTGATCGCCCATTCGGACGAGGCCCAGGCCATCGCCGATCGCCTGCTGGAAGAACTCATCACGCGCAAGCCTCATCCCGGCCCGCGACGGACGGCCAGCATCTTAACGACGCTGAGCTACCTGCTGAACGACAGCACGCCCGGCAGCCAGAAGAAGCGTCTGCTGGAGGTGGCGGTGGCCAACCTGGAATTCGCGCCCAGCGGTGCGCTGCGGGCGATGGAGGCGCTCGGCCCGGACGCCAGGCCGGCCGTTGGGAACATCAAACGCTACCGCGACACGAAGGCCGACCGCTTCACCCGTCTGCGGATTGACCGCCACGTCCTGATGGCCATCGACCCGACCGCCGCGCCGTCAAAGTAATGTCTGCATCGAACGGTTGTTTCGACCGCCGGACAAACATACATTGACAATTTTGGCGCATCACGCGAAAATCTCCAAACAGGAGAATGGTACGAACCGTCGTTCAAAATAGGGTGAAAGGAACCCGAATGAAACGAGTTCTTTACCTCGACGACAGCCAAATGGCCCTGCGCATGATGGAACGAATGCTCCGGGACGTTGTGGAAGTCCTCAGCGCCGCGACGGTGCAGGACGCCGAGGCGATTCTCGCCGACAAGCCGATCGATCTGATCATCACCGACTACCTGCTGGACGACGGAAACGGCATCGACTTCGCCCGCCGCCTCCGGGCGGACGAGAAATACCGGTCCGTGCCCATCCTGATGGTCAGCGCGGGAATGACCAGTGAAATCGCGTATGAAGCCATGCGGGCGGGGGTGAATCAGAGTTTCCGCAAGCCGCTGCATCCGGCCCAGATGCGAGAAGTTGTCCTGCGGCAGATTGAATCGCCCCGGATCGAAGATGTGCAGCGCTCCCATCTGTTTCTTCACGGCGTTTCGTGGAGTTGCAAGGGCGTGCATTACGAATACTCGCCCGATCTGGATCATCGCGTCTCGGCGGCTTCGCGGAATGAAGCCCATCAGGAAATGATCCGGCAATTAAAAACGCTGGTGGGCGGACGAATGGATTTCGAGGAAGTGCACGAACTGCACATCGTCGAATACAATCTGGACGTCGAATGATTGCCCTGGTTTTTTACCCTCCCCCGATGATCTTTCTTTCGCGCGGAGCGTTTGGACGGCCCGGATCAAGGCCAGGGGATATTTTTCAATGAAATCCATTCGTGAAATTCGTTTTTTTTCGTGTGATTCGTGTTCTCTCGGTTTTTCTCTCCCGCCCGCCTACCCCAACGTTTCGATGATGTATTCCCGGACGGCCTGCTTGCTGTTGGGCAGGATTTTGCATCGCGTGGGCAGGTGCATCATCGCGTCGATAGCCGGATGCCTTGCCAGGTCGTCCCGGCCCGTCGCCTGGGCGATGGCGGCGGGGAATTTGGCTGGGTGGGCGGTAGCGAGGCAGAGAATCGGCAGGTCGCGGTCCTTGAGTTGCTCCGCGGCGGCCACGCCGCAGGCGGTGTGCGGATCGAACACGTATTCGTGTTGTTTATAATACGTTTCGATGGTTTCCAGCACCTGCTGTGTATCCGCGCGGGCGGCGGCGAAGTCCGCGTCGACCAGGCCGTTTTCCCCCGGTTTGACGCGAAGCGAGCCGGTCCGGCTGAACTCGGCCATCATCTCGCGCAGGCGCCTGGCGTTTCCCCCGACGCGATAATACAGATATCGCTCAAAGTTGCTGGCCACCTGAATGTCCATCGACGGAGATAAGGTCTGCACAACCTTTTCGCCGAGGGAATATTCGCCCGTGTTGTAGAAACGGGCGAGGATGTCGTTCTCGTTCGTCGCGAGAATCAGCTGCCGGATCGGCGCGCCCATTTTCATGGCGTACCAGCCCGCCAATACGTCACCGAAGTTTCCGGTCGGTACGCTTACGCGAACCGCTTTTGCGCCGGTGCGCCGAAGCACGTTGAACGCGCCGTAAAAATAATAGACGATCTGCGCCAGTACGCGGGCCCAGTTGACGCTGTTGACCGCGCCGAGGGAATACTGGCGTTTGAAGATCAGGTCGCCCGCCAGGGATTTCATGATATTCTGGCAGTCGTCGAAGCTGCCCTCCACGGCAATGTTGTGGACGTTGGCGTCCGGGACGCTGGTCATCTGGTGTTCCTGGATGGGCGAGACTCGCCCATGCGGGTGCATCACGAAGATGTCGATGCCCCTGCGTCCCCGGCAGCCGTAGATGGCCGCCGAGCCTGTATCCCCGCTGGTCGCGCCGAGAATGTTCAGCTTTCCGCCGCGCCGCTCAAGAATGTACTCGAACAGGTTGCCCAGCAGTTGCAGGGCGACGTCCTTGAACGCCAGCGTCGGCCCGTGCCAGAGTTCGAGAACGAACAAATCGCCGACCTGCACGACCGGCGCCACGTCGCGCTTGTCTTCCGGCTCGGTGTCGTTGATGAAATACGAAGGCCCGTAGGTCTTCTCGATCAGCAGGCGCAGGTCGTGTTCGGGCATGTCCCGCGTAAACCGGCGAAGAATCTCGAACGCCAGACCGGGATACGACAGATTCGCCCAGGCTTTGAGCTGATCGGTCGCGTCGGGAATTGCCCGGGGGATCATCAGCCCGCCGTCGTCGGCAAGACCCATCAGGACGGCGTCCTGAAAATCGACGGCCTCTACCTGCCCGCGCGTGGAAATGTACTTCATGGTCTGCTCGCTTCGCTCGCATGTTAATGACGAATGATGAAATTCGAATGACGAATGAATATCGAATACCCAAATAACGAATCAATGTCCATCAACAATTCGTTATTGTATTATTCGTCATTTATCATTCGTGAATTCGTCATTCATCACATCCAGCTACATTCGCCGGATAGTTTTATCCTGGTGTCGTTGTTTTTCCGTCGCGTTTTGGAGGATTCGCTTCTCGCGCGACGAGAGGCTTTGCAGGCCTTCGCGGCGAATCTTATCGAGAATGCGGTCCACCTCGGCCTGGTCCTGCTGCTCACGGCGCATCTTCCGTTCCCACGCGCCGTGGTTGATCTTCCGCCGCGCTTCCGCTCGGGCGCTGCCGATGCGCGGGCCCAGCCAGACCCACAACCCGCCGGCGACCATGCCGCCGAAGTGGGCCGCGTGGGCGGTTCCGTCTTCCTGCCCCGTGA
>JAFGEJ010000152.1 GCA_016931655.1 Phycisphaerae bacterium
CCGAGGTGTGGGGGATGCGCTTCACGTGGATGTCCAGCGGCATCGCGACGATGCTCCTCGTGGGCGTAACGCTGGCGGTGGTCCTGCCGTGGCTGACGCGGCGATACGTCCGCGCGATCGCCGTTAGCGAAGACGACCGACGGTCCCTCGCCGGCGGCGTGCTGGAAGTGGCGGTGCTGTTCGTGCGAAACCAGATCGCATTCCCGGCCCTGGGCGCCAAGGCCGACCGATTTCTGCCGTTTCTCCTGACGCTGTTCGTGTTCGTGCTGGGGATGAACCTTTCGGGCCTCACGCCGTTCTCGGCTGTGACCGGCTGGCTGACGCACCACGAGTTCCCCGTCGGCCATACGCCCACGAGCATCCTGACGGTCTGTGCGGCCCTGGCGTCGCTGGCGCTGTTTGCGATTGTCGGCACGGGCCTGTTCCAGGCCGCCCAACACAGCAGGTTTCCCTTGCCCCTGGCGCTGCTGCTTTCGCCGATCCTGTGGTTCGCCCGCCTCGCGCCGCACGTGCCGGGCGCGATCGGCAAGGTGATGCTGATTCCCCTGGCGCTGCTGGAGTTCATCGGCGTTGTGGCCAAGTGCTTTGCGCTGATGGTGCGTCTGTTCGCCAACATGGTCGCCGGGCACATCATGCTGGCGGTGCTGATGATGTTCATTCTTCAGACGCTGATCGCGACGTACGAAACGGCGATGAACCCGACGGCCGCCAACGAGATTCACTTTTTCTACGTCGCGCCGATCTGCGTGGTCGGCAGCGTGCTGGTGGACCTGATGGAGTTGCTGGTGGCCGGGCTTCAGGCGTATATTTACACGTTCTTGACGGCGATGTTTCTGGGACTGTACGGAGAACCGACGCATTGATATGTAGGGCGTGCAACTTGTTGCACGCGGAAAAAGGAAACATCAGGATTGCGCGTGCAACAAGTTGCACGCCCTACTGTTTAGGAGAACAGGAATGAGCAAATCAGTACGATTGGTTTTGGCGGTGTTGATTGTGGCGGCGTTTCCGCTGGGTGCGTTGGCGGAGGACGAACCGGGGGAGAACGAGCACGGCAAAATTACCGCCGGTTCCGGTGCGGCGGTCGGCGGGGCGTGCATCGGCGCGGGCCTGGCGGCCATCGGCGGCGGATACGCCATTGCACGCGTCGGCGGGCACTGCATCGAGTCGATGGCCCGGCAGCCCGAGGCGGCCGGCTCGATGTTCGCCCCGATGATCGTCACGGCGGCCATGATCGAAGGCGCCATGCTCTTCGCCATTGCCGTGGCGCTGCTGGCGGTTTTGAAAACCCTGTAATCCATCGAGAAAATCGTCCACGGATTTCTCAGATTAGAAACGGATTACACGAATTTTTTATCGATAAAATCCGTGAAATCCTTCTTCATCCGTGTAATCCGTGGATAATTCGTCCACGATTTCGGAGTGACGGCATGAAAAACGGCGAAGAGGGACTTCGGTTGTTACACATCATCGTTGTGACGACAACTGTTTTCGCTGCGCCCTCGCTGGCGGCAGCGGAGGAGGGCGGCGGCACGCCGTATCCCGGCGACCTCGGCCAGGCCGTCGCCACGCTGCTGATTTTCGTCGCGCTGCTGGTGGTCCTGGGCAAATACGCGTGGAAGCCCATCGTCGCGCAACTTCAGCGGCGCGAGGACGACATCGCCTCGAAAATCGACGACGCCCGGAAGCGCCAGGCGGAGGCCGACGAACTCGTCCGGGATTACGGCGAGAAACTCCAGCACATCGAGTTGAAGGTGGATGAGATGATGGCCCAGGGCCGGCAGGAGGTCGAGAAGCAGCGAAGGGACATCCTCGCCGCCACGCAGCAAGAGGCTCACCAGTCGCTGCAGCGCGCCCGGGACGACATCGCCGCGGCCGGCCAGGCCGCCCGGCGCGAGTTGCAGGCCGAGACCGCCCGCCTGGCAGCCGACCTCGCCGAGCAATTCCTCGCCGAAAGCCTCACCGCCGCCGATCAGGACCGGCTGATCGAGCAATCCACGCGCCAACTGGCCTCCCCGGGCGGGGAGGACGACGCATGACCCGCCCAACGCCCACCGCGGAGCTTCCCGGCGTGATGGACCCGCAGGCCCTGACGCTGGGACGGGCGTACGCCTCGGCGCTGCTGGACGCACTGCCCGCCGACGCCGACGCGGCTGTCCTGGGCGAAGAACTGACCGAACTGGCGAACCTGACGCGAAGCACAGCCGGGTGCGGCGAATTCCTGGCCGATCCCGCCGGGCGTTCCTCGGACCGCCGCGCGATGGTCGAGCGGATTTTCGGGCCGTTTGTCTCCGGGCACGTCGCGGCCCTGCTGGGCGTGCTGGCGAACAACCACCGTCTGGATATCCTGCCCGCCGTCGCGGAACAATACGGAAAAGTTCTCGATCAGCGAATGAACCGAATTGACGTTTCCGTCTGCTCGGCCCTGCCGCTGACGGACAAACAGGCAGAGACCCTGACAGCCGCCCTGGCGGAAAAACTCGGCGCAACACCCAAACTGACGCAAACGGTAGACCCCCAACTGGTGGGCGGGCTGCGCATCCAGGTGGGCGACAAGGTCTACGACGCCTCCGTCGCCGGCGCCCTGCAACGCTTCCGGGCGAAAATGGAATATAAAGAATAAGAGAACGCGAATTACGCGAATAAGAACGAATAAGACGAATCATTTTTACTGTCATCCTGAGCGGAGGGGTGAGCAACGCGAGCCCCGAAGTCGAAGGACCTGATAATTTTTAAGCTATGAGGTCCTTCGACTTCGGCCCTCACTTTGTTCGGGCCTTCGCTCAGGATGACAATAATATGAATATGAGATAAAATCGAAACGCAAAAAATTCGTGTAATTCGTTTTCATTCGTCTTATTCGTGTTCTCTTCTCTTTACGAAAGCATAGAGCGGATATATGAAATTTCGCACCGATGAAATTGCCAGCGTGTTGCGTGAAGAGATCGCCAACTTTCACCGAAAGATGGACGTGGCGCGGGTGGGGCGCGTGTTGGAGGTCGGCGACGGCATCGCGCAGATCTTCGGCCTTTCCGACGCGATGGCCGGCGAGATGCTCCAGTTCGACTCCGGCGCGATGGGGCAGGTCTTCAACCTGGAGGACCACTCCGTTGGCGCGGTGATTTACACGCACTCGGAAAAGGTTAACGCCGGCGAGTCCGTCCGCGCGACCGGGCGCCTGCTGGACGTGCCCGTCGGCGAGGAAATGCTCGGCCGCGTTATCGACCCGCTGGGCAATCCCCTCGACGGCGGCGAGCCGATCGCCGCGAAGCACACCCGCCCGATCGAAGCGCCCGCCCCGGGCATCGCCGAGCGCCAGCCGGTGGACGAACCCCTCCAGACGGGCGTTATCGCCGTGGACGCCATGACGCCCATCGGCCGGGGGCAACGCGAACTGATTATCGGCGACCGAAAGACCGGCAAAACCGCC
>JAFGEJ010000153.1 GCA_016931655.1 Phycisphaerae bacterium
CACCGCAGGCTTCGGGGCTCGCGTTGCTCGCCCCTTCGCTCAGGATGACAATTTATAGTGTGTCTGCCAGAAAAAATCCTCGCACACGAAGGATGACTCAGGAGGAAATTGTCTTGGCGACGGGGGAAAGAATCGCTATTGTGGGCAGACTATGGCAGAGACTTCCGGTTCCAAAGCGGATCATCTCGCCCAGGTGCGCGATTCCGTCGAAAGCGTGTATGTCGCTATCGTTCTGGCGTTTGTACTGCGGGCGTTTATGATCGAGGCCTTCGTGATCCCCACCGGGTCGATGGCCAACGCCCTGTACGGCGACCATTACGAGCTGACGTGCCCGTCCTGCGGCTGGCGGTACGCCTACGGGCGGGACGGCAGAAACACGCCCGGCATGGCGCGCTGCCCCAACTGCTACTTTCGCTACGGCGACGCGCCGCATCCGACCGGCAACGTCGAACCCCGCGGCGGCGACCGGGTGCTGGTGTTGAAATACCTGTACGACTTTTCCCCCCTGCAACCCTGGGACGTGGTGGTCTTCAAGAATCCGCAGAACAACCGCGAAAATTACATCAAGCGCCTGATCGGCCTGCCGGGCGAGGGAATTCAGATCATCCACGGGGACATCTTCGTTTCGTCGGATCAGGGCAGGACGTGGCGCATTCGCCGCAAGCCCCCGCAGGCCCAGCGGGACATGTGGCAGGTGGTGCACGACGGGGACTATCCGCCGTCCGCGGTGTTGCGGGCCGGCGACGAAGCCAAGCCGCCACGGTGGCTCGCCTCGCGGGCCGGTTCGACACGCTGGAATCTGGAGGAATACGACGGCAGGGTATTTTCCTTCGCCGGCGGCGAAAGGCCCGACACGATCCGCTTTGATCCGGGCTACGGCGAGTTTCGGCCGTTCAACGGCTACAACGACAGCGCGAACCGGAACCTCGGATACGATCCGCAGACCGACATTTGCACCGACTGGCAACTTTCCTGCGTCTGGCGCGTCGAAGGCGAGGCGCCGGCCGGCTTGCAGATGACCTTTACGTCCTTTGAGGACCGCTTCCGCGCGGAATTTCAAAGCGACGGAACGGTTCGCCTATTGCATCAGCGGCGGGACGCGCCCGAGGAGGCCTGGGACGAGTGGGGCCGGGCCGACGTGGGGGCCTTTACGCCCCATAAGGGCCGACGCGTCGCGCTGACGAACGTGGACTACCGGGCCTCGGTCTGGGTGGACGGGAAATGCGTCGTCGAGAGCACCGACAAACAATACGCCGGCGAGTTGGGCGAAGCCCTCACGCCGGCGGAGCGCATGTATCGCAAGGCCCGCGACCGCGCGACGCTGCAGGAACGGCTGCGAGAAACGGAGCATCTCGTCCAGGCCGGGAAGGCAAAACTCGACCAGGGCGTCTTCCGGGCCGAGAAGCGAAAAACGCTCATCGAGGCCCTGGCGAAAGAAAAAGAGAAACTCAAAACGTTGCGCCAGGAGGAGACGTGGTTCGAGACGCCGGACATTCGCGTCTCCGCCTGGGGTGGGCCGGCGACGCTGTGGCACGTGAACGTCCAGCGGGACGTGTTCTACACGCAGTCCCGCCTGCGCGATCCGAGACGATACGCCTCGCAGAACAATCCCGACAGCCCGGTGTATGACTATTTCCGCCGAGTGCTCCAGCAGCAGGAAGGGGCCGAGGGCTCTGAGGAACTCAAGCCTCACAAGGACGGTGATTTCTACAGTTGGGGGGCGATGGACAACCCCATCTTCCTGAAGGACCATCCCGGCAAGGACGACCTGGACGAGTTTTTTTGCATGGGCGACAACAGTTCGCAGAGTCACGACGGGCGCAGCTGGGAGGCGGCTGCCCCTTCGCTTCGCCTGTACGACGAAAAGGGTCAGCCGATCTATCGGCTCGGCACGGTTCCGCGGTACAATATCCTCGGCCGGGCGATGCTGGTGTATTGGCCGGCGGGCTTCCGGCTGCCGATTCTGGACTGGCCCATCGTTCCGAACGTCGGTAAGATACGGCTGATACGGTAAAAATCGATGATTCTTCTTCAAACCAAACATCTCGTGAAGCGATACGGCGGCCGAACCGTGGTGGACCGCGTTTCGCTGACGGTCAACCAGGGCGAAATCGTGGGCCTGCTGGGGCGCAACGGCGCGGGCAAGACCACCAGCTTCCGCATGACCATCGGCATGATCGTGCCCGATGACGGCGAGGTGGTTTTCGACGGTGTGGACGTAACGAAGATGCCCATGTACAAGCGGGCCCGGCGGGGGATGGGGTATCTCTCGCAGGAGCCGAGTATTTTCCAGCGCTTAACGGTGCGGCAGAACCTGCTGGCGATTCTTGAGACCATGAGCATGACCAAGGCCTCCCGCAACGAGAAGTGCGATCACCTGCTGGAGCAGTTCGGCCTGACGGTGCAGCAGAAGCAACTGGCCCGCACGCTCTCCGGCGGCGAGCGTCGCAAACTCGAAATCGCCCGCGCCCTGGTGACCAATCCCACGATGATCCTGCTGGACGAGCCTTTCAGCGGCGTCGATCCCATTGCCGTGGAGGATTTGCAGCGTGAAATTCGGGGCCTGCGGGACCGCGGCATCAGTGTGCTGCTGACCGACCACAACGTGCGTGAAACGCTCACCGTCACCGACCGCTCGTATATCGTTGACAGCGGCCGAATTCTGCGCGAAGGCGCCCCGCGCGACCTGATCAACGACGAGCTGGTCCGACGGACCTACCTCGGCCGAACCTTCCGCGGCGACGAATTCGACGGATAGAGCGAATCGCCCGTGTTGGATTGGGGTTATCTGATAGTAGCCACGGGCGCGAGCCCGTGGGAATCGAATGTCAGAACTGCTCGGAGCCCCGTAGGGGCGAATGAACCTTCTGTTCGTTTCAATCGCCCCCAAGGGGCTCGAATACAATTTTTCGGCATGTAATCCCCGGGCTTGCGCCCGGGGCTACTATCAAAATCCACTATCAACCATGAAGTTTGCGCCTGATTTTACGAACAGGAATTACTGAAAATCTTCAAGCTCCCAGGTGGTGATATGCAGGCATTGGTCAAGGCGAAATCGCGGGAAGGATTGTGGCTGCAGGAGGTTCCTCGCCCGGAGGTCGGCGTAAACGACGTTCTGATCAAGATTTTGAAGACCAGTATTTGCGGAACGGACGTGCACATCTGGAACTGGGACGCCTGGGCGCAAAAGACCATTCCGCCGGGTCTGACCATCGGGCATGAGTTCGTCGGCCTGGTGGAGGAATTCGGCTCGAACGTCCACGATTACCACAAGGGCGACCTGGTCAGCGGCGAGGGGCACATCGTCTGCGGGCACTGCCGCAACTGCCTGGCCGGCCGGCGGCATCTCTGCCCGCATACCCAGGGCGTCGGCGTGGACCGAAACGGCGCCTATGCGGAATATCTTTCCATCCCCGTGGCCAACGTCTGGCCGTGCGATCCAAATATCCCCCTGGAGGTTCTCAGCGCCTTCGATCCCCTGGGCAACGCGACGCACACGGCCCTTTCATTCGACGTGCTGGGCGAAGACGTACTGATTACCGGGGCCGGGCCGATCGGCGTGATGGCCGCCGCCATCGCGCGACATTGCGCCGCGCGGCACGTCGTTATTACCGACGTGAACGAGTATCGCCTGGAGCTGGCGAAAAAGATGGGCGTAACGCTGGCGCTGAACATCGCCAGGGGCGAGACCATTGAAGCCGCGCAGAAAAAGCTCGGCATGAAGGAGGGGTTTGACGTCGGCATGGAGATGTCGGGCAGTCCCGAGGCCTTTCGGTCGATGCTGGCGAATATGTGTCACGGCGGGAAGATCGCGCTGCTGGGCATTTTGCCGAAGGCCGAGATCGACTGGGACGCCGTCGTCTTCAACAGTCTGACGATCCAGGGCGTCTACGGCAGGGAGATGTTCGAGACGTGGTACAAGATGACGATGATGATCCAGTGCGGCCTGGACATCACGCCCGTCATCACGCACCGATTCCATTACACGGAATTTGCCAAGGCCTTCGAGGTCATGCGGTCAGGGCGGTCCGGCAAGGTCGTCCTCGACTGGCAGGAAACATAAAAAGTGACTTAGAGCCTGTATGAAAACTGAATATGAAAGTGTCGCGTCCCTGAGGGACAAGCCACCTTTCCTTCATGTTCAAGGCTGTTTCGATTTCGTTGACGAAATAACCGGCGACTTCGACGCCTTTTCCTCTTCTGCCGCCAGCGCCCTGGTGATTGCCTCGATAGCGGCGCGATCGTGCTCGCGGGCGGATTCCAGCCGGGCGATCTGCTCCTGTCGCATCTGGCTGGTCCATGCGTCAAATTGTTTCGGACTCGGGGCCAGATCCCATGAACTCTTGATGTTCTTCATGCTTTCTTTGGCGATTTGAGAGTAATGGTCCGCCGCGATATGCAATTGCTTCGCCGTCTCGCCGGTGAAGTCATCGGCGGTCTGGTTCAGCCATGTTCCCGCAATCCGGCGGCTGTGAATGAGCACGTCGAAGCACCAGCCGTTTCCCTGCATACCGACTTTGGGGTCTTGAACCTTCCCCGCCTCCACGTCGCGCAGCCATTGCAGCCAGAACCCGTACGCCGCGTCGCCGACGAAATAATCTCCGCGATTTTCGGTCTTCCACATATCCACAGCCTGCTTCAAGGCCGCGATAGTAAG
>JAFGEJ010000154.1 GCA_016931655.1 Phycisphaerae bacterium
GCCCTGCGAAAACTCGAACGCGTCGAGCAGAACCTGCTGCGCCTGCACGATATCCTGGCCGAGGTCGAGAAGCGCCTCCGCTCGATCAAGCTCCAGGCCGGCAAGGCGCGAAATTACCAGACCTATTCCGAACGGCTCCGGGAACTGCGCAGCCTGTTCTTCCTGGCGCGCTATCACACCTTCCGAGGCCGACGAAAGCAGCAGGAAGAAACCATCGCCGCCGCGTCGGATCGTCTTTCGGCCGCCACGGCCCGCGTGGGACAGCTCGAAGCCGCCCAGGCCGCCACGGAAGCCGAATCCGCCCAACTCGACCAGCAGGCCCGCGACGTGCAGGGGAAGATCGCTTCCCTGCACACGCAGATCACGGCCTTGCGGCAGCGCGTCGAGATGCAGACGAAACGCGTCGAGGAACTCGGCGAGCAGATTCTCGCCGGCTCGCATCGATGCGAGGAACTGGAAGCGAAAATCGACGAATGCGCCAAGGACTACGCCGCCGGGCAGGCCGAGCTGGTCCAGGTCACACGGCGGGTCGAGGAACTTCGCCAGGGCTGCGAAGATCACCGCCGGACCCAGGCCGCCGGCGAGCAGGTGATCCACGAACTGACGGCCCGGCTGGAAGACGAAAAGACCGGCGTGATCGACCTGCTCCGCCGCGTCAGCCAGTTGCACAACGACGTGCACGCCATCGGCCTGCGAAAACAGAATCTCAGCAGCCAGCGCGACCGCGTCAGCCGGCGGGCGGAGGAACTGGCCGATTCGCTCCAGGACCTTCTCGTTGAGCGCGCCCGGCGCAAAGCCCGGCTGCGGGACGTGATCGAGGTCATCCACGATTCCCAGGCGAAACTCGACGAGGTCAAAGCCGCCGCCGGCAGTCTTCTGGACGAGGAAAAAGACGTCGGCCGACAGCTGGCTGAGGCCCGCGAACGGCGCAGCAGCGTTACCGCGCGGCGAAACACGCTCCATGAAATGCGCCAGAAGCTCGAAGGCGTCGCCGGCGGCGCGAAGCGCGTGCTGGAGGCCGTCGCACGCGGCGAGATCAGGAGCATTCACGGACTGTTGGGCGATTTCCTCGAAACCGACGTGCACCAGGCGCACCTCGTGGAAGCCGCCCTGGGCGGCGCCGACCAGCGACTGCTGGCCGTCCATTCGGGGCATGTCGACGCGGAACGGGAACAACTGGAAACTCTCCTCGGCAAGGGCGGGGCCGCCGACGTGATCTGCCTCGACCGCGTCAACAACCTGCCCGCCGACGAAGCCACCATCCAGTGCCCCCAGGCCCTGGGACGCCTGCTGGACATGGTGCAATTCGACGCCTGGCTGGAACCGACCATGTGGCGCCTGCTGGGCCAGACGCTCCTGGTACGAACCCTTGCCGACGCGATGCTGGCCGACGAAATCACGCCCGAAGGATACCGCTTCGTGACCCTCAGCGGCGAAGTGCTCGAACCCGACGGACGCATCCGCCTGGGCGCAACGAACCAGGGCGCCGGACGCATCGCCCAGAAGAGCGAACTGGCGGACCTGCAGCATCGCTTAACCGCCCTGGAGGGCGAAATCCAGCGCCTCCAGGCACGCGGCGACGACGCCCACGCACGACGCGAACACCTCGACGAACAAATCCACCGCCTGCGAACGGCGATCTACGAAGCCAACTTCGAGAAGGCCGAATGCGAAAAACAACTCGCCGCCCTTGAGGAAAAAATCACCCTCCAGCAGCGGGAACAACCGCTCCTGGCGGTGAATCTCCGGGACGTGGAAAAGGAAATCGACCAGGCCGTCCGCACCGAACACGAAACGAAGGACAAGGCCGCCGAGCTGGAAACGATCAAGGCCGAGCGCGACGCCGCCATCGAAACCATAGAGGCGGAACTTGCCCGCGCCCGCCAGGAGCAGCAGGAACTTGCTGAGCAGCACGGCGAAACGCGGGCGCAACTGGCCGCCGCGGAGCAAAAGGCCCTGGCCCTGCGGGACTCCGCCGACCGCCTGGCCCGCCAGCGGGAAGGAATGGAGCAGGAGCTTGCCTCCGCCCGTGCGAACATCGACCTGGACCGCCAGCGCCGCACCGAGGCGCAGGAGCAGATCGCCGCCGCCCGAAACGACGTGGACGAACTGTACGCCCGGCAGCAGGATCTCCAGGCCGAGGCCGTCGACATCGAGGAATCCCGCCGCGGCCACGTCGAACGACTCGCCGATATCCGCCGAACCCTCGCCGAGCAGCGAAACGCCACCGAGGCACTCCGGCAGGAACTGGCCGACCATCGCGTCGCGCTGGGCGAACTGGACGCACACGTCGGCGACCTGATCAACCGCGCCGGCGACGAGATGGGCATGAACCTCGCAGAACTCTACCCATCCTACCGGCACGACGAACAGCGAGACTGGCAGGGCGTCGAGGACGAAATCAACGACCTGCGCGGCAGGATCGAACGGCTGGGCAACGTGAACCTGGACGCCATCGGCGAACAGGACGAACTGGAACAGCGCCACGCCTTCCTGAACGGCCAGATGGAAGACATCGAAACCGCGCGGAAGCAGCTGGACGATCTCATCCGCCGCCTGAACCAGGAAAGCCGCGACCGCTTCGTCGAAACCTTCAACGCCGTCCGCGAAAATTTCCAGACGCTCTTCCGCAAGCTCTTCGGCGGCGGGAAGGCCGACATCCTGCTTTCCGACCCGGAAGACGTGCTGGAAAGCGGCATCGAGATCATGGCCCGCCCGCCGGGAAAGGAACTCCGCTCCATCAGCCTGCTGTCCGGCGGCGAGAAGACGATGGCCGCCCTGGCGATGATCTTCAGCTTCTTCCAGGCCAAGCCCTCGCCGTTCTGCCTGCTGGACGAAGTGGACGCCGCACTCGACGAAGCCAACAACGAACGGTACAACGCCCTCGTGCAGGGGTTCGTGGGCGACACGCAGTTCATCATGATCACGCACGCCAAGCGGACCATGTCCATCGCCAACGTGCTGTACGGCGTGACCATGCAGGAGCCCGGCGTGTCGCGCCAGATCAACGTCCGCTTCGAGGAAGCCGACCAGATCGACGGCCTTGTTGAAAAACTCCAGCCGGCGTGAAACACATTCACAAAAGTAACTGCATGGCGGAGCACCTGCTCCGCCATGAATTGTCGTTTTTTACGAGGCGGAGCACCTGCTCCGCCATGCAGTTATTTGAGGACGTCCAGGAATTTATGTAACCCATAACATGGGTGGAGCTTCACCGAAATTTTATTGTTGTTTTTGTCCCGAAGGGACAGAAAGCATTTGGCCGGGGGTGAGCGAAGCGAACCCCCGGAAAAAGGCTATTTTTTTATAGCCCCAACGGGGCGACAGCAACGATTTCCTTTCATTGAACTCGCTGTCGTCCCGTTGGGACTCTAATCAAAGAGATCGCTTCCGGGGGTTCGCTTCGCTCACCCCCGGCCAGACGCTCCTCGACCCTTCGGGTCGAAGAGAAGAAAAACAACAGGGTAATTTCTGGACGGCCTCAGTTATTTGCTTTACGAGGCGGAGCGGGTGCTCCACCTCGCATGTTTATTCTTCATCCTTCCGCCCACCCACGCCAGGAGCATGGCGACGATCGCGCCGGTAAGCGTGATCCGCCAGATCGACCCGCCGACAAATCGAGGCCGGCGCAGTTCTTCCCGCATGGCGGGGGCAGACATCGCCGCCGCTTCGACGATCCGCCCTTCGGTAAGCGCCGCCAGTTCGCGGAGCGTTTCGTAATTCGCGCCGAGACGGGCAAACTCGGCTGGGTAACTCGCCGCCGCAATACCCTGCCAACACAACCTGCCCGGCTTTTCCAGTACCCGTACCGCCACAGCTTGATTCCCGTCCGCCGCGATCGGAATATCCGCCTGGTATTCCCCCGGCGCGGATTGCAGAAGTTCCACGGTGATCGGCTCGCCGGCTGACTCGGAAAGCCCCATCACCTCCGCCCGCAACGCCAGGCCGTTGACCGCCCTGCCGCCGTCGCGCACCGTCGCGCGAATGCGAAGCACGTCGCCGTCCCGCGTCGCCTGCACGTCGAAACGCCCGTCGTCGCCGGGTCGGAGCGTCCGGCAAAGCAACTCAGCCGGCAGTTCCCCGCCGCCCGGCTGGGTCAGAATCGCTTCCGGCGGCGCGGAAACCACAGCCGCCCTGCCCAGCCCCGCTGAACTGACCGCCAGCAAAGGATCGCCCGTCTGCTCGATTCGCGCCTCGACAAACGCTTTTCCCGCGGCGGCGGCGGGGATATACGCATGGATTTGTTTCACACAAGCCCCAGCCGGCCAGGCGGAATCGTACTGCGGGGAAAATTCGCCTCGCCGAATCGTTTCGCCCCGCGCGCGGCGGCACAGCCGGCCGAACACGTCCGCCAGCCCCTGAAGATGCTCGCGGTACACCACCGGGGCGTGAAGCAACTCCGCCAGTTGCCCAAGGGACGCCTTGGCCGCCCCGGACGGAACGCCCGTCGCCACGACCGCCAGTTGGATGTTTTTCGCGCGAAACCGTTTCGCCATTTCCGCCGCGTCAAACTTCGCCGTCTGCAAATCGCTCAACACCAGAACCAGGTGAATCCAATTCCCCGCCGGCGGCGTCTGTAAAACCTGTTCCAGCGCCGGGGCGATATTGGTAGCCCCAGCCGGGGAAACGCAACGCAACACCTCGCCCAGCACGGCGAAATCTCTCTCCGCCGCGCCGCCGTCGTATATCGCGCGGGCGGCGTCGGAAAACGCGATCACGCGTAGCCGGTCCGCCGGCGTGAGGTGTTCGCGCAGAGAAAGTACGGCCTCGCCGGCCTGGGACCACTTCGGGCGGCCGGGCGAGCCGGCCGGCTCGGCCATCGAACCGGAGGCGTCCAGCACAACCGTCAGGTCCAGCGGATTCCGCTCGAACGGATCGGCCCGCAGCGGCAGGATGCGATTCAGCGGATCGTTCTTCTCGGCGGGGGTTTCGTGCGGGCCGGCGCCAAGGAGCACCAATCCGCCTCCACCGCGGACAAATTCCGCCAGGGCGACGCGTTGTTGTGGGGAAAGAAGCCTTCCCGTCGCGTCGGCCAGCACGACGGCGCTATAGCCCAGCCAGCCTATCGGATCATTTGATGCGCTGCCGGGTGAAAGCGAAACCACCTTTTGGCTCGACAGCGTTTTGGGGGGATGGTTGTTTGCGGCGATCCAGGCGATGCGCAAAACAGCAGGCCGGCGGGCCGTCTGAAGCGAGTCGTTTTGCGGAAGCTCGTCGTGCGGGGTTAGCTCCGCCTGCCAGATCCCCACCGCGTCGCGCGGCAAGGTATCTCGCAGGTGAATCGTCGCGGGCCGGTTCGGTTCGAGAACGATTTCGCTCTGGGCCAATTTTCGCTTTTCTCCCCCCGGCGAAATTCGATACAGCGAAACGGTCCGTCGCATCGAAGCGTTGCTTTGGGCCGTTATCGCAAGATCATAATCCGCCGAATCGGAGGAGGATTCGGCTGAGGGTTTGACGGTAAACGCCGAAATGCGCGCGTCGCGCGGCGGGGCGCTCAGGGGCACGATCCACAGCGGCGCGTGGGTTTCGGCGTATCGGCGGGCGACGGCCTGCCAGTCGTCCTGAAACTGCCCGTCGGTGATAAGGATCATCCCGTCGGCCCGCCCGGCCCGGACGGCAGCGGCGGACCAATCCAGGACGGGACAGAGATGCGTCGCGTCAAGATCGTCCCGTTCATCGCCGCCGAGCAGTCGCCCGGCGAAGAAACGCTCCTGCACTTCCACGTCGGCGGGTATATCCAAAACCACACCCCCCTGCCGGCCAACCGACGCGGAAACGTCCCGCAACAGAAGCCACCCCGGCGGCTGCGCTGTTCGCGGAAGCACAAGCCCAGCCAGGCTCACCGCCGCCAGCAGCAGCGCCAGAGATTGCAAAACCACGACGCCCTTTCGGAACGCTCTGCCCCGCCGGAAGCTCCACCAGGCCGTCGCCGCCGGCGCGACGGCCGCCAGCGCCGCCCACAGCCAGGCCGGGTTGTCGAAGTGAATCCAGATTGCCGCCGGGAAAATCGTCACGGGCGCATAGTGTAAGGTACTCTAACAAAACCTACAATGAGCCGCGGAAAGCATAAGCGCCCATTTTCCCGGCGGATAACTCGTTCTTTGTTCCAGGCCCTGTGGACTTGTTAAAAAACGCGACACAGAGTCACTGAGGAACTGAGATAAGAAAAACAAAAAATCTTCTCTGTTTCTCAGTGTCTCAGTGTCGGATTTTCTTTCTTTTTCATCCTGCCGGAATTTTTGAAAAGTTCGGTTACTCATGGAGAAACGAATCCCCCCAAAAATCATCTTGGCTTTTTCGTACTTCCGCCTATAATATGACGTTGTGAAAGGCGGGCCGCCGGCCCGCGTGGTTTTTTGCGAGTGGCGACGGTCATTTGAGATTGCGTGAATTTTCGAAGGAATCCGTCGCCCGGAGAATGGGCAGAATGAATATTTACGTTGGAAACCTCCCCTACAACACGACGGACAGTGACCTGGAACAGGCCTTCGCCGCCCACGGCGCCGTGGATCGCGCCAAGGTCGTCATCGATCGAAACACCGGCCGTTCCCGCGGATTCGGGTTCGTCGAAATGGCGAACGACGACGAAGGCCGGGCCGCCATCGAAGCCATGAACGGCAAAGACATGGGCGGACGGGCGCTGAACGTCAACGAGGCTCGTCCTCGCACCTAAGCGCGTCGTCGCCGAAATTCCCATCCTCTTCCCAGGACGATGATTCCGCATCCTCGTTCCAGGGGGAACGTGTTGCCACAAACACGCCGCTTCGCGCTACAGTTGCTCTTGTAGCGCGCGGTAGTCGCACTTGCCCGTGCCGAGAAGCGGAAGTTCGTCGAGTTCGATCACGCGGCGGACGTTGTGCAGGCCGCTGAAGCCCGCTTCGCGCAAAAAGCGATTGGCCTGTTCCCTGCCGACGGGCCGGGTCGTGAACAGGACGATTTCGGGGTACTCCTCGTCCGCCGTGGCTGTAACCGCCAGGAACGGGCCGTCGTCGTCTTCACGTCCCAACCGCTCGATCAGCACGGCTTCAATGGCCGGCAGGGAAATCATCTCCCCGCCGATCTTGACGAACCGCTTCAATCGACCCGCGAACGTCAGCACGCCGTCGGTGTCTTCGGAAATAACGTCCCCCGTGCAATACCACTCGCGCCCGTCAAAGGGCACGAACGGCTGGGGCGCGTCGGGATTCAGATATCCGCCGAACACGCAAGGCCCGCGCACCAGGAGCATCCCAGGCCGACCCCGCTCCACCGGCCCGACGGCTTGTCCCACCGCCTCAGGGTCCACCAGAACATACTCGAACGAGGGCAATATCTTCCCGATCGTGCCGTCGCGCGGGTCCGACTCGCGGTTGACGCTGATGATCGGCGAGCATTCCGTCGCACCGTAGCCTTCCATCACAACGGTCTGCGGGCAGCGGGCGCGCAGGGCCTCGTACACGCGCGGGGTGCACGCCTCCGCCCCGGAGACCACCAGCCGAAGCGTCCGAAGCTGCCGGCTCGAAGAGGCCCGCACGATCCCGTGCAGAAACGTCGGCGTCCCGGCCAGAATCGTTGCACCGTAGGCGTCGATCATCTGCCCCATCGCCGCCCCGTCGGTGGGGTTGGGCCAGTAGGCCGTCCGCAGCCCGGTCACCAGCGGCAGAATCACCGACGTGGTCAGGCCGAACGAGTGAAACGGCGGCAAGATCCCCAGCAAGCCGTCCGTCTCGCGCAGTGTGACGCAGTCGTACACGTCCGAGACGTTCTGCAATACGTTCCGATGCGTAAGCGGGACGGCCTTGGGCTGGGTTTCCGAACCGCTGGTGAACAGAATCGCGGCGATGTCCGGGGCGCGCCGCGCCGCGGCGTCCAGGCGCCGCCAGCAGACCCGGCTGCGAAGGTAGGCTTTGATCTTCGCGCCGCGCGTAAGCCCCGCCCGAATATCTTCCACGTATACGAATCGCCACCGGACGGCGTCGAAGTCCACCCCCTGCTCTTCCAGACGTTTGACCAGCAGGCGGGACGTTAAAACGCGCTGAACGCCCACGCCGTCCAGGCAGGACAGCATGTTTCGCGGGCCTGTCGTCCAGTTGACCATCGCGGGCGTTTTGCCCGCGAACAAGACAGCCAGGTACAGCGTCGCGGCGCCCAGCGAAGCGGGCATCATCACGCCCAGGCGCTCGCCGGGCAACTTCTTCAGCGCCTCCTGCAAAACCAGGCAGGCCAATACCAACTCGCGGTTTCTCCGCGCGCCGGAGGTCTGATCGGCCAGCAGGATGTTTCCCGGCGCCCGGCGGGCCTGGGCGAGAAAGGCCTCCGGCACGGTCATCTCCGCCAGACCCGCCGGGCGGCGCGGCGCGGTTCCGCGAGAAAACCACGTCGCCGGCGGCGGGGTGAGTTTCGCCGGCTGCCTTGATATGGCCTTTCCGCAAGCGGCCAGGCACACGTCGCCGACGGTGCGAAGCGCGCTGAAATCGCTCGGCGAGGCCCCGAACTCCGCCTGCAGCCAGGCCATCAGTTCCATGCCCGCCATCGAGTCCATGCCCAGGTCGTGGGCCAGGCGGTCGGCGTCAGCGAGGGTCGCCACGCCCGTCCGCTCGCGGAGAAATTCGTACACCAGCGTTCGCGTCGCTTCCGGAACGGCAGATGGGTCGCCCTCAAGGCCGGGCCTTGCCGGTTCGGGCACGACGCGCGTGGCGCCCTTCTCCCAGGGCGTGTAGGGAACGTACGTGTTGCGGGGCGCGTCGGCGTTGTAAAAATCCTCCAGGTAGCGATTCAGCGTGTGTTTGTCCGCCCGGCGCGGCAGGTCGCCTGGCTCGATCAGTTCCACCGTCACGTCCCGGCGTGGGGCGAAAAATCCAAAACTCGCCAGCAGTGTCTTCACGCCGTACCGCAGCGCCCGCCCGACGCTCGGTTCCCGACCCGACGCCCAACTGAAACGGCTGCCCCACAGCCCGCGCGTGCGAACCAGTACCACGCGAATACCGGGCAATTCCTTTACGATGCGCTCGACGGCGCTGTTGCCGCCCAGATCCTCCAGCCGCGCGCGATACGTGTGCCCGGAAGGGTAGAGAATCAGATTCTCGCCGTTCTTCAGCGCCTCGGTGCAGCCGCCCAGGGCCTTTTGAATTTCGTCCGGCGCGTACGCGCCGTGAAACGACTCCTCGATGGGCAATACGTTGAGCTTTCGCGCCAGGCGGCGGATGAGAAAGCGGTCGATCTGGTCCTTGTCGGCCAGTGCCCGCGTGCGAAACACCGGCCACAGCCGGCTGAGCAGAATCACCGGGTCAATCAGCGCGGGATGGTTCGGCAGGAACAAAATTCCCCTCGTTCCCTTGCGGCGAACTTCCTCCAGCCCGATAACGCGAACGCGGTATCGCAGGGACAGGCTGAATCGCGTAAACCATAACCAGAAGAACATCTCTCTTCCTTTCACACGTCATTCGACTGTTTCAAAACGAGTCCACGAATTACACAAATTGCACGAATTGTTTTTTAAGAAAAAAAATACAAAAAGATTTTTTTGCCACAAAGTTCACAAAGAGCACAAAGAATTAAAACGCAACTAATTTTTTTCTTTGTGACCTTTGTGTCCTTTGTGGGTGAGTGACATTTTTTTCTGGCTGCCTTTGAAACAGATTTAAATTCCGACAGGCATGCAAGAAAGAGCGACACTGAGGTACTGAGGA
>JAFGEJ010000155.1 GCA_016931655.1 Phycisphaerae bacterium
ACACAGAGAACTCAGAGAAAATCATAAGAAATTACGTTGTTCTCTGTGACCTCTGTGCCTCTGTGGTAGGTTTTTCAGAATTCTCAAATGGAATTTCCCTGAATTTCTTCCGTATTTTTTCTTCGTCCCGAAGGGACAGAAATCGTTTGGCCGGGGGTGAGCGAAGCGAACCCCCGGAAACAGGTTTTTTGATTTGAGTCCCAACGGGACGACAGCGAGTTCGATAAGAAGGAAGAGTCGCTGTCGCCCCGTTGGGGCTATATATTATTTTGCCGCCTTCCGGGGGTTCGCTTCGCTCACCCCCGGCCAAACGCTCCTGGCCCCTCCGGGGCCAAGAAAATCATTAACACGCCATCGAAGTTGCCTGCTTGCCACTCTGCAAAGTATTTCGTTATGAAGCACGAGCGGCACTCTTTGCATCTCGCTGTTTAACTCGGTCTCAGGCCGATCAGGGGTAGTAGGATTGGTTATTATTTCAATTGTCCCCTCCTACGCGACAAACGGCCCCTTTTCCATTGCCTTTGCGACGGATATATTAACCACCATGACAACGCAATCTCATAATGAAGCGGAAGAACCGGTCGTCCTGGCGGAGGCGAAGTATTTCACTTTCGTCCGCCAGGGAAACTGGGAGTACATTCAGCCGAGGAATTTCACGGGCGTGGTCCTGATCGTCCCGATCACCGACGACGGCAAGGTGGTGCTGATCGAGCAGTATCGCGTGCCCGTAAAGGCCCGGGTGATCGAAATCCCGGCCGGGCTGATCGGCGATAAGGCCGACTTCGCCGACGAAGACCACCTGCTGGGCGCAAAACGCGAACTGCACGAGGAAACCGGCTACGAAGCGGATCGCATGGAACTGCTTTCGTCCGGCGCGCCGTCGGCGGGCTCAAATTCCGTAATGCTCTCCATCTTCAAGGCGACCGGGCTGCGAAAAACCGGCGACGGCGGCGGCGACCACACCGAGGACATCACCGTTCACGAAGTGCCCCTCCCTTTAGTACGCGCCTGGCTGGAGAAACGCCGCGCCGAAGGCAACGTGATCGACCTGAAAGTCTACGCCGGCCTGTACCTCGCGGGCATTACGGCGTGATCGGCTCATCAACCCCTTTAAAAATGTCCACGAACCTGCCTGCCGGAATTGTTGCATGGTGGAGCACCTGCTCCACCATGTCAATTCACTAGCAGAAATTGATTTAACGCGGCGGAGCAGGTCCCGCAGGGATGCCATAGGTAGGCTCCGCCGCGTATTTCTACGAAAGATAGTCCCTTGGGTCGGCGATGCGCCCGGCGACGGCGCCGGCGGCCGCGGTCAGGGGACTGGCGAGGTAGACGCCCGCCTCCTTGTGGCCCATACGGCCGGGGAAGTTGCGGTTCGTCGTGGCGACGACGTTGATCGGTTCGTTCGCGCGGCCGAACGTGTCCTGCGGACCGCCCAGGCAGGCGGCGCAACTGGCCGGGCCGATCCTGCAGCCGGCGTCCTGGAAAATTTCCCGCAGACTCTTGCCGTTTACCTTGCAGCGGTCCAGGTCCATGTCCACTTCGGTCGTCGCCGGCACGATGAACGTCTCGACGGCGACCGTTCGGCCGGCCAGGACGCGGGCCGCGGCGAGAAAGTCCGCCGTCTTGCCGCCCGTGCAGGAGCCGATGTACGCCCGGTCGAGCTTCACGTCACCCAGGTCCTTCGCCTTCGCCCGGCGGTCCGGGCAGTGCGGCTGGGCGACCGTCGGCTCCAGCGCCGAGGCGTCGAATTCATATACCGCCTCGTAGTTCGCGTCCGGCGCGGAGCGAACGACTTCGTAGCCCGGCGCGTCCGACTGCTTTCGCTGCTCAACGTACTGAATCGTCACGTCGTCCGGTTCGATCACGCCGTTCTTGCCGCCGGCCTCGATGGCCATGTTGCAGATCGTGCATCGCTCGTCCATGTTCAGTGACGCGAGCGCCTCGCCGGCAAATTCCATCGCCCGGTACGTCGCGCCGTCGAAACCGATCTCGCCGATGACGTGCAGGATCAGGTCCTTGCCCATCAGGTAGTCCGGCATCCGGCCGTGGAAAACGAATTTCATCGACGGTGGGACGCGCAGCCACAGCCTGCCCGTTCCCATCACGAAGCCGCCTTCGGTGTTTCCGATTCCCGTGGCGAATTCGCCGAACGCCCCGTGCGTGCAGGTGTGCGAGTCCGTGCCGAGCAGGATTTCGCCCGGTCGCGTGTGGCCGTTCTGCGGCAGGGCCGAGTGACACACGCCGCGATAGCTCGTTTTGGCGGGGTCGGCGTACGGTGCGGGCACACCGGGCGCGTCGGCGTCCACGAAATCGGCGTCGTAGAAATACCGCAGCCCCTGGCGCTTCGCGAAGTCACGCAGAAGGGCGATGTTGCGATGGGCCTTCGGATCGGCGGTGAAGATGTAGTGGTCCGGCACGATCACGACCTTCGCGGGATCCCAGACCTTCGCGTCGCGTCCGAATTCCTGCTCAAACACGCCGATCGTTCCCGGCCCGCAGACGTCGTGCGTCATCAGCACGTCCACGTCGCACCAGACGTTCTCGCCCGGCGAAACGCTCGCCCGTTTGGCGTGTTTCGCCAGGATCGCTTCGGTAATCGTCATTCCCATCGGTCTACTCCTGTGATTGCGAACTCTTCCGTGAACGAAACATACTCCACGGATTACACGGATTATAGAAACATTTCACGGATATTTTCCTGTGAATTTTTTGGGGAAAATCCGTGCGGGTATTGCGTGCCTTGGTAGCAATGGTTACGCCGAAATACACGGGCTACTGACTACCGGCTACTGACTACCGGCTATAACGTCGTTTTATTCCCCGATGGCGGGGGGAGTTTCGATCGGCGTTTCCGAGACGAAGGAGGAGTCGGCCTGATCGATGGCGCTGGGGGTCGGCTGGCGGACACCGGCGGCGTAGTCTCGCAGGAGGTCGAGTTTTTCCCGCACCTCCCGGGCCATTCGGCTGTTGGGATATTCCCCGACGATCTCCTCGCCCGTGGCGACGGCGAAGGCCCAGTTCTGGTCCGCCACGGCGATGGCAAACTGCACGCCGAGATTGTGGAGCTTTTTCTTGAACACGTCGCGGGCGCTCTCAGCAAGGGCGGCGCCTTCCTGCGGCGTGAGGTACTTGTCCAGTTCCTTGAGCAGTTCGATGCTCCGCTCGACGTCGTTAACGCGGACGGCCTCGCCGTACTGCTTGAGCAGTTGGCGCTTGTAGGCATTCCAGGCCTGGCGGATTTCGTTCGGCAGTTCCGCCACCACGCGATGGTTCGGAAACAGCGCCAGGAGTCGTTCGGCGTCGCGCTTGGCCCGCGCCCAGTGCCGATCGTTCAGCACGTCGCGCACGCGGTTGACGGCCTCGAGCACCTTGTCGTCCGAGGTGGAGTCCCGCGTGTGTCCGATTTCCGACCGCAGCGTCTCGGCCACCTCCGTCAGTCCCAGGCGGCTTTCCACGCGGGAAATCATCGCCTCGGCCCCGACGTAGTCCTGCTTCATCAACAGCGCGTTGACGCTCTCGCGCAGGGCGTCCACTTCGCGCTCGTGGAAGATCAGGCTCTTGGCCTGGTCCGACAGGCCGGCCATGTTGACCATCTCCTGCGTGTTCTTCAACTGCTGTTGCAGGAGCGATTCGATCCGCTCCAGGTGCGAAACGCCGTGCTCGACGGCCTGGCGGTTGGCCAGGAAACTCATCCCCGCCAGCGACACGCCCGCGGCGATCAGACTCCACAAAAGAACGTTCAGAATCTCAATCACGCTGTGAAGCCATGAGCCGGCGGGCAAGGCCTCGGACCAGACGGACCGGACCGGGATCAGAATGATCAGCAACAGCGCCACAACGCCCACGGCAATCAGCATTACCGGAAACAGGGTACGCGTCAGATTCATTCGATATATTCTGACCATCCGTTCGCTCCTAAAATCGCGGAACGTTCCGCCGGACAAAACGTTGCAATCTCTCGTCTTGACTGTATCTTAGGAATCGG
Source organism: Phycisphaerae bacterium (assembly GCA_016931655.1). Lineage (GTDB taxonomy): Bacteria > Planctomycetota > Phycisphaerae > SM23-33 > SM23-33 > JAFGEJ01. The sequence goes on from JAFGEJ010000155.1 coordinate 3,989, forward strand.
CAAAAGTCAAACGTTCGGGCCAGTCGGATTTGCGGTTTCTCCTCCGATTGAGGAAGGAAACATGCCTCACGAGCAGATGGACGAGCAGCAGGTGGCGGTATACCTGTCGATGGACGTGCGCGAGATCGTCAAGCGCGCCGGGCGGGGACAGATGCCCTGCCGAAAGACCGGCGAACAGAAATTTCAGTTCCGCCGGGCGGACGTGGACCACTGGGTCTGGCAGCAGATGCACAATTTCAACCGCCGCGAGCTGGCGGGGATCGAGCGAGGCGTCAGCGAGCATCACGGCGTGGACGCCGAAAGCCCCATCGTCTGTCCGCTGATTCCCGACGCGGGCCTGGCCGTCCCGCTGAAGGGCAAAACCCGCGCCGCGGCCCTGCGGGCGCTGGTGGACCAGGCCGACGCGGCGGAACTGGTCTACAACCGCGAGGAACTGCTCGGCGAACTGCAGGGACGGGAACAGCTTTGCAGTACCGCCCTGCTGCCGGGGGCGGCCTTTCCGCATCCGCGACATCCCCTGCCCTACGATATCGCCGCCAGCTTCGTCATTGCCGGCCTGGCGCCGGCCGGCGTGCCGTTCGGGTCGGAAGACGGTTCGCTGACGCGGCTGTTTTTCCTCGTCTGCGGAAAAGACGACCGAACGCACCTCCACGTGCTCGCGAGGCTCGTGCGCATGCTCGACGATCCCGGCGTGGTCGAACATTTTCTGGAATGCCAAACGCCCGAACAGCTCGCCGAGGCCCTGGCCCACAGGGAAATGGAAGTGCTGAACAGAAAATAGCTATGAATTATGAGCTATGAGCTATGAATGAGGCCGTCCAGAAATTCAGGTAACCAAAACATGAATGGAGTTTCCCCGAAATCTTGTTTTTTTCCTCGTCCCGAAGGGACAGAAAGCATTTGGCCGGGGGTTCGCTTCGCTCACCCCCGGCCAGATGCTCCTCGACCCTTCGGGTCGAAAAGAAGAAAAAACAACAGGATAATTACTGGACGGCCTCAGCTATGAATGGAAATCCTGATTCCCAACCTCTTAATTCATAATTCCGAACTCATAATTCATAATTAAATGTCTTCAAAAGCATATTTCGACGCGGCGTTTCTTCGTCGCCTGGAATCTCTTCGCCTGATCGCCAAGCGGCTGGCGGATCGTGCGCCGGCCGGCGGACAACTCTCGCGAACCCTGGGCGACGGACTGGAATTCGCCGACCACCGCGCGTATACCCCCGGCGACGACGTGCGCTTCCTCGATTGGCCTTATTTCGCGCGGATGGAAAAGCTGCTCGTTCGGCTGTTCCATCGTCACAGCGAAAGCGACGTGGCGATTCTGCTGGACGCGTCGGCTTCGATGGCAGCCGGCGGGCCGGGGAAGTTCGACCACGTCCGGCGCGTCGTGGCGGCGTTGGCGTACGTCGCCGTCGGCGGCGGCCGACGGGTGGTCGTGCAACCCTTCGCCGAAGTCCCAGGCCGGGCAATCCGCTCCGCCCGCGACCGGGCCAGGCTTCTGCCCTTTCTTGATTCGCTGGCTGCGCTACATCCGCGAGGGCAAACCGCCCTGGGCGTCTGCGTTCGCGACTTCGTCCGGCGCACGCGAAACGTGGGAACCGTTTTTCTCGTAAGCGACCTTCTGGACGCCGAGGCGGACCTGCCGGCTGCCCTGGCGAGCCTGGATTCAACCCGCCGGGACGTAGTCGTACTGCACGCCTTCAGCCCGCTGGACGCCGCACCGACGCCCATCGGGGCCGTGCAACTGCGCCACGCCGAAACCGGCCGATCGGAGCCAATGGACATCACAGCCGTCCTGTGCGAACGCTACGCCGCCGCCTGGGGCGAATTCCGCTCCGCCCTCGAACACACCTGCCGCGCCCGGCAGGCGACGTATATCCCCGCCCCCACCGATGCGCCGTTCGAGAGGCTTCTTCTCCACACCCTCCGTCGCGCCGGCGTGCTGGATTCTTGACGCGCGTCGCGAACAGTCTTTTTCCCGGTCCCAGCAATGAGCGGTGGTGATTCCAACGCGTAAGAAAGACACGACACAGAGAAACTGAGCAACTGAGAAAAAAGGAGAAACAACAAAAATTCTTCTCTGTTTCTCAGTGTCTCAGTGTCGGATTTTCCTGGTTTTTCATTGTCCCAGGAAAAATCCGGCCTCTCACGATACTGCCTGAGTCAATGCCGCCGATTGCTTTTCCCCCGACGCGAAGATATGCTCCTGCCGGTATCCTCAACAACGGGAGAACCGCGATGGAACTGACCGTGTACCAGGGAATCGGCGTCATCATCACGATCACAGCCGTCGTAAGCTTCATCAACAAGCGATTCTTTCGCCTGCATCCGACCATCGGCGTGATGCTGGCCGGGCTGGCCGTCGCGGTGGGAGTGGTCGTCGCGGGGCTGTTCGATCCCCGCATTCCCGATACCGCCCGCAACTGGATGAACGGCCTGCAGTTCAACGAACTCGTGCTGAACTGCATGCTGGGCTTCCTGCTGTTTTCCGGGTCGCTGCACGTGGATATGAACATGCTCAAGCAGCGGGGCTGGCCCATCGGTGTGTTTGCCCTGGCCGGCGTGGTGGGCACGGCCTTCATCGTCGCCTTCGCCTTGCACGCGCTGAGCAACGTCTTCGGACTGGGACTGAACTTTCTGCACTGCCTGCTGTTCGGGGCGCTGATCTCCCCGACGGATCCTATCGCCGTGCTGGCGATCCTCAAGCAGGTCGGCGCGCCAAAAGACCTGGAGATCGACGTATCCGGCGAGTCGCTGTTTAACGACGGCGTCGGCGTGGTGATGTTCCTCGTGGTTGTGCACCTGCTGACGGGGCAAAACGTCAGCGTGCCGGGTGTGATCGGCCTGTTCGTTCTGGAGGCGGCCGGCGGCGTCGGTCTGGGGATGGTGTACGGTTTTCTGGGCAGCCGGCTGATCCGGCTGGCCGGCGAGGCGCGCGTCGGCGTACTGATCACGCTGACCATCGCCTCCGGCGGATTCCTGCTGGCCAACGCCCTGCACGCCTCCGGAGCCCTGGCGATGGTCGTGGCCGGCGTGATGGTGGGCAACCGCGAGAACTGGCTGGATTCCCCGTCCCGCCTGGCGCTGGATGAATTCTGGGAGGTCATCGACGAGGTGGGCAACGCGATTTTGTTCGTGCTGGTCGGCCTGGAGATTCTGGTCGTCCGCGGCGAATGGCTTCCCGAACGTTCGTCGTGCCTGCTGGCCGGGGCGCTGGCGATTCCCGTGGTGCTGCTCGCGCGGGCGGGCAGCCTGATCGTCCCGCTTTCCCTGCTGCGACTGAAATGGAAATTCCACCGCAACACGCTGGCGATTTTCACCTGGGGAGGCCTGCGCGGCGGACTGCCCTTCGCCATGGCGCTGTGCGTTCCCCCGGCCTCGGAACAGATCGCGAAGTATCACGCCTCCCCGGACCAAATCCTGAACCGTCCCATGATCCTGACCATGACGTACTTCGTGGTGGCCTTCTCCATCATCGTGCAGGGTCTGACCATCAAACCGCTCATCCGCCAGTCTGTCGAAAAGGAATCCGCCCAAACATAACACAACAAAACCGCCACAAAGGACACAAAGTTCACAAAGAAGAAAGAATGATTTTGATGTTTTTTACCTTTGTGCTCTTTGTGCCCTTTGTGGCAAAATCCTTTACGTAATGTTTTTCTTTTTCGTACTATTCATGAAATTCGTGGACTCTTTCTGAATCACCATGACCGATTTCGCCAAAGACATCGAAGCATTCCAAAAAACCTACCAAGCCGTCGTGGAACAGATCCGGCGGGTAATCGTCGCGCGGGATGAAATCCTCGACGAGGTGCTCGCCTGCCTGCTGAGCGGTTCGCACGCCCTGCTGGAGGGCGTGCCGGGCATCGGCAAGACGCAATTGGTTCGCACGCTCTCGGCGGCGTTGAACCTGAGCTTCAGCCGCGTGCAGTTCACGCCCGATCTCATGCCGGCCGACATCACCGGAACGGATATCCTGCAACTCTCGCCCGACGGCGGCAAGGCCTTCGCCTTCGCCCCCGGGCCGATCTTCGCCAACGTCGTGCTCGCGGATGAAATCAACCGCGCCACGCCGAAAACCCAGTCGGCCCTGCTGGAAGCCATGCAGGAACGCACCGTTTCGGTCGCTCGCAACACGCACGCCCTGCCGAGTCCTTTCGTGGTCCTCGCGACGCAGAACCCCATCGAGATGGAGGGCACGTACCCCTTACCCGAAGCGCAGCTGGATCGGTTTGCCTTGAAGATCGTCCTTGCCTCGCCGTCGCGGGAGGAGCTTTCGGAGATTCTCGCCCGCACGACGGGAGCGGAGGAACCGGTTGTCCAGGCCGTCGCCAGCGCGGAGGACATTGACGCCATGAAGGCCGTCGTCCGCCGGCTGCCCGTCGCGTCGCACGTGCGGAACTATGTTGCCGCGCTGGTCGCGGCTACGCATCCCGACCACCCAGCCGCGACGCCGATGGTGAAATCCTACGTGCGCTACGGCGCCAGTCCGCGCGGCGGGCAGGCGATTTTACTGGCCGCCAAGGTCGCCGCCTGCCGCGACGGCAGAAGCAACGTCGCCAACGACGACGTGCGAGCCACCGTTCCCCCGGCCCTGCGCCACCGCCTGATCCTGAATTTCGACGCCCAGGCCGACGGCGTGAACGTCGAAGATATCCTCGCCCAACTGCTCGAACACACCCCAGTCCCCGCTTCTTGACACCCTCGATCCTGGAGGGATATCATATCCGGCTGTGTTGATTCACGCATTGCAACGCACACTACACGCGAAAGGACGACCATGCGATATACGATAATGCTCCTGCTGGTTTTGGCCGGAACCCTGGTGATGTTGTCCGGCTGCAACAAGCCGCCCGCCCAGCCGGTTGAAATGTCCCCCGCGTCCGAACCGGAGTACACCAGCGACAAACCAAGGCTCACGGAAATTCGCCCCGTGGACGAGGGCGTGGCAGAGGACGACGACCCCCGCGGCGAAACCACCCCCACCCTTTCAGAGGCCGCCCAGGGCCGGACCTACGTCGTTCAGAAAGGCGATACGTACTGGAAAATCGCCACGACGCAACTGGGCAATGGCCATCGCTGGAAGGAAATCGAAACGCTGAACCCCGGCGTGAACATGAACGCGCTGAAAGTCGGACAAACGATCCGGATCCCGGCCAAGTAATCGTCTCCTTCGCAAAATACGTTTTACGCCATCCATCGGAGCCTTATGGAACTGCCCCCTCGTACCGCCGGAGACCAACGGCTGGCTGCGGGCGAACTGACGGACATTCGCGCGCGCCTGCGTCGCATTGCGCCGAAACACGACCTGGCGACGGTCGTCGCCTGTTCGTTCGATCATCGCACGCGCATCCTGCCGTTCGTCTTCGCCGACGTTCGCATGGTCCCTGCCGGCGTGCGGGCGGTGGCGGCGGCGTTGCTCGATTCAGGCTTCCAGAAAACCCGCATCGTCCTGCAGCACTGGAATCGCAACTTCGACCCGGCCCGGATGCAACTCGACGGGCGCATACCGGATATGTTCCTCCTTTCGGCGATGCGGCTGCATTATGAACCCTTCGTGCAGCTCCTGCGCGGCGTCTGCCGGATTCCCCCCGACCGCCGGCCCCTGGTGATCGTCGGCGGGCCTCAGACCATCTACGAACCCTGGACGGTTTTTCCACAAACTTCCGCGAATCCCGCGGACCCCTGGACGGCGGACCTGGCCGTCACGGGCGAAGAATACGTCCTGCTGGCAACACTCGAATGCCTCTTGCATGAACGCGCCGACGGTGAGCCGCTGCGGAAAACGTTTCTCCGCACGCGCGACGCCGGCGGGCTGGACGATATCCCCGGCCTGGTGTACGCCCGCGGCGGCAAACCCGACGGCCCGCCGGAAGAACTCATCGACACGGGCATCCAGCGCCTTGTATTCGATCTCAATGAACAGCCCATGCCCGCCCCGGCCTACCGCGTCCTCGAGGCGCCCTCGAATCACCCAACGCTCGCGAGCCAACCGCTTCCGATTGAGCGAGTGCGACGCTACACCCCGATTGCTTCGCTCGTGATGACGCTCGGCTGCAAGTTCGCCTGTCCGTATTGCCCCATCCCCGCGTACAACCAGCGAATGTACCGCGTCAAAAGCGGGCAACGTATCGCCGAGGAGATCGTTTCGCTGCGGAAGGAATTCGGCATCCACTTCTACTTCGGCGCGGACGACAATTTTTTCAACGACCCCGCCAAAACGCTCGACATTTGCGAAGCATTGGTGCAAACCGAAATCGACGGCAAACCGCTGCGCAAACACGCGAGGATCGGCACGGAAGTGACCGTGCACGACACGCTGAAGACCGCCGAGGCGGGCCGCCTGGAGCTTGTGCGAAGGGCCGGCTTCCGCGCCCTGTGGATCGGCGTGGAGGACATGACGGGCCTGCTGGTCAAAAAAGGCCAGACGCCCGACAAGACGGCCCGGGCGTTCACGCTGCTGCGGAAGCACGGCATCGCGCCCATGCCGATGATGATGCACCACGACGAGCAAAAGCTCCTGACGCCCGGCCGGCCCGTCGGCCTGCTCAACCAGGTACACCTGCTGCAACGCGCCGGGGCGTCGAGCCTGCAGGTGCTGATGATCACCCCCTCGCCGGGGTCGAAACTGTTCGAGCAAACGTACACGTCGGGCATGGTCTTCGACCGCGCGGGCGGGCGGACGCTCAGGCCGTACATGATGGAGGGCGTGCACGTCTGCGCGTCGCTGCATCCCCAGCCGTGGCGGAAGCAGTTGAACATCCTGCTGGCCTACGCGTGGTTTTACAATCCGCTGCGGCTGATCCGGGCGCTGCGACCGGGCAATCGACTGGGCGGCATCGACGCGGGCATGCAGGCGCTGGGCATGTGGGGCCTGCTCAAGACCCTCCGCCGCGTGTCCGGCTGGACGCTCCGGCTGCTGGCCGGGCCGATCCGCCGCCGGCGCACACCGCCCCGCAATGAACTGCCCATGCGCGCCCCCGACGGCGCCAAGGCCGCCCACGCCCTGGACGGAACGCCATCACGAAAATGAGAACCGATGCCTGAACTGACCCTTGAAACCCCCGTGCAGTACGTCAAGCGGGCCGGGCTGCGGCGCGCGGAGCAGCTTGCCGCGCTGGGCATCGAGACCGTCGAAGACCTGCTGCTGTACTTCCCCCGCCGCTTCGACCTGCGCAGGCAGACCCAGCCGATCGCCAGCCTGCGGGACGGCGACGAAAACGCCACCGTCGCCGGACAGGTTCTGGAATGTTACGAGCGCGGCTACCGCTCCAAACCCTACTTCGAGTGCATCCTCGACGACGGCACGGCCGAGATCGCCGTCAAGTGGTTCCACGGCGGATACCTGCGAAATCACATCCGCCCGAATATGCTCATCGCCGTCAGCGGAAAGGTCGGCTCGTACCGCGATCTGCTGCAGTTCGTCAATCCCGCCTTCCAGGTGATCTACGACTCCGGCGGCGTGCGACTGGACCGCGACGAACTCCTGCCGGTGTACCCCGCCGGCGGCGGACTGTCCAGCGGGATCATCGCCTCGATCATCAAGGCCAACCTGCCGCACGCGCAAAACCTCATCCGCCCCTGGTTTGACAAGGCGTATCTCGCCCGGCGCGGGCTGATGCCGCGCCCCGAAGCCGTCGCGGCCATGCACCGGCCTGAGGACAAGGAACAGTGGTCCCGCGCCCGGCGGAGGCTGGCGTATGATGAATGTTTCCTGATGCAGTTGGGCGTGGCGATTCTCCGCAGCCGGGAAACACACCGCCCCGCCCACGCGCTGAAAATCACGCGGGAAATCGACGAACGCATCCGCGTGAGATTTCCGTTCGCGCTGACGGCCGCCCAGGATCGCGCCGTCGGAGAAATCGTCGCCGACCTGCGCCGCTCGCGCCCGATGAACCGCCTCGTCCAGGGCGACGTGGGCGCGGGCAAAACCGTCGTTGCCCTGTACGCAGCCCTGACGGCGGTGGCGAACCACAAGCAGGCGGCGATCATGGCGCCGACGGAAATCCTCGCCACGCAGCATTACCGTAAAATCCGCGATTATCTCGACGGTTCGCGCGTCGAGACGCGCCTGCTCGTCGGCGGGCAGAACGCGAAGCAGCGCAATCGCACGCTGGCGGAACTGGCCGCCGGCGAGGTGAACGTCATCGTCGGCACGCACGCCCTGCTGGGCGAGACGGTGAAGTTTCGCGACCTGGCGCTGGTGGTTGTCGATGAGCAGCACAAATTCGGCGTGCGGCAGAGGACGCACCTGCGCGGCAAGGGCTACGCGCCGCATTATCTCGTGATGACGGCCACCCCCATCCCGCGAACGCTGGCGCTGACGGTTTTCGGCGACCTGGACGTTTCGACGATCGACGAACTGCCGCCCGGCCGGGGCAAAACCGAAACTCGCCTGGTGAAGCAAAAGGATCTGCCGAAGGTGATTGACCTGGCCGCGAAAAAACTCTCCGCCGGGCAGCAGGCGTATTTCATTTATCCGCTCGTGACGCCCTCGCTGGAACTGGAACTGACCGCCGCCCGGGACGCCTACAGGGAACTCGCCGCCGGGGCGCTGGGGAAATTCGGCGTGGGACTCGTGCACGGGCAGATGCCCGCGGACAAAAAGGAGGCCGTCATGCGCGACTTCCGCGAGGGGAAAATCAAGGTGCTCGTCGCGTCGGTGGTGGTCGAGGTCGGCGTGGACGTGACGGCTGCCAACGTCATGGTCGTCATGCACGCCGAGCGGTTCGGCCTGGCGCAGTTGCACCAGCTTCGCGGGCGCATCGGGCGCGGCAGGGACGACGCGACGTGCATTCTCGTGGCCTCCCCGGGCAATCCCATCGCCCAGCAGCGGATGGACATTCTCACGAAGACTTCCGACGGATTCAAAATTGCCGAGGAAGATTTGCGCCTCCGCGGGCCGGGCGAATTCTTCGGCACGAAACAGCACGGCCTGCCGGAACTGAAAGTGGCGGATTTAATCGAGGATTTCGAGCTGCTGCGACTCGCCCGGCGCGACGCGTTTGCGATGATCGAGGAAGACCCGGACCTCGCCGCCCCCCATCACCAGCAACTCCGCCGCGAACTGCTCAAAACCCACGGCCAGAGCTTGACGCTCCTGACCGGGGGGTAATTATTTTACGTGAAATTGAAGTAAATGCGCGGCGGAGCACCTGCTCCGCCGCGTTACGTCAATTTATAGCAGTGTATTAACATGGTGGAGCAGGTGCTCCACCATGCAATAACTACGGGGCGTTCTTGCGCGGGGGATTATTCCCCCGTGTGGACCGTGTGGGGTTCGAGTTCCCGCCGGAGCATGTCGATCAGGCGGTCGAATTCCCGGCGGTTGTCTTCGTTGAGCTCGGCCAGCGCCTCGTGCGCGTGTAACACGCGATGCTGATGGTCCCGGTCGGAGAAATTGCCGTACAGAACCGGCATGAGATCTTTCGGTATGCTTCCGTCGCCGCGGCGAATGCGCCCGACCACGCGCGTCATGCCCAACTCCCGCAACAGGTCCATCACCAGGTCAGGTACATGCTGCAAGTAAAAGGGCATGTTTTCCTGGTCGGACTGGTCGGCCAGCTCCTGCAGGGTTCCCAGGAACGTACTGTCAAGGTATTCGCAATAGGACAAATCGACCGTCAGGGTTCGGTCGGGGGTGAGTTCCTGGAGGCAGACTTCGTAGAAGTCCGCCGAGTGCGTCCAGCAGCCTCGCCCGTTGAGGCAGATCACGGTTCCCTGCTCGTTTTGCCCGATTTGCAGCCCGGGCGCCGAGGCCGGCGGCGGTTCGGGCGGTTCCGCTTCCGACAGGCCGTTGTCCACCCCCGACGTCGCTTCGCCCAAGGCGAGCATGACCATCGTGATATCGTCTTCCTGCCCGTATCCGCGTCGCCGGTCGACGGCGGCGGCGAGAAGTCTATTCAGGGTCGTTCGGCTGTCGTCGGGATGCGAAACGATCAGGTTGGCCACGATTTCGGGCGTCAGGGCCTCCTGCGGATCGGGGCTGGTGAACAGGCCGTCGGTGTACAGCAGCAGACGATCCCCGTCCTCCAGGGAAACCACGTTCTGGAAATAGCGGACCTGTTCGTTGATCCCCAGGGCCGGCGAATCGGCGGTGAGGATTTCGAAGCTGCCGTCGGAGCGGCAGAGCACCGCCGGCGGATGACCCGCCGAGGCCAGCGTGACGTGCTCCCCGTCCGGTTCCACCAGGGCGTAGATGGCCGTAACGAACAGCCCCGGCGCCTTGCATTCCTCCCACAGGCAGTTATTGACGGCCTGGAGTACCTGCTCCGGCGGAATGGGCTGTTCGATGCGGTCGTCCCACAATGCAACGCGGTGTTTGAACAGCACCGCCAGCATCGCGGCGCTGAGGCCGTGGCCGGCTGCGTCGGCAACGTACACCGCCAGATGCCCGCTGGGAAGCGGGATCAGGTCGTACAGGTCCCCACCGACGATGTGGCTGGGGCGGTAGATCGTGTTGACGGCCGTCCGCGAGGCGTCCGGAACGGTCAGCGGAAGCAGCGCCCGCTGGATCAGCTCCGCGCGGCGCAGGTCCGCGTCGATGGTCTCCTGCTGGTTGGTCAGGATGCGGCAGGCCTCCTGCAGGTGCACGACCTGCTCGGCCAGTTGGAGATTCCGCTCCTCGACGTCCTCCATGAGCCGCTCGCGGTCCATCTCCAGATGGCGCTGGCGGACGGCGTTGCGGACGGTAATGACCAGTTCGTCCACGTTGTGAATGGGCTTGGCGATATAGTCGAACGCCCCGAGGTGAATCGCCTCCAGGGCGTCGTCGAATCCGCCGGCGCCGGATAAGATAATCCAGGCGGAGGAATTTCGCTCTTCCTTCGCCCAGCGCAACAGGCTCATGCCGTCCATGCGGGGCATGGTCAGGTCCACGATCACCACGTCGATGTCTTCGGCGCGGAGAATCTCCTGGGCCTGGATTCCATCGTGAGCCTCGATACACTCACATTCGTATCGCCCCTTCAGCACGTTCCGCAGCAGGCCGCGGACTCCCGGCTCGTCGTCCACCAGTAAAATACGAGGTGGCGACGCGTCCGTTGTCGATACGTCGTCCGGCATCGGCGTACCTTTCTTATGGTAGGATTTCCCCTGTGGCGCAAGGGATTTCCCCTTGTCGCCCGTCTCTATCTAATTTTAGGTTCGGAATCGGCTTAAAGGAAATTCTGTCCAAAAAATATCCAAAAAAATAATTCTCCCCCTCTCTCTGGGGGAAACCCCGGAGACGGCAGAGGGGGAGAAAACCAGCCTATTCCCACCGGGCAAACACGTATAACCTTGGTATTATTTGTAGGTAATGTCCTTCCTGGCGGCCTGGGCGCGCAGGGCCTCGAGAACCTTCGCGTCGAAGCCGTCCTTTGCGCCGGAGTTGCTCTCGACGGCCTTGCGAAGGAAAACCGACCGCTTCTCGGAAAGTTTTTTGATTTTTGCGTTGATTGTATCCCGTTTGGCCTGCTGCTTTTGGATATATTCCTCTCGCTGCTGCGGAGTGAGGTTCCGCATTTCGGGCGGGAGTTCGTCGGCCTTCATGTCCCGCAGGGAAACTTTTTTCTGCTCCACCGCCCGGAGCAGGTCGCCGCTGCCGGCCTGTCCGGTTTTGGAGGCAAAGGAAGCCCGCTCCGCCGAGGCTGGGGCCATGGTCGGCTTGGCCATCGAGGCGGCGACGGATTCGTTTCGTTCCCCTGCTTCCCTCTGGGCCTTCGCGTCGCCGTAGACGACCACCGTCCCAATCAGCTCCGTATTCAGCTTCGCCAGGTCCTCGTCATAGGGCGTGGCGATTTCCTGCATTCCGCCGTCCTGGGCAATGGCAAAGTAGTTGCCCTCGGCCATGCGGGCGATCTCCTGCCAGACCTTCCGCGCGTCCGGGTTGCCGCCGCAGAGAATCGTGTTGACGTAGATGCCGCTCTCGATGGCCTGTTTGGCAAGTTTGTCGTAGGTCGGCACGTCCTGGTATTCGTTGTGCGGCGGAAAATCGCCCACGAGATAAATGATTTTGAGCGTCCGGCGGTCCTTCGACCAGCCGAGTTTGTGAATCGCGTCGTGCAGGGCCTGGTTAACGTTTTCCGGGCCGTCGCCGCCGCCGTCGGCGCGGAAGGCCGTCAGGTTCTCGTACACCTCGTCGATATTGTCCGTCAGGGGGAAGACCTTCGTGACGTATTCGTCGCCCTTGTCACGATATCCCACCAAAGCCATTCGGACCTTAGGCCTCGGCTCGCCGAGCAGCGTCTGGTTGGCGATACTCCAGATTTTTTTCTTGGCCCCTTCGATCAGGCCGCTCATCGAACCGGTCGTATCGAGTACAAACGCCACTTCCACCACCGGCTGGGGGGCGTTTTGGGTCTTCGCGCCGGCCGGGATCAAAGCCAATCCCAAACACGCCGCCATCGCCGCCGTTCGCATTGCCGTTTTGCGTTTCATCGTTGTTCTCCTTGTATTGGCGTCCAACAGCCACAACCCCTTCGACGCGCAAAACGGTAAATGGTTCCACGAAATATTCCCCGATACCAAACGGCCTGAGTGTGGCTGAAAAATAGTTACAATACAGTGGCACCTTCAAGAAACGACGGGCTCGAAGAGAACGTCGTTTCTTGTGGGTGCCGTGGGGAGTCGCGGCACCCACAAGCTCGTTTTTAAGAAAAAACTCGCTTGAAGGTGCCACGTCGAAATGCTTGCAATTTCGGGGGAAATCGTGGAGAATACCCACTTGATTCTTCGCCAGGAATCAGGCCGGGTTATGCTGCAAAAAAAGTGCATCCTGCTGCTGCTGGGGGGTGTGGTGTGTGTATGCGCCGCCGGATGCGAGGAAGACCCATCCCTCCAGGCCGGCAAGGACGGCGCCGCAACGGTCCGCCCCGTGAATCACAAGCCGGGCCAGGCCGCCCCTCCGCCGGCCGGCGCGACGACTGCACCTTCCACCGCCCCGGCTGCCTCGCCCGCCGCCGCCGCGACGCCGCAGGCCGGCCCCGTGCCCATCCACAAGCCTTCCGACCCGCCGCGGGACGAATCGGCGGAAGGGAATCCAACGCCCGATCCGCAAAACGTCAGGCTGACGCGGGAACAGTATCAGTTGTTCGACGACCTGCGGCAGGAGAGTCTGAAACTGCAAATGAAGCTCGACGATCTTCAGGAGCAGAACGAGCGCCTGACGCGTGCGCTGGTGGACAGCCGAGACACCGGCCGATCCCTCCAGGACAACCTTCAACGCGCCACGATCGTACAGGAAATCCAACGCCGCGAACTGGTGGAACTGAAGGAGCGCTTCGGGCCAGCCGCCAAAGCAACGCCGCGAAACAAGACCCATTCCACCACCGCGCCGGTGGAAGCCAGCCGATCCGTTCCGAAAGATCCCGTGGACCTCCTGCGGGAAATCACCCGCCTCCGCCGCGGCAACGAAAAACTCCGCCTGCAACTGCAACTGGCCCGACTCGACGCGCCGAACGCACGGGAGAAGGTGCTCCTGAAACTGGGCGAAGAGACGGAGCAGAACGAAAAACTTGAAAAGCTCAATCGCAGGCTTTCCCACATGGTCGTCGCCCAGGCCGACCAGATCAGGAAACTCCAGGCGCGGGGGGAAAAGCTGGACCACATACAAGCCGAGCACGCCGAACAGATCGCCCAAATCGACCGGCGAATGCGAAAGGAATTAGCGACGCGGGAACTGAACCTCGCCGAAGCGCAAAAGCGCCTCGGCGCATTACGGGATCAACTTGCCAGGCGGGAGTACGAAATCCGCCTGCTGAAGGAGCAATTGGCCTCCCAGCCGAGCGAACCGGCCGGCTCGGCCCGGAAGGCCGAACCGGCGGTAAGTGAAATTGCATCCGCACCGGCCGTCGCCGCCGCCGCGCCGCCGGCGGAACCCGCCCCCGCAGCCGCCGCGAAGCCCGCGCCGGTGGAAACGTCGGCCGCGCCGGTAAGGGAACTTTCGCCGGCCGCCGCGCCCGCCAGCCAGGCCGTCACCGGAAATATCACCGCGATCAAGGGCCTGATGGTCATGATCGACGCCGGAAAAAACAACGGCGTCGAGGACGGCATGCGGCTGATCGTCTACCGCGACGACAAATTCATCGGATACCTCCGCGTCGAGCAGACGGCCCAAAAAGAATCCGCCTGCACCTTCACCCGCCAGATCCTCCCTCCCCGCGTCGGAGACAACGTCATCGACCGTCTGGAATAGACTTAGAATCTATCTGAGGCCATCCAGAAATTCCCGTGTTGTTTTTTCTTCGCTTCGACCCGAAGGGTCGAGGAGCGTCTGGCCGGGGGTGAGCGAAGCGAACCCCCGGAAACGGGTTTTTAAAAAATTGAGTCCCAACGGGACGACAGCGAGTTCGATCAGAAG
>JAFGEJ010000156.1 GCA_016931655.1 Phycisphaerae bacterium
TGACGGCTGAAAGCAAAGAACGGGTAAGGGGCATTTTCCCCAGGAATTCCCGCTCAAACTGTCTGCCAGAAAATCCGGTCGCTCACTGGTTCGCCTCACCGGGACAAATCGGTTGCAAAGGGCGGCGAGGTCGACTAGAGTTTGACCTCGCGGCGCGGTTGTATGTCCATGACGTTGGGTACTCTGCCGGAGGTTTTTCCGTGACGCCCGATACGGACGAAGCCGGCCGAGACGTGCAATGGTTTGTCAATGCACTGGCCGGCGAAGAACGCATGCTGGTGATCCTGAAGCGCGAATTGTACGAAGGCAACTGGGATGAGATGGTCGCGGACCTGCGGGCGCGCCTGGCGGGTCGGCCTTTTATCTTCAAACTCGCGCATCGGATCGAGGAAGACCTGGAACGAATCGTGCGCCTGCGCGCTTTCGAGACCCAACACGGAATCGACCTGAGCGAGTACGTCAAAATGGAACCATAAAAAGGTTGTCAGGAAATTTTCCACGGATTTCACCGAAAAAACCGGATTACACGGAAAATCATCATGAAAAAATCCGTGAAATCCATTTTCTTTTCCGTGTAATCCGTGGATGATTTTCAGAGGAGTTGTCCCATGACAAAGCGGTTTTTTCGCCCGAGGGTAATTGTGACGGTGGTTTTATCGGTGTCGGCGACGGCGATATTGTCCGTTGCCTTCGCGGAAGGCGCCGCGGGCGTCTCGGCCCGGCCGGTCGTTTCGGCGCATCCGCGGGAGCGGGATCTCGCCCCGGCGGGTTTGCAGTATTACTGGAAGCGGGAACTGACTCTCGCCGGCGGCGAACGCGCCGTGAAAATGTACCTGAAAGACGAAAATCTGTATCTCGTCACGAACGACGACTGCCTGCGGGCCGTCGACGCCGCCGTCGGAAACCCCAAATGGTTCGTACGCGTCGGGAATCATCACGAACGAATTTTCGAGCCTACCCACGTGCCGGACATGCGCCTGCCCGAGCGCATCGGCGGCGTGGACGACATTTCCACGCCGAAGACAGAGGCCGACTTCGACACCTTTGACGCCGCACTCGTCAACAGCATGACGCACCTGATGGTCGTGGACCGCAAAACCGGCCGTATCTACCGCGACGTCCGTTTCGACGGCCTGGTCGCCGACGACGCCGGCGTCAGCGACGGAACTTCATTTTACGTCGGTACGGGCGAGCGGAATTACTGCGCCATGAAACTCCTGCCCAACGTGGTGGTCTGGAAAGAACACCTTGGGCAGAACGTCTCGACGCCGATGGCGTATTACGAACGGCGCATTTTCATGGGCACGCTGGACGGCCTGTTCCGTTGCGCCGACGTGGACAACTACGGCAAAAAACGCTGGGAGCGGACGTTCGACGGCTCGATTACTGAAAAATGTCTCGTCAACGCACGCGGGCTGTTCCTGGCCTGCAACGATCATCGCATCTACGCCTTTTACCCCCACGACGGAAAAACGCTCTGGCCGGCCGTTGTCGTGAAGGGCGCCGTCGGCGGACCCATGCAAATGGGCGAAAAAACCCTCTTCCAGTACATCCGGCGTGACGGCCTGTACGCGATAAACGTGACCAATGGGGATGTTCGCTGGAAACTGCCCGCCGGGCGGCGGGTCCTGGCGATTCTGGACGGCGTGGTATACGTGCTCGACGCGAAGAAAAATCTGCGCCTCGTCAATGAAATCACGGGCAAAACCAGCGTCGTCGTGCCGCTGGGCGGATTCGATTTCTACGCCGACAATACCACAGCACCGGCGATCTACACCGCCACGCGGGCCGGGCAGGTCTTCTGCCTCCGCCCCGCCAAGGCCGGGCGACTGACCGCCGAAATGCTGACGAAATAATACAAGGCCCGAATCAAAAAAATAATTATCCACGGATCCCTGAGGGACAGGTTTCACCGATTTCAAAACGATTCCACGGATTGTTATGGATTCTTCCGTGTAATCCATATTTTATCCGTGAAATCCGTGGATGATTTCCGTATGCGTATAAAAGGTTCATTTTCAAGGAAGGAAGCAAAGTGATGGATTCGGTGAAGATCAAGCGGGCGCTGATCAGCGTATTTGACAAGACGGGGATTGCGGATTTCGCCAAGGCCCTTTCCGAAATGGGCGTGGAGATTATTTCCTCCGGCGGGACGGCCAGGACCCTGGAAAAAGCCGGCGTCCCCGTTCGATACGTCCAGGAATGGACGGGCTTCCCGGAAATGCTGGGGCATCGCGTCGTAACGCTGCACCCGAAGGTCCACGGCGCGATCCTCGCCCTGCGCGACGATCCGGAGCACCAGGCGGACATCGAAAAGTACGGCCTGGAGCCGCTGGACCTGGTCGTCGTGTCACTGTATCCCTTTACCGACGTAATTGCCAAAGAAGGCACAACGCTCGCCGAGGCCGTCGAGATGATCGATATCGGCGGGCCTACGATGGTCCGCTCGGCCGCCAAAAACCACAAGTTCGTCACCATCGTGACCGAAACATCGCAGTACGATGAACTGCTCGGTGAATTGAAGGCCAACAACGGCGAGACAAGCTTCGCCCTGCGACAAAAATTCGCCCGCCGGGCGTTCAGCCTGACCGCCCAGTATGACACCGCCATCAGCACGTATCTCGCCGAACAGCTCGACGAGAAATTCCCCGAGCGGATGACGTTCAGCTACACCAAGGCCCAGGAACTGCGTTACGGTGAGAACCCGCACCAGGCCGGCGCGTTTTACGTTTCCTCCGAAGCGGCCAACGAACCCTGCATGGGCCGGGCCAGGCTGCTGGGCGGTAAGCCCATCAGCTACAACAACTATTTCGACGCCAACGGTGCGCTGGAACTCGTGAAGGAATTCGACGATCCCGCGATTGCGATCATCAAACACGCCAACCCCGCCGGCTGCGCGGTCGACGCCGACCTTGTCGAGGCGTATCGCAAGGCCTACTACGGCGACGTGAACGCCTGCATGGGCGGCATTGTCGCGGTCAATCGCCCCGTCACGAAGGACCTCGCGACCGCCATCACCGAAACCTACCAGCGCTGGGGCAAAGACGCCGGCGCCGGCGGATTCTTTGCCGAGATCGTCATCGCACCGAGCTTTGAGCCTGGCGCGATCGAGATCATCCAGGCCCGGAAGGGCTGGGGCCAGGACGTGCGGCTGCTGGAGGTCGGCGACTTCGACGGCAAACGGAATAAAGAAAAGTTTTTGAAATACTGCGTGGGAGGAATGTTAGTTCAGGATCGAGACTTGCTGGGCCTGAACACCGATGACTGGAAGGTCGTCACGAAGCGCCAGCCTTCCGAGCGGGAATTGGCCGACCTGAAATTCGCCTGGCTGGTCTGCAAGCACGTGAAGTCCAACGCGATTGTGCTGGCCAAAGACCGCACGCTGCTGGGCGCCGGCGCCGGGCAGATGAGTCGCGTGAACTCCGCCTTTCTCGCCGGCCAGATCGCCAAGCAATACGGCGGCGGGGGCAAAGTCGATCCGGCCGGGTGTGCGCTCGCCAGCGACGCCTTCTTCCCCTTCCCCGACAGTCTCGACTGGGCGAAAGACGCCGGCGCCTCCGCCGTCATCGAACCCGGCGGCGGAAAGAAGGACGAAGACGTGATCGCCTACGCCGACAAGCTCGGCCTGGCGATGATCTTCACCGGCGCACGACACTTCAACCACTGACGGCTTTCATCTTTGAGCGAAGCAAAGGAACTTGCGATTGTTCTCGGTGGAAACTTATGATGCCGCGATCTTCGACATGTGCCATTCCGCGTCGGCTTCGTCTTTCAGTATATAATTGCAGCTGATCATTAAGCCGGCGTGGTCAAGATGCTTTGCAAGATGCTCAAACTCTTCGGGTGAGTTGGCATACACAAATAGTGACTTGCCGGCTTCCTGACATTTTTTGCAAACAGGCATCCATACTTCGCTGCTGGCCGGTGGACGGTTTGCGCCCGGCTGAATTTGTATGGCTTGAATATACGGTAATTCCAGGAGAGCCGGAAGATGGCGAACTTCCTCATATCCATCTAAATGCCATACCATATATTTTAAATACCGGCTTATAGCATCTAATTCCGGAATGACAAACTGCCGGAACATGTCCGGTGAAAGCATGACGGAAAAATCACATTGGCACATATACGTTTTATCCGGCGCCCAAATCAAACAACTTGCATCTCCCGGCCAATATTGGCGATAACTCTCGTGAAAATAAGAATGTGCCGCAATAAATGCCTGCGCAAAATCCCGTATTTTATTACTGATGACATCAGGCTCATCGATAAGATCCAGTAATAACTGTTCCGCCCCGCGCATCAGACTGAAACAGGTCAACGCATCCCCCAGGTCCGGCAGCCATACCAGTTCCCGTCCGTTTGTGAACTTTCCCTGTGCGTCCATCAAACGCTTGCTCAATTGCACCCAACGATTATTCGGGTCAAATTTTACTTCGTAATTTTTCCAATCCTGGACAAACGGATCGATCCATACGGAGGCTTCGGTATATTTTACGGTTCCCCCAAGATACCATGACATATTCATCGGCGTACCGCGACGGCCATAGTTATGGGATAATGTTTCCAGTAAGGCTTCGCAAATCGGATTCAGCGTTCCGTGTCTGACGCCATGTACCTGTGCCTGAACAAGACCGTCTATGTCCGGTTCGCCATCGGGGGACGGCCAGTACGAATTCATGTTTATCTTCTTGGCGTTACTACGCCCCGGAATAGGGTAATGTGCCCTGACGAGCGCCCTGCCGATATCCTGATGATTCCACCACGCCGTTAAATTCTCAAAAATCGGATTGTGTGAATTGTTCATATAACCCTACTGTACGCTTCGAGAGTAATTTAGGCTTCTCAATTGGTGCGAAATGAGTTATCATTATGTGTCATGAAGGAAAATGTGAAATTTCCCCAATCCAGCGATGGTTACATTTCCTTTGTTCGTCAATTGTCCCATCATCGCCATTCGCATCAGCATGCGGGATTGGAATTCAACCTTGTCATCGAGGGCTGCGGGGCTTATATAATCGAGGGTCGCCGCCATGAATTATCCCCGCATGCGATCATCTGGCTGTTTCCCCGGCAGGAGCACGTGCTGGTTGATTTTTCGGAGGACTTCGTCATGTGGGTGGTGGTCTTCCGGACACGGCTGGTTCGCAATCTGTGTCATTCGGATTCCCGTCGTGTACTTCGAAAAATGAACCCGCCGGGCAATTTCTGCCGTCTCCTCTCGCCGTCCTCCGCGGAAAAACTCTCGCGGCTGTTGGCTCTCATTGCGGAAGAAACCGATCCAGCCACCTTTAATGCCGGTGTGGGCCATCTGCTTTTGAAAACCTGGGACCTATTTGAAAACGCCCAGGCCGTGGAGTCGGCCACAGCGTTACACCCAGCCGTCGATAAAGCCATTCGACTGCTCCGGGGGGACAATCCCCCCCACAGCGTTGTTGAGCTTGCGGATGCGATCGGCGTATCGCCGACGTACCTCAGCCGGCTGTTTCTGCGGCAGGTCGGCTTGCCGCTTTCCCAGTTTCGCAATCAGGAACGTATCCGGCGTTTCCTGGCGATGGCGGAGGCATCGCCCGATGAAACGATGCTTCATCTCGCGCTCAAGGCCGGGTTCGGCAGTTACGCGCAATTCCACCGCGTCTTCCGCCAGTGCATGCACGTCAGTCCTAACCAGTGGGCGCAAAATCGTAAAAATATCCCATTGCAAAACGATTCGCTGCAATCCCGCGGACAAAGAGCAAAACTACTTCCGAACACCGGCGTAAGGCATTTCAATCACTGATCCCCCTGCCGCCGCCTTGCATCCCGGCCCCGGGTGCGTTACCGTGTTCGACATGGCCGAGACGCTATACCTCATCGACGGGCACTCGCAGATTTTCCGGGCGTATCACGCTTTGCGTCCTCAAAGTATGACCAGCCCCACTGGTGAACCCACGTGGGGAACATTTGTCTTCACAAATATATTGTTGAGTTTCCTGGCCGCCCGGAAGCCCGATTACGTCGGAATGGCCGTCGACGGCCCGAAAGCGGAATTGCAGCGCACGGCCCTTTACCCGGAATACAAGGCCCACCGCCCGCCCCTGCCGGAGGGTTTTCTCCCGCAGGAAAAACGCATCTTCCAGATCGTCGAGGCGTTGGGCATTCCCCTGCTCCGCTCGGAAGGGCACGAAGCCGACGACGTGCTGGCGACGCTGGCGGAACGCTTCGGCTCGGAGGACTTGCGGGTGGTGCTCGTCAGCCGGGACAAGGACCTCGACCAGCTCGTCGGCCCGCACGTGGTGCTCTACGACCCGATGAAGGACGAGATTCTCGACGCGGCCGCCATCGAATCGGCCAAGGGTTATCGTCCCGACAAGGCCGTCGAGGTCCAGACCCTCATGGGCGACAGTACGGACAATATTCCGGGCGTACCGGGCGTCGGCCCGAAAACGGCGGCGAAACTTATCGCCAAATACGGCTCAGCCGAGGCCGTCCTGGCGGCCGCCGACGAACAGACGCCCAAACTCCGTGAAAATCTCAAAGCCGCCGCCGAAAAGGTGAACATCTCCCGGCAACTCGTCACGCTCCGGCGCGACGTGCCGATCGACGTGACGCTGGCGAACCTGTCCTCCGACAAACTGCATTACGCCAAACTGCGTCCTCTATTCGAGGAACTCGGTTTCAACCGACTTCTGGACCGCTTGCCCGATTCAGGGGAAAAAGAAGAAACAACGCCGAGCAGCAAGCTACAGGCAGATATAAGTAATAAAACAAGTGTTGTTGCGGGAGAAAAACCTTCTCAAACCACCGTCGCCGCGGATTTCGACTACCAGCTCATCGACACGCCGGAAAAGCTCGACGCGGTGCTGGCGGAGCTGACGGACGTGAAGCGGCTGGCCGTCGATACCGAAACGACGGATGTGCGGCCGATGTGGGCCTCGCTGGTGGGGATTTCGCTCGCCTGGCGGCCGGGGCACGGCGTGTACATCCCCGTGCGCGGGCCGCTGGGCGCCGAAACGCTCGACGTGGACTACGTGCGGGGGAAACTGGAAAAATTCCTCGCCGACGAGTGGATTGAAAAGATCGGGCACAATCTGAAGTACGACCGCATCGTGCTTCGCGGGGCCGGGTTTCCGCTCGCCGGGCCGATGTTCGACACGATGATCGCCGCGCACGTGCTGGATTCGTCCCGCGCGACGTACAAGCTCGACGCCGTGTCGATGGATTTCATAAACCATCACTGTATTCCCATCGGCGACGTGATCGGCCGGGGGCGAAACGCCGTGACGATGGACAACGTACCGACGGAGATCGTCGCCCCTTACGCCGCGGAAGACGCGGACGTGGCCTTGCGCCTGGCCGACGTGCTCAGGCCCATGCTGCAGGCCGAGGGACTTCTCGAACCGTTCGAAAAGCAGGAAATGCCCCTCATGCCCGTTCTGGCGGACATGGAGGAAACAGGCGTGCGCGTCGAGCCGGAGACGCTCAAGCGGATGGAAGTGGACCTCTCGAAGGAGGCCGACGCCCTGCGCGAGCAGATTCTCCAATTCGCCGGCCGACCTTTTAATCCCGACTCGCCCAAACAACTCGGCGAGGTGCTGTTCACGGACCTTCAACTGCCCGTCCTGAAAAAGACCAAGACCGGCCCGAGTACGGATTCGGGGGTGCTGGAAGAACTTGCGAGCATGTGCGACTCGCCCATCCCGGCCCTCGTGCTGGACTACCGCCGACTCACGAAGCTCATCAGCACGTATCTCAAGTCCCTCGGCGAGTGCATTCACCCGACGACGGGGCGGGTGCACACGTCGTTTCACCAAGCCGCCACCGCCACCGGCCGACTGAGCAGCAGCGACCCGAACCTTCAGAACATTCCGATCCGCACCGAGCAGGGCCGGCGGATTCGCTCGGCCTTCGTCGCCGAGGAGGGCTGTCTGCTGCTCTCGGCGGACTATTCGCAGGTGGAACTGCGGATGCTCGCCCACTTCTGCCGCGACGAAACCTTAACGGCGGCCTTCCAGGCCGACCAGGACATTCACCGCATCGTCGCGGCGGAGGTTTTCGGCGTGCCGCTTCAGGACGTCACGCCCGATCAGCGGGCGCGGGCCAAGACGGTGAACTTCGGCATTATCTACGGGCAGACGGGTTTCGGCCTGGCCAGGACGCTGGGCATCGGGCGAACCGAGGCGAGCGCCTTTATTCGCAAATACCGGGGCCGATTCCCGAAAATCGACGTATTTTTAAAATCCTGCGTCGAGCAGGCGAAAAACGCCGGATACGTCGAGACGATCTTCGGCCGGCGGAGAAAAATCCCCGGCATCGACGCGGCCAATCCGCAGGAGCGGTCCGCCGCCGAACGCCTGGCGATCAATTCCGTCGTGCAAGGCTCGGCGGCTGACCTGATCAAACAGGCGATGGTGAACATCGCCGAAACCATCGCCGCCGAGGCCCGGCCCTCGAAGATGCTCCTGCAGATTCATGACGAACTGGTATTTGAAATCCCCGCCGGCCAGGTGGAATCGGAGCGGGCGATGATCGTCGAGAAAATGGCCGGCGCGATCGAACTGGCCGTCCCGTTGAAGGTGGACGTGGGCGTGGGCGACAACTGGATGAACGCGAAATAAGACGCCACAGGCGTCCGGCCTGTCTATCGCCCCTTCGAAGATCAAGAAATCATCCACGGATTCCACGGATACACAATCATCCCATAATGGATTGAATTTTGATGAATGGGGGCGTTTGGCGCAATAGACAAGCGGGTCGGCATGGCTGGCGGGGCAA
>JAFGEJ010000157.1 GCA_016931655.1 Phycisphaerae bacterium
AAGGGACAGAAAGCATTTGGCCGGGGGTGAGCGAAGCGAACCCCCGGAAAAAGGTTTATTTTTTTAGAGCCCCAACGGGGCGACAGCAACGACTCTTTCTTATCAAACTCGCTGTCGTCCCGTTGGGACTCAAATTCTTTTAAAAAAAGAACTCGTTTCCGGGGGTTCGCTTCGCTCACCCCCGGCTAGACGCTTACCGGCCCTTCGGGCCGAAGAAAAGAAAGAACAAAACGGGAATTTCTGAACGGCCTCGATTAACTTGACGCGGCGGAGCCCCCCTAACAGCCCGTTTAGGAAGTTATATTTTGTGTCGCGGGCCTCTTTGCTCTGCGAAGCGCTATGCAAAGCAGAACAAAGAGGCCCGCGACACTTTCTAAACAGGCTGCTAAGGGGTCCCTAAGGGGAGGTGCGCTGTCGCGCATTTACTTTGTGTGTTTGGATTACACGCCGGAAAAGGCGGCGAATCCGCCGTCCACGGGCACAACCACGCCGTTGACGAACCTGGCCGCGTCGCTGATTAACCACACCAGCGTTCCGACGAGTTCTTCCGGGTCGCCGTAACGGCCCATAGGCGTGTGGTCGATAATCAGCTTGCCTCGCGGCGTCATGGAGCCGTCCTGGTTGGTCAGCAGGAAGCGATTCTGCTCCGTCAGGAAGAAGCCCGGGGCGACGGCGTTGACGCGAACGTCTTTCGAGTGGCGCTGGTTCATGTAGACGGCCAGCCACTGGGTAAAGTTGCTGACGGCGGCCTTGGCGGCCCCGTAGCCCACCACGTTGGTCAACGGGCGCAGCGCCGCCATCGACGAAACGTTGATGATCACACCCTTGCCCTGCTGGGCGAAGTGTTTTCCGAACACCTGGGAAGGCAGGATCGTACCGAGGCAGTTCAGGTCGAAGACCCATCGGATCGCGTCGGCGGGCAGGTCGAAAAATTCCGTCGGCGGGGCGCAGGTGGCCTCTTTCTTGTTCCCGCCGGCGCCGTTGATGAGTACGTCGATTTTTCCGAACGTCTCCACGGCGCACTGGAAGGCGGATTCCACGAACTCCTTCTGAAGCACGTTGCACTCGACGGGAACGGCGATGCCGCCGGCGGATTCGATTTCTTTGCAGATTTCCCGGGCGCCGGCGAGGTTGAAGTCGATGACGGCCACCTTCGCGCCGCGTTCGGCCAGGGCCCTGGCCATCGTTCCACAGAGAATGCCCGCGCCGCCGGTAATGGCGACGCACTTATCCGTCACGTCAAACAGCGCATCGGTCATTTTGTCTTTCCTTTGTCCTTGGGTGTTGTCGGGGGACTCGCCGGCTGGGTGGCCGGTGACTGCAATTCGCCGGAGGTGACGTTTCCGATGAACGTCATCAGCTCCCGGCGCGTGATTTCTTCGGGGAACGGGAGGTTTTCCTGCCGGGCGGTCCGCCGCCAGTTCTCCGCCGCCGTCTCGAAATCCTCCTCGGGCATGAAATCCCACACCAGGACCGTGATCCATTGCGGGTCGTCCGGGTCGGGCGGCTCGACCATCATGGGGCGATACCATTTTCGCAACTTGCCCCGGGCCGAGGCGACGAGCTTGCGCTGCTGGGCGGGCGGCAGTTCCTCCACGTCGCGCAGGACGGCCACCTCCTGCCAGACCGTTGCGCGGTGCTCCTCCAGGCTGGTGGGGCCTTGCGGCTGCTCCGCGGGAGAATCGCTCAGGGTGTGCCCGGTCTGCGGCGACGGCGGTTCCTCCGCGAGGGGTTCCTCCGTCGAGGCGTCTTCTGCCGGTTCGGGAACGTCCTTGGCGGGGTGTTTCCACCAGCCCCACTTGGGATATTCAGGCCATTTCTTCTGGAAATCGTTGTGGGCCTGGCAGCCGGCCAGTGCGAATCCGAGCAGGGCGAGGCAGAGTAAAGATGTTCGATACGTCATTCGCGGTCTCCTTTGGCGGTATGACATCGTCTTTAGTTCTACTCGAATCCGATTTCCCATGCAACGCCGCGATAAAAGAACACAAAGAACACAAATCAAAAAAATAACAAATAGATTTTTGCCACAAAGGTCACAAAGGACACAAAGAATTAAGAAAGGAAAAAAACTCTTTTCTTTGTGCTCTTTGTGACCTTTGTGGCTGATTGTGTTCTATGTATTTTTTCGTGTTTTCTTACGCGGTGTAGGTGCTGGCGGTGATATTTCCGCCCGTGCCCGTCCAGTTGGTGTGGAAGAATTCGCCGCGGGGCTTATCGACGCGTTCGTAGGTGTGGGCGCCGAAGTAGTCCCGCTGGGCCTGGAGGAGGTTGGCCGGCAGGCGTTCGGCGCGATAGCCGTCGTAGTACGCCAGCGCACTGGAGAAGGCCGGCACGGGCACGCCGACGGTGACGGCCCGCTTGATGGTGTTTCGCCAGCCGTCCTGCGATTCGTCGATGGCGGCCTTGAAGTACTCGTCCAGCAACAGGTTCTCGATTTCCGCGTTTTTCGTGAATGCGTCGCGGATTTTCCCGAGGAACTGGCTGCGGATGATGCACCCGCCGCGCCACATCAGTGCGATGCCGCCGTAGTTCAGGTTCCAGCCGTATTCCGCCGCCGCCGCGCGCAGGAGCTGATAGCCCTGGGCGTAGCTGACGATCTTGCTGGCGTACAGGGCCTTGCGGATATCCTCGACAATGGCGGCCTTGTCGCACTTGTCCTCGCAGCAGGCCGCCGGGCCGGTCAAGACCTTGCTCGCCCGCTTGCGTTCATCCTTCAAAGCCGAGAGGCATCGCGCGAAGACGGCCTCGCCGATGAGCGTCAGCGGCTGGCCCATGTCCAGGGCGCTGATGGCGGTCCACTTGCCCGTGCCCTTCTGCCCAGCCGTGTCGAGAATCAAATCCACGATGGGTTTGCCGGTTTCCTCGTCGGCCTTGGCGAGAATGTCGCGGGTGATCTCGATGAGGTAACTGTCCAGCACGCCCTCGTTCCACTCGCCGAAAATTTTACTCATCTCGGACGGGGTCAAGCCCATGCGGGACATCATCTGGTAGGCCTCGCAGATCAGCTGCATATCGCCGTATTCGATGCCGTTGTGGACCATCTTGACGTAATGCCCGGCGCCGTTTTCGCCGACCCAGTCGCAGCAGGGTTCGCCGTCGTCGGACTTGGCCGCCACGGCCTGGAAGATGGGCTTTACGTGCTCCCAGGCAGCCGGGCTGCCGCCGGGCATGATGCTCGGACCATTTCGGGCGCCTTCCTCGCCGCCGGAGACGCCCGTGCCGATGTACAGCAGGCCCTTGGACTCAACGTATTTCGTGCGGCGGATCGTGTCGTTGTAGTTGCTGTTTCCGCCGTCGATGAGAATATCGCCCTTTTCCAGGTGGGGCAGGACCTTCTCAATGAAGTCGTCCACCGCCTGGCCGGCCTTGACCAGCAGCATCACGCGCCGCGGCCGCTTCAGCGAAGCGCAAAATTCCTCAATGCTGTGCGTGCCGATGATCTTCGTGCCCTTGGCTTCGTCGGCCAGGAACCGGTCCACCTTCTCGACGGTGCGGTTAAA
>JAFGEJ010000158.1 GCA_016931655.1 Phycisphaerae bacterium
ACTCGCTGTCGTCCCGTTGGGACTCAAAGAATAAAAGCTCATTTCCGGGGGTTCGCTTCGCTCACCCCCGGCCAGACGCTCCTCGACCCTTCGGGTCGAAGAGAGGAAAAAACAACAGCATAATTTCTGGATGGCCTCAAATAATTGATTGATATAAATAAACAGAAATTACAATTCGTGAAATTCGAGAAACCTGTCTGCCGACAAGCCAAATTCGTGGACTCTTTCTGAATTGTATTGGTCACTTTAAGGCCGTAAGGAGACGAAACGCCATGTCCAGGGATACGGATTGCATCTTCTGCAAGATCATCGCCGGGGAGATTCCCTGCGCGAAACTTTTGGAGGAGGAACACGCGTTGGCGTTTCTGGACATCGGCCCGGTGGCCCGAGGCCACGCGCTGCTGATCCCCAAGGGGCATTACCAGACCCTGGACGAAATGCCGCCGGAAGCCGCCGCGGCGATGTTCCGGCGGCTGCCGGAGCTGGTCCGGGCCGTCCAGGCCGTCACCGAATGCGAGGGCATAAACGTCCTGCAGAACAACGGCCGAATTGCCGGGCAGGTCGTGCCCCATGTACACGTACACGTGATCCCCCGCGAAAAGGCGGGGCGGTTTTCATTCAACTGGCCCGCGGGCCAATACGAAGAAGGACAAATCGACGCCCTCGCTAAGGCGATCCGGCGGCGATTGTCCGAAGGAGAAGAGAAATGAAGCGAATGATGTATCGGCCGTTGGTCGTCGCGCTGTGTGCGACGTTGTGCATCGGCTGCGAACCCAACGGCCAAGGCCAAGAGGTCTCGGCTTCCAAACAGAAAGCCCAACCCGTGACGAAATCAGAAAAAAAACAACCCGAAAAACAGCAACAGGATAATCCGCCGGCATCGAAGAATCCCGTCGTGGTCCTGGAAACCTCCCAGGGCGACATTGTGATCGAACTGAACCCCGACAAGGCCCCCGCGACCGTCGAGAATTTCCTGCAATACGTGGACGACAAACAGTACGACGGGCTGATTTTCCATCGCGTGATTCCCGGCTTTATGATCCAGGGCGGCGGATTCACGCCGGAGATGACGCAAAAGCCCACGCGCGATCCCGTCGCCAACGAAGCCGACAACGGCCTGCGGAACGACCGCGGCACGATCGCCATGGCCCGAACGTCCGATCCAAACAGCGCCTCGGCCCAGTTCTTCATCAACCACAAAAACAACGATTTCCTGAACCATCAGAGCAAGACCCCGCAGGGCTGGGGCTATTGTGTTTTCGGGAAAGTCGTTGACGGCATGGACGTGGTGGACGGAATCGCCAAAGTACAGACCGGCACACGGGGCATGTACGAAAACGTACCCGTCGAGGCCGTCGTGATCCAACGAGCGTACCGGAAAGAATAGACGGAACTCGTATCTCGGAATTCGGATTTCGGAACTCGGAAGAAGGCTCTTCCCGAGATACGATTTCCGATTCCCGAGATACGAGTTTTCGTGGAAAACCTGCTTGATCCCCCCGGCCGCGGGGATAGAATAGTCTCCGATTCCAAAGGGGGCCGCTCCCCGATGGAAACAATAAGGAAAAACTTTTGTTTTGTTGAAAAGACTTTTTTGCCACCCCTCAGGGGTAAACTACGGGCACAAAGGTCTCAAAGGAAAAACAACAAATATATCTTGGTTTTTTCTTCTTTGTGACCTTTGTGTCCTCTGTGGCTGACTTTCTTTGTTTTGTTTTTTATGATTTCAAATGAGCAAAATGTTTTCACGACGGTTGCTTTCGCCGGAAACGCAGAAACGCGAGACAAAGTATGACACTGGCCAACTGGGCGGAAATCACGTTCATGACCGTTTACACCATCATGCTGGTGGTGGTTTCCGTGTTCGGTCTGCACCGATACGCGCTGGTGTTTCTGTACTGGCGGCATCACAAAAAGAAACCCTCGCCGGCCGGTCGGTTCGAGGACCTGCCCGTCGTGACGATCCAGCTGCCGATGTACAATGAGCGATTCGTCGCCCGGCGAATCATCGAGAAGACCTGCCTTCTGGACTACCCGCGGGAAAAACTCCAAATCCAGGTGCTCGACGACAGCACGGACGACACGACGCGCATCGCCCGGGAAACCTGCGACGAGATGTGCCGCAAGGGCTTTGACGTCGAGTTCATCCATCGCGACGACCGAGGCGGCTTCAAGGCCGGCGCCATGGAAAACGGCCTGAAAACCGCCAGGGGCGAATTCATCTCCATTTTCGACGCCGATTTCATCCCCGAACCGGACTTCCTGAACAACACCATCCACTATTTCACCGATCCGGACGTGTGCGTGGTGCAGACCCGCTGGGAGCATCTCAACCGCGAGGACAGCCTGCTGACCAAGAGCCAGGCGATCTTCCTCGACGGGCACTTCGCCATTGAACACGTCAGCCGGAACCGCTCCGGGCGGTTCATGAGCTTCAACGGCACGGGCGGCACGTGGCGGCGATCGGCCATCGCCGACGCAGGCGGCTGGCGGCACGATACGCTCACGGAAGATCTGGACCTGTCCTATCGCGCCCAGCTTCGCGGGTGGAAGTTCATCTTCCTGCCCGATCTGGTCAGCCCGGCCGAGCTTCCGCCGGAAATGACCGGCTTTAAGGCGCAGCAATTCCGCTGGACCAAGGGCGGCGCGCAAAGCGCAATCAAGCTCCTGCCGAAGGTGCTGCTGTCCAAACTGCCCCTGAAGGTGAAAATCGAGGCCTTCTTCCACCTGACCGGCTTTACGATGCACATTTTTATGTTCGGACTGGTGGCGCTGATGTATCCGGCGATGTACCTCAAGTGCCTGCCCGTCGAGAGCGGAACCGTCTGGAGCGTCCTGGTGGACATGAGCATCTTTTCGCTGGCAACCATGTCCGCGACGGTGTTCTACTGCGCCTCGCAGGGCGCACTGAAGGGCAACTGGCGCCTGCCGCTGAAATATCTGCCGATGATGATGGCCCTGGGCGTGGGGCTGTGCATCTCGAACACCAAGGCGATTCTGGAGGCCTGGTTCGGGCGGAAGAGCGCCTTTATCCGCACGCCGAAATACGGCCTGGGCGACGAGGCCTCCGAAGGCTACATCGACCACGGCCGAGCGAAGAAAAAGACCAACTGGCTGCCGATTGTCGAATTCCTTATGGGCGTGTACATGCTCGGCTGCCTGTATTTCTGCATCTTCGAGGTCCGGGCCGCCATTACCGTGCCGTTCCTGGCGATCTTCGCGTTCGGGTTCTTCTACGTCTCGCTGACAAGCCTGCAACTGCTGCCCGCGACAAAATCCAGGCCCGCTCCCATCAACGAACCCGCCCAAAAACAGGAATAAGGGAACCTGGGGTTCCCGGGGAAAACCCCTTCGAGAGAGAAACCCACAAGGGTTATGCGCAGAGTTTATCCTGATGCACGCTGGCGGCCAGCACAATGTGCCTCAGCCGTTCCACACTGATGGTCTGAAGGAATTCCTCCGTAAAATCCATGGGAAACGTGCAGTGCATGCTCCGGAGCAGGAGGATCAGGTCCTGGCGGTCCATGCAGGCCAGCCTCGTGATCAGTCTTTCAAACGGTCCAACTCCCATGATCCTCACCTTCTTTAAGGCAAAGGTAGCCGGCGGCTTAGGAACGGCCACTCTATTTTATTGTCGTGCAATACAGGATTTTCTTGATGCTTTTATCTTCTTAATCTTAATATTCAGAATTAGGCAAATTCTTTGTCCCCTATACTTCCTTTCCCTGGCAAATTATTTGTGGGGAGTATGTGGACAACTCGTGTGATGTCGATATAACCAATTGATTTTTCTCATGTTAATGGAGTAATATTCATATACGTTCATGTGCATAGAATCGAAGCGTCCCCCGCGGGGCGTCGATAAAATGGTTGTTTCGTTTCCCCAGCATATACGGATACTTACGGATGGTTTTTCCGGCGAATACCTTTAATTACCTCCTTCCGGAGTGGCTGATTGCCCAGGCGCCCGCCGAGCCAAGGGATTCTTCGCGCCTGATGGTTCTCTCGCGGGCGGCTGGACGCTGGAGGCATAAAACCTTCCGCGACTTGCCGGCCCTGCTGCGCCAGGGCGATCTGCTCGTCATGAATAATACGAAGGTCATCCCCGCCAAGTTCACCTGCCGGCGGGATAGTGGCGGGCGAATCGAGGGCCTGTTTCTGCACGCCCAGGACGACGGCTCCTGGCGCGTCCTGCTCCGTAACGCGGGCCGATGCCGTTGCGGGGAGATTCTTCGCTTCCACGGTGATGAAAACCAGGGCCTGGAGCTTCTGGAGGATCAGGGCCAGGGGCAGTGGCGGGCCGTCCCTTCCCCGCCGGGCCCGGCGGAGACGATCCTGGAGGCGCTGGGCGCGACGCCCCTGCCGCCGTACATCAAACGCCCCGACCGGCAGGAGGACGCAAAGGACCGCCGACGGTATCAGACCGTTTACGCCGCCCGCCTGGGCGCCGTGGCGGCCCCGACGGCGGGGCTGCACTTCACGCCGGAGATCTTCGCCGCACTGGAAAAAAAAGGCGTCGAGACGGCCTACGTAACGCTGCACGTTGGGCTTGGCACGTTCGCGCCGGTGAAATCCGACGACCTTTCCCAGCACCAGATGCACGCGGAGTATTACGAACTGGGCGAATCGGCGGCGAGGCAGATCACCGCCGCCCGGGCGGTGAATCGGCGCATCCTGGCGGTGGGGACGACTTCCGTGCGCGTGATGGAGACCGTGGCGGCGGACCACGGCGGGCGGATCGTCGCCCAGAGCGGCTGGACGAGACTGTTTCTCCATCCGCCGGCGGAATTCCGCGCCACCGACGCCCTGCTGACGAATTTTCACCTGCCCGGAAGCACGCTGCTGATGCTGGCGGCGGCGTTTTGCGACCCCGGCGGGGCGGGTGGGCTGGACCTGTTGCTTCGCGCCTACGCCGAGGCCGTCCGAGAGGAATACCGCTTCTTCAGTTACGGCGACGCGATGCTGATCGAGTAGGCCGACGTTCCCGGTATTTTCTCCAAGAACTCCTAAAAACAAAGCCATTTGTTTCCCTGTTGAGTTCTTCGGGAAACAGCAGTGGTATAAAAAATTTCCCCCGCAATTTTTTCCATTTTTCCAGAACTCTTCCCCTCGCTGGTGCGTTTAATAGGATGAGAGAACAAGACATGAACGTACCGCGATCGCCGTTTTCCGCCCTTTTCGGCGTTCGCGCGGGGGCTGCCCAAAAGCCGGTCAGGCGTCGCCCTTCTCCTTTCCCCGCTTGGCCGGCTTTGCCTTTGTCTAAACGGCCCGATCGGCGGGAAATTCGTTTTGGGAGGCGAAATTTACTCGCCATCCCCGCCGTTTTCGAGGAACTCGGCCGCGTCGTCCATCGTGGGAAATTCCTCCACTGCCGTTAAGACGTAATTCTCCGTCGCGTCGTCCCGAAGGGAGCGAATCGCCTCGAATTCCGGGTCGCACGAGAATTTCCGCAGATTCCGCAGGCTGGGGTATTCGATGATCCCGCAATACTCCTGCGGCGTTTTGCCCTTGAAGATCATTCGCGTGCGCCCGTAGACGAGTACCCGCGCGCGGTGGCGGTCCAGGACCGGCTGAACGCGGCGAAGATACTCGGCGTACATCTTCTCCCTGCCGGGAATGATATCGAACAGATTCAGCACTACGATCAAAACACGGCTCCTCTGGGCCGGCATGCCGGGCCCGGCCCGATTCTCCAGGCCAAAACACTACCAAAAACCCCGGGTATTTGACAATAAGATTTCGAGCCGTTCTTTTCCCTTGACAAATCACCCCGCTTGCAAGAATTTACTGCAAAGTCCGGCAACGTTCGCCGCGGGGCGACCAAGGAGAGTGCATCATGCAGCCGCGAAATGGGAAGAATCGGCAATGGATCGGCCTGTGCCTCACAGGGCTGCTGTTCTGCCTGTTCGCCCTGGTGGGCTGCAATACCGGCGGCTCGGGCGAGCTTCAGACCCAGGCCCGCACGCACGTTTCGGACGTGCCCGTGCCGACGGGGTTCGACCTGGTCGAAAAACGCTCGCGAAGCTACCAAAACCAGACCGGCCTGCGGTGGGTGGACTACCTGTACAAGGGCCCCGGCGACAAATTCGACGTGATCCGCTTCTACGAAAAGCAGATGACGACGTACCACTGGAACCCCCAGACGCAACAGACGGCCCAGGGGCAAACCTCCCTGGACTTCGAGAAAGAACATGAACGCTGCCGGATTACGGTGTCCGGCGGCGGCGCGTTGGCATCGACGTATATTCACGTTTCCATCACGCCGGCTACACACGTCGGCCCCCCCGCCGAGACCAAGAAGTAGATCCACCATGAAATCACAACGACGCCACGAACTGCTGCAAAACACCCTGGACAGTGAAATTGCGAAGCTGAAAGAGTTTTTCCGGCGATACGGCTCGAAGCTTTCCTGGGGGCTTCTGATTGTCGCCGTCATCGTATTCGGCGTGGTGCTCTGGAACCGCCGGGCGGAGCAGAAACGCGCCGAGGTACAGTACCAATATGACCAGGTCCGCAGTCTGGCCGTCCAGAAAGACGCGAACCGGGATGAGATTCTCACCCGTCTTCGCGCCCTGTCGGAACAGGATTCCGTGCCCTGGGTCGCCGCCGACGCCGCCCTGACCCTCGGCCGAGTGTACGCCGTGGAAGCCCTGACCGCTCCGACGGGCAAAACGAGGAAACTGGCCCTCGACGCCGCCCAAACCTCCTACCAGCGCGTGATTGACGCCTTCGACGATTACCCCGTCGCCGTGGCCGGCGCCCAGCTCGGCCTGGGAAAACTCGAAGAAACCCAGGATCAGCTCGAAGCCGCCCGCAAACGCTACCAGCTCGTTCTGGACATGCCCGGGCTGGACGGATACCCCGTCAAGACCCTCGCACAGGAGGCCTTGCATCAACTGGACTCGCTGGAAGGCAAGCCCATTCGCCTCGCCACAACGCTGCCGGCCTGGCTGGAAGCCCAGCGCAAAGCCGAAACCGACGCCACCCCGGAAAAAACCGAGGGCGGCAGTTAGTCTCCGGTAGCCGGCTTGCCCGGCGTAGCCTTGGCGAAGCCGGGTAGTCAGTAGTCGGGAGAAAAGCAACAGCCTCTTTCCCGGATACCGACTACTGGTTTCCGACTATCCGGGGCTGTCCGGAAATTCAGGCAATTAAACATGGATGGAGTTTCCCCGAGTGTGTGACAATTTTTTCTGGCACCCCCAAAGTTGTCATTCTGAGCGGAGTCGCTTGTGAGCGCAGCGAACATGCGACGAAGTCG
>JAFGEJ010000159.1 GCA_016931655.1 Phycisphaerae bacterium
CGCGAAAACAAGGCAATTCCGAGGGCAAGATGCCCTCGGTACTCGCGGGCAGGATGCCCGCGACACTTTCTAAACGGGCTGTTAGGGCGATGGAAAGGTTCAATCGTCCCTGGCGGGACTCGCCCACAGGGAGCACCTTTTACCCCGCACTTGCGTGCGGGGCTACTATCAATCAGATCAAGAATCCGAACCTGTTTTCACATAACATGTTAATGAATCACAAGAGTTATGCAAAAAGCTGAGAGACTGAGCAACTGAGAAACGGAGAAAGAAAACACACAAAAATCTTCTCTGTCTCTCAGTGCCTCAGTGTCGGATGTTCTTAATTAGAGTCGTGTCGGAAACCCAGGCTGTTCACCCACTCCCGCGTACAACAAAGTTTTTGCGAAAAGAGCGACGCAAATGGTACAATGTTCGCGTTGTTAGCTAAATGCGGGAGAATATTTCCATGAAATCGATTCTTTTCTTTCTGGTTCTGGCTGTCATGGTGCTGCTGGGCGCACCGGCGGGTTGCCTGACCGTCCACGCCCCGGAGAAGGTGGAAGTCAACGCCGATACGAACGAGTCCAACTGGGGCCGAACCGCCGATAAGTACGTCTCGCGCTATGGCTCGGGAAAATCCGACAAAAAGGAAAAAAAAAAGGATAAGCACGACGACGAGGACGACGATTGACAACCGACGCCCTCGCCTCGGGTTGTGATACATCGGTTCCTCTTCGGGCATATCTTACGGTTTTTCTTTCCATTAGGCCATGCGCATGTGCAATGAAACGATCAGCCGGCGGGGTGTGTACCCGGCAAGGGTGCTTCTCAACGAGGCGATCTGCCGGGAGCATTATCGGCTGAGGCTGAAGCTGGCGGTGTTTCCGCCCAGCCGGGCGGGACAATTCGTGCAGTTGCAGTGTCGCCCCCTTACCCCGCCGCCGGATGAGATCGTAACGGATTGGCCTGACGACCGCCCCCCCTCGTTTACCCAGCCGGAGCTGATCGGCGCCGAACCGCTGCTGCGCCGGCCCTTGTCACTGGCGGGCCGGCAGGACGAACCCGACGGCGCGAGGCTGGAGATTCTCTACCGCGCGATCGGCGCCGGGACGCATTGGCTGGCCGGCGTGAAATCGGGTGAAACGCTCTCCGTCCTTGGCCCTCTGGGCAATTCCCTTCCGATAATCGAGAACAAGCCCATCGCAGCCCTGGTCGGCGGCGGCGTGGGCATTCCGCCGATGCTGTATCTCGCCGGCGCGCTGCGGCAGGCGGGGAAAAACGTGACGGCCTTCTGCGGCTCGCGGACGAAAGACCTGCTGCCCCTCTCGGCCGGTCCGGCGCCAGCCGATCCCCACGGCAAGCCAAGCCTTTGCGCCGCGGAATTCGCCGCCGCCGATACGCCAACGGTCCTGGCAACGGACGACGGTTCGCTGGGCGTGCGGGGATTCGTGACCGAAGCCTTTGCCGGCTGGCTCGACGCCCGGAAGGACGCCCCCGAAGCACTGGTCGTTTATTCCTGTGGGCCGGAGGCCATGATGCGCCGCGTGGGGGAGGTGTGCATCGCCCGCGGCGTGGAGTGTTACCTTTCCCTGGAGCGCCATATGGCCTGCGGGATGGGAACCTGCCAGTCCTGCGTGGTCAAAATCCGCGACGAGACCCCGCGCGGCTGGTCGTACAAACTCTGCTGCACCGACGGCCCGACGTTCGCCGCCAAAGACGTGATCTGGGAATAACAGCCCGTTTAGGAAGTCATGTTTTGTGTCGCGGGCATCCTGCCCGCGCGTGCCGCGGCCATCTTGGCCGCGAAAACAAGGCCAATCCGAGGGCAAGATGCCCTCGGTACGCGCGGGCCAGAGGCCCGCGACACTTTCTAAACGGGCTGCTAACGTTTCTTACCTCAGGAATTCCGCGAGCCGTTCGAGCACCCGCCCGATAACAATTTCCGGGCTGGAGGCGCCGGCGAGCAGTCCGACGCGCAGGGGGCGTTCCTTCGGCAGCCAGCTGTGGACGGTCCGAGCGGTTTCGCCGTCGCGGTCGTACGCGAGCAGTTCGTCGACGGAGCGGATCGCGTCGGCGTTTTCGATGAGATAGGCCGGGGCGTATTGACGGGCCAGTTCGTGCAGGTGGCGCGTATTGGACGAACCGAATCCCCCCACCACGATCACCAGGCCGCAGCCGGAGCGGCACAATTCGACAGCGGCGTCCTGGCGGTCCTGCGTGGCGCGGCAGACGGTGGGCTGAAATCGCAGGCGATCCGCCGCCGCCGAGCCGAAACGCGTTTCAAACGCCGACGTAAGAATCTCGCGGACGCGCCGCGTGTGGTTGTAGAGCATCGTCGTCTGGCTGACCTGGGCCAGCGTTTCAAAGGCCTTCAGGCTCGCGGCGTTGGTAGCCGCGGGGGAAAAGGACGCCCGGAAATCGGCGTCGTTCGCCTCGGCCTGGAACATCCCGCCGAACTGCTCCACTTGCCGAAGCGTCTCGAGAACGAGATACGTTCCGCCCGCTTCAGCAAGACGGCTTTTCGTGACGACGGTTTCGTCGTGCTCCGATCGGCCGAACACGATCACGCCGTATCCGTCGCGGGCGGCCTGTTCGCTCCAGGTCCACAGGCGTCGCACGTCGCCGCAGGTGCAATCGACGATACGACAGCCGATGTCGCGCAGCCGTCGCTCGATGGGCAACGGCACGCCGAAGGCCGGAACAATCGCCACGTCGTCGCGCGTGACGTGCTCCTCCACCTTTTGCCGTTCGGAGCGGGTAAGAATGCGCACGCCGCGTCGCTGAAAGTGGGCATTGACCCAGGGATTGTGGATGATTTCCCCCAGCAGGATCAGCAGACCCGTCCGGGCGAGGCGGGCGTGCTCATCGGCGGCCCGCTCCGCCAGCGCCAGGGCGCGTTTCACACCGCGGCAGAATCCAAAAACGCGAGGCAAAACCAGCGCCCCGCCGGGCAGCCGCCAGACGTTCGGCTCCGAACCGCCGCGGACGCGATCCACCACGTCCGAGTGAAAAACGCCCATAATCTCGCCTTCGGAGAACCCCTGGGGGGATATATCCATATCATCGGGCATGAAACCATGATACGTCCCAGCCACCCTCAAAAAAAGGCTTCTTTGGAAGGACCGGCGGAATGTGGTCGACCGGATTTTTTAAAATTCCGGCACGATGAAAAATCAAGAAAATCCGACACTGAGTTCCTGAGA
>JAFGEJ010000160.1 GCA_016931655.1 Phycisphaerae bacterium
AAACAAGGCAATTCCGAGGGCAAGATGCCCTCGGTACTCGCGGGCAGGATGCCCGCGACACTTTCTAAACGGGCTGCTAAGGGACGAAGGAAAAAACAACAAATTGTCGGGGAAACTCCATCCATGTTTAATTGCCTGAATTTCTGGACAGCCCCAGTCAACCAGTCAACCAGTTAACCAAGTGCGTTTATTTCACCACCAAACTGACCAGTCGGCCGGAGACAACCACCTGTTTGACGATTTTTTTGCCGGCTACCTGCGGGGCGATTTTCCGGTCCGCCAGCGCCAGTTCGATCATGGTTTCGTCGTCGGCGTCAGAGGGCACGGACACTCTGCTGCGCACCTTGCCGTTGATCTGTACCGGAACCTTGACGGTTTCCTCTTCGATCATTTCCTCGTCGAACGTCGGCCAGGGTTCGTAGGCGAGGCTTTCGGGTCGGCCCAGTTGTTCGGCGATTTCCTCGGTGATGTGCGGCGCGAAGGGATTCAGCACGCGCACAAATCGCAGGGCCTGGTCCTTTGTGATCGTCTGGGCCCGGTAGCAGTTGTTCACGAAGTCCATCATGGCCGCGATGGCGGTGTTGAACTTCATGGCCTCGACGTCCTCGGCGACCTTCTTGATCAGGCGGTGCAGGGCCTTCTCGATGTCGGGCGATTCGTCGGCCTGCTCGTCGATCAGCGGCGTGATGCCGTTTGCCTTATCGCCGAGGGTCATTCGCCAGACGCGCTGGAGAAAACGGAACACACCGGGCACATCGCGCGTGTTCCAGGGTTTGGACGCCTCCAGCGGCCCCATGAACATTTCGTACAGGCGAAAGGCGTCCGCCCCGTACTGCTCGATCACGTCGTCGGGATTCACGACGTTCCTGAGGCTCTTGGACATCTTCTCGACGCTCTCGGTGAGTGGTTTCCCGGTTTTTTTGTGGTAGGCGCCGTCGTCGCGGAAGTCGATGTCGTCGTACGCGACATATACGCCGCGTTCGTCGCGATAGGCAAAACTTCGAATCATGCCCTGGTTGAACAGTTTCCCGAACGGTTCGGGCGTGCTGACGTGCCCCAGATCGTACAACACCTTATGCCAGAACCTCGCGTACAGCAGGTGCAGCACGGCGTGCTCCGCGCCGCCGACGTACAGATCCACGCCGCCGCTTTCGCCCCGCCCCATCCAATAGCGTTCCGCCTTTGGGGAGACGAATTGTTCGTCGTTGTTCGGATCGAGGTAACGCAGGTAATACCAGCAGCTTCCCGCCCATTGGGGCATGGTATTCAATTCGCGTTTGGCGGCCTGGCCGCAGTTGGGACAGGGCGCGTCGACCCAGCCGTTGGCTTTGCCCAGCGGCGGCTGCGGCGGTGCGGAGGGGTCGTCGGTGCTGTCGGGGCTGAAGTCGTCCATGGCGGGCAGCCGCAGGGGCAACTGGTCTTCCGGCAGGGGAACCGTGCCGCACGTTTTGCAGTGGATGATGGGGAACGGTTCGCCCCAGTAGCGCTGGCGGCTGAAGAGCCAGTCGCGCAGCTTGTAATTCACGGCCCGCCGACCCATGCCGGAGGTTTCCAGGTCGGTGGTGATCGCTTTTTTGCCTTCCGCGGGGCTAAGGCCGTTCAAAGGCCCGCTGTTGATGAACTCGTGGTCCTCGTCCATGGAGACGTTGCAACGCGGAACCGCCCGGCCGTGGGACGAAAGCCCCGCCAGGGTCGCCGCGTCCCGGTGGGCCGTGGGACCGACGAAAATCCAGAGCTTGGGCGTGTCGTCCAGGTCGAAAAATTTCTCGTGGGCGGCATTGGGGACAAACGGGGTATTGCCGCTGTTTTCGTGCACGACCGGCCCGAAGTCGATACCGCGCAGTTCCGTGAACGCGTCGGGATTGTGCTGAAATACCTCGTAGATCTTCATGAACTCGCCGTGGTTCGTTCCGGCGCAATAGCGGGCGTCGGCTTCGTCGCGCCGTTTAAGGATCGGCGTGATCGGCAGGCGGAAGTTCATCGCGAAGGCGAAGTCGCGTTCGTCGTGGGCCGGGACGGCCATGATCGCGCCCGTGCCGTAGCCCATCATCACGTAGTCGGCCACCCAGATCGGAATCCGCTGACGGTTGACGGGGTTGATCGCGTAGGCGCCGGTGAAGACGCCGGTTTTTTCCTTCGTGTCGGCCAGGCGATCGAGTTCGGAGCGGTTCCGCGCGTCGGTGACGTAGGCCCGCACCTCGTCCCGCTGCTGGGGCGTGGTGATCTGCTCCACGAGCGGATGCTCCGGCGCCAGGACCATGTACGTCGTGCCGTAGAGCGTGTCCGGGCGGGTGGTATACACGCGGATGACCCCGTCTTCCTCGACGACGGGGAATCCGCCGTTTTTTCGGTCCTCGAACCACTCGTCCATGTCTCTGGTGGCACAGCTTTGTAAGCTGTGTCCGAAAGAATCGTTATCTTCTGTTATTACCAAAGCCTTGTTGATGAAAAGCCAGGGATAGTCAGAGAAGCGAGAAATGAGTTCTTTTTTTACGGGATTCTCACAAATGTAATAAATCAATTTCGTAAACCAGCTTGTATCCCGAATAATGTGATCGAAATTCTCATCCTGCCACAAGGAACCATTGCGATCATTTTTCTTATTTATTTCTCGGGCGGAATGTCGTTTGATGCTTTGAAGTAATTGGGAAAGGGAATTGTCGGCAGTCGGTTTTACAACCATGTGGACATGATCATCCAGAACCACGGCGGCAAACACCAGACATTTTGTTTTATGCCAATATAAAATGGAATCCATGACTACTTGCCGGTCCGCTTCCGACAACCGTCGCCCGTCTTTGACCCGAAACGTCACAAAATACGTCGCGCCCGGAAGAATAATGTGTGGAAGGTTTCGTATGGATTTGATCATGTCCGGGGAAGAAGGCTGGCCCTTGGGATACGGGTCCATGCCTTCAAAATCCAAAGCATTTAACCATGGGCGAAAGTTTTCGTCCGCGGATGCACAAAGAAAACTCTTGGAATCGGAAGACACAGGTTGAAAACCTGTGCCACCACAAACGGGGAAATCCACCTCCGCCCCGTCGCTTCGGCCGATCCAGTTGCGCTGCATGATCTTGATCGGCTCGGGCCAATCGACGGCTTCCAGGTCCTTCAGCAGGCGTTCGGCGTAGGCGGTGATGCGCAGCATCCACTGCTTGAGGCTGCGCCGATAGACGGGGTGGTCGCCGCGTTCGGATCGGCCTTCGTTGGTCACTTCCTCGTTCGCCAGGACGGTTCCCAGCTTGGGGCACCAGTTGACGGGGACCTCGGCCATGTAGGCCAGGCGATGTTCGTCGATGACGGCCCGCTTTTCGGCGTCGTCGAGTTCGGCGAATTTCCGGTGCGTACCGGTCATGCCGAAAAACTCTCCGCTGGCCTGCTCGCCCGGTTCGGGAAACACGACCTGCCCGGCAAGGTCCACCAGCAGCTCGCCCGACAGCAGGCGGTCGATCAACTGGCGGATCGGCCTGGCCGCGTCGACGGCCGGGTCGTAGTAGCTGTTGAACAATTGCAGGAAAATCCACTGCGTCCAGCGATAATACCCCACGTCCGTGGTCGCCAGGCGGCGGGACCAGTCGTAGCTGAAGCCGAACATCTTGATCTGCCGCTCAATGTTGGCGATGTTCGCCTCGGTCGTTTCGCGCGGGTGCACGCCGTGTTCGACGGCGTACTGCTCCGCCGGCAGGCCGAAGGCGTCGTAGCCCATCGGGTGCAGAACGTTGTACCCCTTCATGCGGAGGTAGCGGCAGACGATGTCCGTGGCGGTGTAGCCTTCGGGATGTCCCACGTGCAGACCCGCGCCGGAGGGGTACGGGAACATGTCCAGCACGTACATCTTGGGTTTGGAAGGGTCGAAACCGTCCTGGCCGGGGTTGCTCACGCGAAAGGTTTCATGCTCCCGCCAGTAGTCCTGCCACTTCGTCTCGATGGTCCTGAAATCGTATCCGCCCATAGCAATCGTTTTCTCCGGAAATATCTCTCAACTACCTTTCCGGTTCCTAACCCATCCCGCTTCCGAGACCTCTGAAAAACCATTCATTGACCACAGAGACACAGAGAACTCAGAGAAAATCATAAGAAATTACGTTGTTCTCTGTGACCTC
>JAFGEJ010000018.1 GCA_016931655.1 Phycisphaerae bacterium
ACGTGAGATTCTTCGACTTCGTCGCATGTTCGCTGCGCTCACAAGCGACTCCGCTCAGAATGACAACTTTGGGGGTGCCAGAAAAAAATTGTCACACACGCCGGGGCCATGATTCCGATAGGGTAGAATACGGACCATGACAACTGACGAACCCATCCCGGACGGCCCGGACGAGGAAATTCCTCCCGACGAGCCGTTGATCGATGACACCAAGCCGATATCCCGTCACCTGCGGGTGGTGTTGATCGCCCTGGCGGTGGGGATGTTCGTCGGCGGGATTGCCTGGAATATCCAGCGGGGTAAATCGCTCCGGGAGCAATGGAAGAAGAAAAACGACGACCCGTCGAAAAGCCCCTACGCCGGCCCGCGATACGTCGCCCCCCCGCCGGGCGACGCTTATCCGTGGGTTACGTCCTACGACGCCGCCAACAGCATCGCCGCCCGGATCCCCCCACCGAGCGGAACCGTTCGCGTGGAGGTCTCCCCGGACGGCTTCGCCCACTGGCTGCGGTATCTGCCCGTCAAGCCGGGCCAGCAGAAGGTAATGCTGCACGACGGCCAGCCGAAGCGAAATCAGCACGCCCACTGGGCGGTACTGGACGTCGACGTCGGCCCGGAGGACTTGCAACAATCCGCCAAGGCTGTGCTTCGCCTGCGGGCGGAATATCTTTTTGCTCGCAACAAGTACGACGAGATTTCATTTCACATTTCCCGTAACGATACGCTTCCCTGGAATCGCTGGCGGAAGGGGGATCGGCCCGTCGCGTTGGAAGGCGGCGTGATTATGTGGAACACCAAAGCCGCCAAACCCGACGACAGCTACGCCAATTTCCGCAAGTACCTCGACGCCGTGTTTGGTTGTGGTTATGCCGACGCGGCTACGCTGGCTTTGGACATGAAACCCGTATCCGA
Organism: Phycisphaerae bacterium; assembly: GCA_016931655.1. Taxonomy (GTDB): domain Bacteria; phylum Planctomycetota; class Phycisphaerae; order SM23-33; family SM23-33; genus JAFGEJ01. The sequence continues at coordinate 913 of JAFGEJ010000018.1, forward strand.
GGCGAAGGATATACAGATCGGCGACGTATTCGTTCACCCGGGCAAGCCCGGCCACGCCGTAATCGTCGTGGACATGGTCCGGGACGCGCAATCGGGAGACAAGGGCTTTCTGCTCGCCCAGAGTTTTATTCCCGCCCAGGACGTGCACATTCTCGTGAACGCCTACAATCCGGAAGGCCCGCCGTGGTATCGCACGAACTTCGGCCAAACGCTCCGAACGCCCGAATGGACCTTCCCGGCCTCGGAATTGCGACGGTTTCCGTAGAAGCGGTAGTCGGTAGTCAGTAGCCCGTAGTCGGGAAAGAGACTCTCGCCTTTTACCGGCTACTGACTACCGGCTACTGACTACTGACTACCGACTACCGGCTACTGACTACCCTCCCTATGTGCCACGATCTGCTTGAAGGCGTTGCTCTAACCGCGTATCATTTCGCCCATGAGCGTACTGTCACACGGTGTGGACATGGTGGATTGTGCCCGGCTGGCGGCGAGTATCGAGCGGTTCGGGGAGAAATTTCTCCAGCGCGTCTTCACGCCGGCTGAGCAGGACTACTGCCTGGGCAAAAAGAGCAGCACGCAGCACCTGGCCGGGCGATTCGCCGCCAAGGAGGCCGTCCTGAAGGTGCTGGGAACGGGCTGGCGGGACGGGATTGCCTGGACGGACATCGAAATCAAAAATCTTCCCTCCGGGCAGCCGGTGGTGCGGCTGAGTGGCAAGTGCCTCGAAATCGCCGACGAAATCGGCCTGGCCAAAATCCTGATCTCCATCAGCCACATCGAGACGCACGCGGTGGCCTCCGCCGTCGGACTGGGCCTGCCGCCGGCTGGCGCACTGGGCGTTCTGGGAGCGGGAGGGTAAGTCCGAATCAGGAAATTATCCACGGATCCCTAAGGGACAGGTTTCACGGATTGAATATGGATTACACGGAATATTTCTTATTCTAAAGAAAATCCGTGAAATCTCTTTTCATCCGTGTAATCCGTGGAGGATTGCCCGGTGATGTGGATACGGACGTATTGTCCAAAATGAGTTGAAGGGAAATGAAATATGCGTGGCGATCCGCCGACCATCTTCCTCTCGGCTGCCGAGGCCAGCGGCGATCATCACGCCGCCGGCCTGATCCACGCGCTGCGGCGGCGATTCCCCGACGCGAAGTTCCTCGGCGCCGCCGGGCCGGAAATGTCAGCCGCCGGGTGCGAATCGATACTCGATCTTACGCAAAAGGCCTCCATGGTCGCCGGGCCGCTGGCGAACCTGCGGTACTATCACCGGGCGGTGAAGCAACTTCAGCGTGCGATCCGCGAAATTCATCCCGACGTATTCGTTCCGGTGGATTCGCCGGCCCTGAACTGGCATCTCGCCAAGGCCGCCAAGGCCGTCGGAACGCCGGTGATGTACTACGTCGCGCCGCAGGTCTGGGCGTGGGCGCGTTGGCGAATTAAAAAAGTCCGCCGGCTGACCGATCACGTCGCCTGCATCCTGCCGTTTGAGGAGGCGTATTTCCGGCAGCGCGGCGTTGCGGCGACGTACGTCGGCCATCCGCTGTTCGATTCCCTGCCCGCCCAACGACAGGCCGGGGACTGCCCCGATCTGATCGACGCCTGGCGGACGGGACAATGGCGCGTCGCGCTGCTGCCCGGCTCCCGGCCGGGCGAAATCAAACGTCACGCCCCCGCCCTGGCGAACACCGCCGAAGCAATCCGCCGGCGCTGGCCCGAAGCAAAGTGCACCTTCACCGCCGTCAACGCCCGGGCCGTCGAACAGATCCGCACACACGCCGGCAGGGACGACCTGGACATCGTCGCGGGGCAAACGGAAACCGTGCTGTCTGAGGCGCATTTCGCGGTGGCCGCCAGTGGAACAGTGACGCTTTCCGTGGCCCACTTCGGCGTGCCGATGGTCATTCTGCATCGCGTCGGAATGTTCGAGCGCATCCTGTTTCGCCTTCTCGGCCGACGGCTGATCCACACGAAACATCTCTCGCTGGTAAACATCCTCGCGGGGCGGAGGATCGTGCCCGAACTGATGCCCTGGTACGGCAGCGAAAAACAACTTCTTGACGCCGTGATGCTCTGCATGGACGATATCGGCTGGCTGACGACGACGCGCCGAAAACTGCTCGATCTGACGCGTCCCCTGCCGGCGGCCAACCATCGCTCCGCCGCGGAAAACACAGCCGATATCGTCGCGGAAATGATGGGAAAAAAGAAAACATAAGATTTTTGCCACAAAGGTCACAAAGGACACAAAGGTTTTGAAGAAAAAATAACAGACAAATTACTCTTTATCTTCTTTGTGACCTTTATGCACAGAGTTTACCCCATAGGGGTGGCGAAAAATCTTAATTGCGAAGGAGTCTAATCATGACGAACGGAATCGAATCGCTGTTCTGCCTTCGGCAGCGGGAAAGCACGATCTGGCGGGAAGTTCTCGGCGGGCTGACGACGTTCCTGGCGTTGAGTTATATTCTCTTCGTCCAGGTGGCGGTGCTCGGCTCGGTGGGCGTGCCGGTCGGCGGAATCATCTTCGCCACGTGCGTCGCGTCAGCCGCGGCGTGTTTCATCATGGGCTTCTGGGCGAATTATCCCATCGCACTGGCCCCGGGCATGGGGGAGAATTTCTACTTCGCCATGATCGCCGGCGTGATGGGCGCCGCGGCTTGGGGGCTGGAGATGCCCGGCTGGAAGCCGGCCCTGGCGCTGGTGATGCTCGTCGGGGCGGTGTTCTTCCTGCTGAGCTGGACGGGCATTCGCCGTCACGTGATCGACGCCATGCCGCCGGCGCTGCGCTACGGGGTCGCCGCGGGCATCGGCCTGCTGATCGCCACGGTGGGACTGGATTTCGGCAATCTGATTCAGTTCGGCGGTCCCGCGCCGCAGCCGGTTCCGCTGGGCGGGAATCCCGCCGCCTGGCTGACGCTGATCGGCCTGCTGGTGATTTTCGTGCTGACGGCCTTGCGCGTGCCGGGAGCGGTACTGGTGGGCATTGTCGTCAACGGCCTGCTGGCGATGTTCGCGTTCGGACTGATCGGCCGGCCCGGGGCGGTTTTCTCGCATGAAATTTTCACCGGCGTGGGGACGACCATCTCCGGCGGGTTCGAGGGCTTCGCCGGGCTGGCGAGGGCGATCACGGGAAAACACCTTGCGGAGGTGATCGTATTCGCCGTGGTGCTGCTGTTCATGGACGTGTTCGACACCATCGGAACGCTGGTGGGCGTGCTGGGCGAGGCAAAGTTAACGCCCGACGGCAGGCTGCCTGACGTCCGCCGCGCGCTGGTCGCCGACGCCGTCGGCACGACGCTCGGCGGTGCGCTGGGCACGAGCACGGTCACGAGCTACGTCGAGTCGGCCGCCGGGGTGGCCATGGGCGCACGAACGGGGCTGGCCGCCGTCGTCGCCGGCGTGCTGATGCTCCTGGCGTTGTTCTTCAGGCCGATCATTGAAGTCGTCGGCCAAGGCGTGCAGATCGCGCCCGGCGTGTTCAAACAGCCGCTCATCGCCCCGGCCCTGATCTTCGTGGGCGCCCTGATGCTCCGCGCGATCCGCCGCGTCGACTGGGACGACGTGACGGAATACGTCCCGGCCTTCCTGGCCGCCCTGCTCATGCCGCTGACGATGAGCATTTCCCACGGCATCGCCGCGGGGTTCATCGCCTATGCCCTGGGCAAACTGCTGACCGGCCGGGCGAAGCAATGCCCCGCCGTCGTGTACGTGGTCGCGGCCCTGTTCGTCGCGCGGTACGTCCTGTCCGGCTGGCTGCTGGGGGCGTGAAAAAAAACTCGCCGGGCCGGGGAAGCATTCATCCCGTCGGCCCGGCGATGGTTAAGAGCGTGTATGAAAACCGAATATCATTGTGTCGCGTCCCTCAGGGACGCGCGTATCCGCGGTCCTCTGGGCCGCGAAGAACAAGGCCATTCCGAGAGCAAGATGCTCTCGGCACGCGCGGGCCGGAGGCCCGCGACACGTTTTCATACACGCTCTAAGATATTTCTTATTCGCGTTACGTTCTGCGCCGTCGGAGGAACAGCAAAACGGCCCCCGAAGCCAGTAACGTCATACTGGCCGGCTCCGGCACACCGCTGTATTCCAGCACGAGCGTCACACCCTCGTTGTAAAAATGGCAGTCCGGATCGAATCCGAGGGCGAAATTCGCGCCGTTCTGCAGGTACGCGTTCAGGGCCTGTATTTCGGACGCGCTGAAGGTGTACGTGATGTCCTGGGCCGTGGAGGGCAAATCCTCGTAATGCTCCAGAAGAACGCCCTGCATGGCAAAGGCGTCGCCCCCGCCGCCATAGTCCCGATACATCCGAACGCCCTCCGGCGCGCTGTCCAGCAGATGGACCCACAGGTCGTTGGAGGAACTGTCCCAATTGCGGATGTCGTCGAAGGACAGCGTCGCGCCGGTGATGACGAGGTTGGATACGTCCACGTCGGCCTGGATTCCCCAGGTGTAGTACCACCCGTGGTCGAGGTCGTACAAATCGGCCGGCGTCGGGGTGAAATCGATGAAGTCAGCTGCGGCAAACGACGCGACGCACAGAGCCATCAGACACGTTGTGAGCAATTGGAGCTTCATGGTTTTACCTCCTTTAGGCAAAGCGGTTCTAAAGCGATTTTCCTCTTTTTCGCGGGATGAATTGTGCGCAGAGGCAGGGCAAAAAAAATGAAGAATTACACCGGAAATGCCCTATGAAAATAACACGCGAAACGCGCTGATCCTCCCTAAATGCAACCTCCGAAATCCTCCTATGAGCAATACAGCATCATTCCCTTATACCCCGGGATGCAAAAATCGTCAAGGTGCAAAATGCTCATTCCGGCGGTTCAGATGGGGCGTCCAGCGTGCTTCGCACCGCCTGGAGCAACGCCTCGCGGGAGAAGGGCTTGGCCAGGAATCCCGCCCCGGTGGGAAACTCCCCGCCGCCGGCCAGGGCGGAAAGTTTCGCGTACCCGGAGATGAACAGGACGCGCATGTCCGGGCGGAGCGGCTGGATTTTTTTCGCCAGTTCCAGCCCGCTCAGGCCGGGCATGATCACGTCGGTGAGCATCAGGTCGATTTGGGCGGCGTATTCGTGTCCCAGGGGCATGGCTTCGCGGGCGTTGGCGGTCTCCAGGACGGTGTAGCCCGCCTCCCGCAGCACGTGCACCACCAGCTGGCGAACGGATTCATCGTCCTCGGCGACGAGAATCGTCTCGTCGCCGCCGCGGGGAACCGGCTCGCCGGGCGAGACGGCGGGAATTTCGAGCGGTTCGTCCGTGGCGGGAAACAGCAGCGTGAACGTCGCACCGCTGCCGGGCCGGGATCGTACGTCGATCGCGCCGCCGCTCTGCCGGACGAAACCATACACCATGGACAACCCCAGCCCCGTTCCCTGGCCGGGCTCCTTCGTCGTGAAAAACGGCTCGAAGATCTGCTTGCGAACGTCGGGCGAAATCCCCTGTCCCGTGTCGCCCACGTGCAGCGCCACGTACGGCCCGGCGGGCAAAGCGACAGGGGGGGCGACGGATTCCTCGAAATCCGTATTGGCGGTTTCAATCGTCACCCTGCCGCCGGCGGGCATGGCGTCGCGGGCGTTGATGACCAGGTTGAATATCGCCTGCTCAAACTGCCGGCGGTCCAGTTTCACGTGTCGCAGATCGCCGGCGGGCGTGATTCGCAGTTCGACCTGTTCGCCCACCATTCGGGCGAGGGGGCCGGTCATTTCCCGCAATACGGCGTCGAGGTCAAGCACCTCCGGGCGGAGGATCTGTTTTCGGCTGAAGGCCAGCAACTGCTCCGTCAGTTCCCGGGCGCGATGACACGCCTGGAAGACGGCCTGCAGAGACGAATACGCCGGGTCGTCTTTGGTCATATTCTGCAGAAGAATCTCGGAATATCCGGCGATGACGGTCAGTTGGTTGTTGAAGTCGTGGGCCACCCCGCCGGCCAATTGCCCCACCGCCTCCATTTTCTGGGACTGCCGGAGCTGTTCCTCCAGGTTTCTCTGCTCCGTGACATCCCTCGCTACGGCGTAAATTTGCTGCTCCTCCATCAGCGGAAACGCGTTGAGGGAAATCCATCGATAGCTTCCATCCTTGCATTTCAATCGATGCGTGGCATTCGAGATGATCCTGCCTTCCATCAATTGAAGCAGATTTTCATGGGCCGCTTCCACTTCATCAGGATGAATCCACTCCCGAATCGGACGAGATAACAATTCCTCCATGGACCAGCCCAGAATCTCTTCCCAGGCGGGGTTGAGTTGTTTGTAGTACCCGTCGAATCCCGCGATGCACAGCATGTCCTGGGAGAGATTAAACAGGCGATCCCGTTCTTTCTCCGCTTCGCGGCGGGCATGGCGTTCCCGGGCCTCCCGCAGTTCGCGTTCGACGGCGGGGCCCAGGCGGGAAAGCTGCCCCTTGAGGAAATAATCGTGCGCCCCCTCGCGCATCATGGAAACGGCGACGTTTTCCCCGATCGTACCGGACACGACGATGAAGGGAATGTCGATGTCGTGGGCCTTGAGGATTTTGAGGGCCTCGACGCCGTTGAATCGCGGCAGGGAGAAGTCGGAGAGCACCAGATCCCACGGCTCCCGAAGGGCCTGGTGCATGTCCTGGGAGGTTTCAATGCAGCGATACTCCGGGGCAAAGCCGTTTTTGCGCAGTTCCCGAACCAGAAGCATCACGTCGGCTTCGACGTCTTCGACGATCAGAACACGAAGAGGTTTGTCTTTTTCCATCATGTACCTGTCCGACGGGCCGTGCGCATAAGCCGTTCTTCCCGGCGAGGATATCCCTTTAACCGCGTCCGGCGCGTCACCGTTCGCGCCCATTCGATCCACTCAAACCGTTCCGGGTTTTCCCGGAGCCGTCTCCGGCGAAACCATACCGTACGCGCGGAGGGAAACACAAGAGGAAAGCGGCCCCACGCGGCCCCGTCTGTAAGGCGTCGATGCAAACGGCCCCTGCCGGACACCATATAACCGGTTCCTGAAATCCCGTTATTCCATATAGATTATTCGGATAGACGAAAGAATTTGTCAAGAAAATCGTAGAATCTGTTTTGTTGAAAAGATTTTTTTGCCACAAAGGACACAAAGGTCTCAAAGGAAAAACAACAGATTTGTTGTGGTTTTCTTCTTCCTTTGTGACCTTTGTGGTCTCTGTGGCTGATTTTCTTTGTTCTGTTTTTCCATGATTTGAACAGAGCATCAGGAGTTCTAAAAATCTTCCAGGACGGGTTTGGGGTGTGGGTGTTCGGCGTCTTCGGGTTTCTTCAAGCCGCCGAAGCCGAAACGCGCCGCCGCCCGATAGGTCAACACGTACAGGGACGGCACGACCACAAGCGTCAGCAGCGTGGCGAACGCCAGGCCGTAAATCACCGCGTTGGCCATCGTCGCCCACCACTGGCTGGAATTGCTCCGCGTCGCCCACTGGAAGGTATGAAAGTCGAAGCTCACGCCGGTAGCCATCGGCACAAGCCCCAGGATGGTCGTGACAGCCGTCAGGAGCACGGGGCGCAGGCGCGTCACGCCGGCCTCGACGGCCGCCTGCATCAGCGTGTGCCCGCGCCGCTGGAGCTGGCGGGTGTAGTCCAGCAGCACGATGGCGTTGTTGACGACCACGCCCGCGAGGCTGATCACCCCCACGCCCGTCATAACGATACAGAACGGAAGGTCCGAAATCAGCAGCCCCAGGAACACGCCGATCATCGACAGTAAAACGGTGGTCATGATAATCAGCGGCGCCGAAAGCGTGTTGAACTGCGCCACGAGAATGCCCACGATCAGCAGCAAGGCCAGGAAAAACGCCTTCATCAGGAATTTTGAGTTTTTCTCCTCTTCTTCCTTTTCGCCGGCGTATTGGATGCGGTATCCGTCTGGTATTTCCAGGCCGGCGAGTTGTTTTTCAACGTCCTTGAGCACCTCCGGTCCGAGGCGCCCCTCGGCGTCGCCGGTTAAGGTGACGGCCCGCTTTCGGTCGATGCGATGAATCGTGCCCAGGCCGGGCTGATACTCGAACTTGCCCAGCGAGGTGATCGGGACGGCCTGTCCGGTGGCCGTCGGCACGCGAAGGCTCAGAAGATCGTCGATGGTCTTCCTGGATTCCAGGGGCAGGCGGAGGCGAATGTCGTATTCGTCGGTGAACTCGCGGTAGTCGGCCACCTTCGTGCCGAAGACGGCTGTCTTGAGAAAGTTCGAGATCACCGCGGCGCTGACGCCGAGTTTGGCGGCCCGCTTTCGGTCGGGGATGAAATTCAACTCCGGCTTCTCCGCCTCCAGGTCGCTGCTGAGATTCACCAGGTTGGGCACGTCGCGGATGGAGCGCATCGCTTCCCCGCTGAGGCGCTGGAGAACCTTCATATCGTCGCCGATGAACCGAACGGTGACGGCCGCCCCCGTGGGCGGGCCTTCCTTCTGCTTCTCCACGCGGATTTCCGCGCCGGGCACGTCCATCAGCGCCGAGCGGATCTCCGCGATCACGTCGGCGGACGCCCAGGCCTTCCCGTCCGCCCCGATACGATCCTCGAAATCGGGGAAGATCAGCTTGATATTGGCCAGGTGCGTCCCGGCCCCGTCGCCGCCGTCGAAGGGATTCCCCCCGCCGGCGCCGGTGGTCGTGACAATGTTCTTAATTCGCGGCTGTCCTTCCGGGCCGAAA
>JAFGEJ010000161.1 GCA_016931655.1 Phycisphaerae bacterium
ATGTCCGTGCGGGTGGTCGCCTGCCCGGACTGCCACGGCACGGGAAAAATCGTGCGCGACAAGTGTCCCAAGTGCGCCGGGACCGGCCGGGCCAGGAAACGGCGCGTCCTGACCGTGCACTTACCGCCCGGCATCCGCGACGGGCAGGTCGTTCGCGTCCGCAACGAGGGCGAGCCGGCCCGCCACGGCACGAACAAGGGCGATCTGCACGTCTACGTGCACGTGCGGCCTCACCCGCTGCTGTCGCGACGCGGCGACGACCTTCTCTGCCAGGCGCCCGTGAGTTTCGCCGTCGCGGCCCTGGGCGGAAAGGTTACCGTCCCGACGCTGGCAGGCCCGGAGGAAATCGACGTATCGCCCGGCAGCCAGAACGGGCAGGTGATTACGCTGAAAAAACGCGGCCTGCCCTCCGTCACCGGAGGCCGGTACGGAGACCAACACGTGCAACTGTTCATCGAAGTGCCCAAAAAACTCACCGCCAAACAACGCGAACTGCTGGAAGCCTACGCCGAAACCGAAAACGAAAACATCACGCCGCAACGAAAAAGCTTTATGGATTCACTGAAGGAATACTTCAAGAAGTGATGAATTATGAGTTACAACGTTCAATATCACGAATTTGAATAACGTTTTTCATTCTATTTGTCTTTGTGAGTAGCCACGGGCGCAAGCCCGTGGAAAAAACAGGATATATCCAATAAGCCCCGTAGGGGCGACTGAACGGTATATGGTCAAATTTCAATCGTCCCTGACGGGACTCTAAAAAAGAATGGCTGGTTTTTAAACCACGGGCTTGCGCCCGTGGCTACTTTCAAAAATATCAATTATTAACAAAAAGAAAAAATTACAGCATCTCAGGATGTTGCCCGCATCTGATATAACAGAATACTTCAAAAACATGAGCAAGAAAAAGAACAAAGCGAAACAGGCCGAGGACGTTCCGGTCAGGATCGTCGGCCCGGACGGCGAGCCGATGAATTCGACGCCGGAAGAATCTCCGAAGGCGCCTTCGGACGCCGAATCGCTGGCGGCCCAGCGCGACGACCTGCTGGCGCGGCTGCAACGCCTCAGCGCGGATTACCAGAATTTCCAGAAGCGCGTGCAGAAGGAGCGGGACCAGGAGCGCCAATTCGCCAACGAGGGACTGATGAAATCGCTGCTCCCCGTGCTGGACGACATGGAGCGAGGCCTGGCGGCCGCCCGCGAAAACCACCCCGCCGACGACCCCCTGCTGGCGGGAATGCAACTGGTGCACGACAAGCTCATGCAGACCCTGGAGCAGTTCGGCCTGTCAGCCATCCAGGCCGAGGGAAAACCCTTCGATCCCGAGCGACATTCGGCTATGATGCAGGAACCCAACGAAGACGTTGAGCCGATGACCATTTTGCGCGTCCTGCAGCGTGGGTACGAACTGAAAGGCCGAACGCTGCGACCGGCGGCGGTTGTCGTCGCCCAGGCGCCGGCGGAGAAACCCGAAGAATCGCCGCAAAACAACGAGGAAGAGATGTAACCATGCCGACCTACGACTACGAATGCCAGGCCTGCCACCACACCTTCGAGCAGTTCCAGTCCATCACCGCCAGGCCGATCCGCAAATGTCCCAAATGCGGGCGGCTGAAGGTCAAACGGCTGCTCGGTACGGGCGCGGGCGTGATCTTCAAGGGCAGCGGGTTTTATTCGACCGACTACCGCGGCGAATCGTATAAAAGCGACGCCAAAAAGGACAAACCCGCCGAGACCTGCCCGAAGGCCGACTCCAGCCCGGCCTGCGCGTCCTGCCCCAACGCGAAAAAGGAGTAAACCCAGCCATGCGCGAGGCGATTGATCGACGGTTTGCGGAACACGCCGAGGTTCTGCGGGCGACGCGGGAACACCTGGCGGGGCGAATCGACGCGGCGGCGGCGATGATCGTGGAATCCTATCGCGCCGGCGGGGGCGTGTTTCTGTTCGGCAACGGCGGATCGGCCGCCGACGCACAACACGTCGCGGGCGAACTCGTCGGGCGATTCCTCCTGAACCGCCCCGCCCTGAAGGCCCAGGCGCTCTCCACCGATACGTCGATCCTGACGTGCCTGGCGAACGACTTCTCGTTCGAGACGATCTTCGCCCGCCAACTGGAAGCCAACGCCCGCCCCGGAGACGTGGCCGTCGGATTCACCACGTCGGGCAACAGTGCAAACGTGGTCGCCGCCCTGGAATACGCCCGTGCGCACGGCCTGAAGACCATCGCCTTCACCGGCGCCGGCGGAGGCAAGTGCACCGCACTGGCCGACGTGCTGTTCGACGTCCCCTCCACCGTCACCGCCCGCGTTCAGGAAGCCGGGCAGGTGATCTATCACATCCTCTGCGAAATCGTGGAAGCCGAGATGGCGAAGTAAGAGAACATTTACCACAGAGACACAGAGGTCACAGAGAAAATCAATTAAGAACCCATAATAGAAAAACTTTTTTACCCCTTATTGGAGTAGCTTATTTCGTTATGTGTTCTATGTTGTTCTCTGTGCTCTCTGTGTCTCTGTGGTAAATCTTCCGAATTAAATCCCCAGATCGTCTTTGGTCAGGACGGCGTGGAACTCATAGCCGGCGGCTTGCACGTTTTCCCGAGCGCCTTCCTTTCGATCCAGCGCAAAAGCCAGCCGCGCGATGATCGCGCCGGCCTGGGTAAGCGTCTCGGC
>JAFGEJ010000162.1 GCA_016931655.1 Phycisphaerae bacterium
CGCGCGTACCGAGGGTCGTGTCGCGGGCATCTTGCCCGCGCGTACCGAGGGTCGTGTCGCGGGCATCTTGCCCGCGCGTACCGAGGGCATCCTGCCCTCGTTCTTCCTTTAATCCAAACCACGGCCAATCATGTAAATTCGCCTTGTCGGGATTGGACAAAACATAATTTACCTGATGGTTCAAATCCTCCTGATCTCGGATCAGATGGTCGTAATACTCCTCCATCCACAACGGCCCCTGACGGTCCAGAAGGCGGTTAATTTCTTTGGCTGTGAAAGATTTCCACGAGTGGATAATTCCGGACAATTCTTCCTCGCCCCGGGGACACAGAATCGCGTGAACATGATTCGGCATGATTGCCCAGGCGAGGAGATCGTAACGCTCCCCGTCAAAATGCTTCAGTGCGTTTTGGGTAATCTCGGCGGCGCGGGAATTTCTGAGTAAACACTCTCCGTGTCCGGCGTTTAGAAACGCCTCGATTTTGGCGGAGTGGAGTTGGTGGAGTTCCATTCGTTCGGCGTGTGTGAGGGGGCGATTCTGTTTTTCGGCCCTCAGGAGAATATCCTGTCGTTCCTGTTTCCATGCGTCGGATACGTCTTTGGGAACCGCGTCAGCCAATCGGAACGTTACGGCATATGTTGCGCCTTCTTGGGTCCAATGCGGGAGAAATCGGCCTTTTCGTTTGTCAATTTCCGGTTCATCCTGCGAAGGCGGGACGCCTTCGCCACGCGCGGGCAAGATGCCCGCGACACGTTCTTCGCCTTCCTTCCTGCTGCGTTCTTCCACCAATGGATACCGCAGATAGTAGAAGTGGCCGTGCACGTCCTCGTGTTCGACTTCGTCGTCGGCCAGCACGGTCTGCGTGGCGGGGTCCCAGTTGACCAGCCGCTTGCCGCGATAAATCAGCCCGTCCTTAAACAGGCGGAAGAACGTCTCGCGGACGGCCCGGGCGCACACGTCGTCCATCGTGAATCGCGTGCGGTCCCAGTCGCAGCTGCAGCCCATCGTCTTGAGCTGCGTTAAGATGCGGCCCTCGTATTCATCCTTCCAGGCCTGGACCTTACCGATAAATTCCTCGCGCTGATAATCCGTGCGTCGCTTGCCTTCCTCGGCCAGCAGTCGCTTTTCCACCACCGTCTGCGTGGCGATGCCCGCGTGATCCGTACCGGGCATCCAGAGCGTCGCAAAATTCCGCATTCTCCGATAGCGGATAATCACGTCCTGAAGCGTGTTGTTCAGTGCGTGCCCCAGGTGCAGGGCGGCGGTCACGTTCGGCGGCGGAATGACCATGCAGAACCGCGCCCGCTCGTCGTCGGGGTCGGCCTTGAACGCGCCGGCCTGCGCCCAGGCGTCGTAGACCTTCCCCTCCACCTGCCTGGGATCGTAAACGGTTGCCAGTTCCTTCGTCATGCGTTACATCCGTAGTCAGTAGCCGGTAGTCAGTAGCCGGTAGCCTGTTCAAGGCGACAGCCTCTTTCCCGACTACCGACTACCGACTACCGGCTACCAATAACCTATGCCTTATCCTGCTCGTTGAGCAGCTTGTACTCAATCGCGTCGAGGAGGGCCAGCCAGGACGCGTCGATGATATTTTCGCACACGCCGACCGAGCCGAAGCAGCGGCCGGTCCGGGCGTCGCGCCATTCGATGACCACGCGAACGCGGGCGGCCGTCTCCGCGGCGGTGTTGACCACGCGCACGCGATAGTCCATCAGGTGGATATTGTCCACGTGGGGATAGGTTTCCCGCAGCGCCGCCGAGAGGGCCTGGAAGAGCGAATCAACCGGCCCGTCGCCTTCCGAAACGGTATGGCGCAGTTCCTCGCCGATCGTGAGTTTGACGATGGCCTCGGTGTTGGGGGCCTCGCCGTCGCGTTTGAGGATTTCGCAACGGTAATGATCGAGGTTCCAGAGTGCCTTGTACCACCGTCCGCCCAGCGTGCGGCGGACGAGCATCTCGAAGCTGGCCTCGGCGGCTTCGAACTCGTAGCCGGCGTTTTCCATGTCCATGACCTGCTGGAGAATCTTCGCCTGGGCGTCGCGATCGTCGGCCAGGCCGAATTTCGCCGGTACGGTCGCGGCGATGTTGCTGCGCCCGCCCAGTTCGCTCACGAGGATTCGCCGCGTGTTGCCCACCGCGGCTGGGGCGATGTGCTCGTAGGTTTCGGTGTTTCGCTGCACGGCGTGGACGTGCATGCCGCCCTTGTGCGCGAAGGCCGAGGAGCCGACGAACGGCTGATTGTCCCGGAAGTTCATGTTCGCCATTTCATAGATATACCGGCTGGTGGCGGTGAGGCGCTCCAGCGAATCGTCCCGCAGCACGTCAAAACCGTGCTTGAGGGCGAGATTGGCGATGATGGAAATCAGGTCGGCGTTTCCGCACCGCTCGCCGATGCCGTTGATCGTGCCCTGCACCTGGCGGACGCCGTGCAGCACGGCGGTGATGGAATTCGCCACCGCCAGGTCCGAATCGTTGTGGCAGTGGATACCCAGGGAAACGTGCGGGAAAGCCGCCGCGACGGCGTCGATGATCTCCGCGATATCGGATATCGACGAGCCGCCGTTGGTGTCGCAGAGAATCAGTCGCTTCGCTCCGCCCTCCACCGCCGCCCGCAGGGTTCTCAGGGCGTAGTCGACGTCGGCCTTGTATCCGTCAAAGAAATGCTCGGCGTCGTAAAACACCTTTCGCCCGGACTTGGCCATGATCTCCAGGGAGTCGGTGATCATGGCCAGGTTTTCGTCCTCGCTGACGCGCAGCACGTCGCGGACGTGCAGATTCCACGTTTTCCCGACGATGGTAACCACCGGCGCCTCGCTGCCGAGCAGGGCCTGCATTCCGGTGTCGTCCTCGGCCTTGACGCCCTTCCGCCGCGTCATGCCGAAGGCGGCGATTTTCGCGTGTTTGAGCTCCAGGCCGGCGACTTCATGAAAAAACTGCTCGTCCTTCGGATTGCTCAGGGGATATCCGCCTTCGATGTAATCCACGCCCAGATCGTCCAGCGCCTGGACGATTTCCAGCTTGTCCCGCAGGGAAAAACTTACCCCCTGGGCCTGTGTGCCGTCGCGAAGGGTGGTGTCGTATATTTCCACTCGATTGGCATCAATCGTTGTCATGGTATCGCGCCTTGATTGCAGGGATTCCGTCTCGACAAAAGAACACCGGGAGTATACCTTTTCCCGCGGGGAACCCGTAATCTTTTTCACAAGGGATTCAACGTTCACCGCCGCTCCGTCGAGGACAAAACTCCGCGACCGCTTTGCCGAGTTTTCAATCGCCTCAGCAGGGAGTAACGCCTTTTTTCAGCAGGAGGTTCCCGTACTTGGCCGTCTCGCCGGTCATCACGACGGCGAAGGCCCGCTTCGCGCGGTCGTAGAACTCGAACCGGTCGATTCGGGCAATGGGAGGCGTTTTCGGGGCGTGCTTCCCGACGACGAACCGGTAGGCTTTTTCGACGGCCGGGTCGAGCGCGTCGCCCGCGACGGCGGCCATCATTACCAGCGGCGCCTCGACGTAGGCGTCCAGCTCAAACAGCGGAAGGATCGCGTCCAGCAGCGCCGCGACGCCCAGGCCGTCCGCCCGCACTACCCGTTGTCCACAGGTTTCGCCGGGAAAATGCGCGTCGGCCAGGACGATCTCGTCGCCGTGCCCCATCCGACACAGCACGCTCAGCAATTCCGGACTCAATAACGGAGATATGCCTTTCAACATGATCGAAACTCCACACTCCAAACCAGGGAGGAATCCATTTCGGTTCGATAGTATCCACTTTCGTCCCGCGGGCAAGATTTTTTCTCCGCGAATCGGCGGGTGAGTGACTTTTTTTCCCGGCGGCAACTTTCTGATCGCCCTGAGCCCTGTGTGCGTGTAAAAAACGCGACACAGAGAGACTGAGGAACTGAGAAGATTTTTTATTTTTTCCATCATCTATAATCTTCTCTGTCTCTCAGGAAC
>JAFGEJ010000019.1 GCA_016931655.1 Phycisphaerae bacterium
CTGACATCGACAAGAGAGGCCTTCTTTTATTGCTACATCTGCATATACTTATCGCTTATCTTAGGGCCATTGGGCGCAAGCCCGTGGCTACGATCAAAGATGAACAAATGGAAATCATCACGAAAATTCACGAATTGGATCGTTAGTGGTACGAATTATAATTCGTGAAATTCGTGAAATTCGTGGGCTATATTCTAAAATTGGTCAGTTTGAGTCACCAGGCTGGAGTGAGTGTTTTCCCGCCGCCGGAGCTACCTGCTGAGCCATTTCGCCAGGTCGGGGGCGTTCTTTTGAATCTCTTCGACGGCCAGGTCGCAGATGCGGCTTGCGCCGTAGGCGTTTAAGTGGGTGTCGTCTTTTATGCCCTCCGGAAGGCCGGCATACTCCTTCGGATCGGCCCATTGGTAGAGCTTTTTGGAATGCTCCGGCCCCATGTTTTGCACCAGCTTCCTGCTTCGTTTTTCCAGGTCCAGCAGCGGCACGTTCTGTTCCTTCGCCAGTCGGCGAACGGCGACGATGTAATCACCGTGGGAATCCTGCAGCTTGCCCTTCTCGTCGAAGTAACGGCGAACGATGGAGGTGGCCAGGATCGGCTTGCCCCTCTTGGCTCGCACCTCCTTGACGAAACGGGCCAGGTTCTCCTTGTACGTTCCGAACGGTTCCGTGTGCCTCGCCGGATCGCCCTTCTTGTCATTGTGGCCGAACTGGATAATCACGTAATCGCCCGGGCGCAAGTTATCCATGATCCGTTTCCATAAACCTTCGTCGCGGAAGCTCTTGGAGCTTCTGCCGCTGGCGCCGTGGTTGTCCACGGTGGCGCCGTCCTTGAAATACATATGAAACATCTGTCCCCAGCCGCGTAACGGCCTGGCGGGGATAATCCGATAGCTTTCCATGGTCGAGTCGCCGGCCATGAAAATCACGGGCGCCCTGGTTTTGGATGTATTGGATTTGGGCGTTCTGGCAGCCATTGACGTTCTCTCCTGTATGTTCAGGCAGGCGAAGCACAATACCATGCCGGTGAGGATCAGCCAAATGCTTTTCGCTTTCATTTCTTTCTCCCGGGAGTTGTGAAAATTATCGAGTGTTCGCTTCGTTGCACATAATAGGGTGAAACGCATGGCATGGGTATGTATTTCCATTTCCGCATGGTTTTTGTGAGCGACCTTTTTTCCTGGCGGCAACTCGTACTTGGTAACAGGTAAATTGTCTACTAAGCTTGTCACCCTGAGCGTAGCGCAGCGAAGTCGAAGGGTCTCATACAAACGAGGCCCAGAGGTCCTTCGACTTCGCTCGAAGACTCGCGGAGTTTATCCCTAAGGGGCTCAGGATGACAATACGCGACATTTTTTGTGATACAGAACACTCGATGTTCCCCAAAGCTCTGTGGATGAAAAAATCCGACACCCCTTGGGGGCAGGCTCCGTCACGGAGAAACTGAGAAGAAAAGAGAAATAAAGAAAACAAAATAAAAATTATCTTCTCTGTTTCTCAGTACCTCAGTGTCGGATTCTCTTGATTTTTAATCGTGCCAGAATTTTTTAAAAATCCGATCGCTTACTGGTTTTCTTTCCCGGATGAAATCCGTGGCGTTTTTTGGGAAAACCGCGTACACTTTTGTACTTTCGGAGACGTTTTGCATTATGCGAGTATTATCCGGCATACAACCATCGGGCAGGCTGCACCTGGGCAACTATTTCGGCGCCATGGCGCAGTTTGTGGAATCCCAGAACCGTGGCGACGAATGCTTTTACTTCCTCGCCAACTACCATGCCCTGACTTCCACACGCGACAGCGAGCTGCTGCGGGAACTGACGCTTCACCTGGCCGCCGGCTACCTGGCGCTGGGGATCGACCCGAATAAAAGCGTCTTCTTCCTTCAGTCCGACGTGCCGCAGGTGACGGAACTCTGCTGG
This sequence comes from Phycisphaerae bacterium, assembly GCA_016931655.1. Taxonomy (GTDB): domain Bacteria; phylum Planctomycetota; class Phycisphaerae; order SM23-33; family SM23-33; genus JAFGEJ01. The sequence goes on from JAFGEJ010000019.1 coordinate 1,917, forward strand.
TTCCTCAACACCGTCTGCCCGGTCAGCTTTATGGAGAAGGCTCACAGCTACAAGGACAAGATCGCCAAAGGCATGGCCGCCAACATGGGCCTGTTCGACTACCCCGTGCTCCAGGCGGCCGACATCGTGATCTACGATTCCAACCTCGTGCCCGTCGGGCAGGATCAGAAACAGCACGTCGAAATGACCCGCGACCTGGCGATCAAGTTCAACCAGGCCTACGGGAAAGACGTGCTGGTTGTGCCCGAACCGCGGATCGTGGAGGCCGTCGCCGTCGTGCCGGGCATCGACGGGCAAAAGATGTCCAAGAGCTACAACAACACCATCGAAATTTTCCAGACGCCCAAGCAGACGAAAAAGCAGTGCGCGAAGATCGTGACCGACTCCACGCCGCTGGAGGATCCCAAGGATCCCGCCGGCTGCAACGTCATCGCCTTGCTGAAGCTGCTGGCGAGTGCGGAGGAACTGGCCGAGATCGAGGCGAAGTATCGCAAGGGCGGCTACGGCTACGGGCACGCGAAAAATCGGCTGGCCGAGCTGATTAACGAGAAATTCGCCGCCGCCCGCGAGAAATACGACGCGCTGATCGCCCGGCCTGACGATTTGCGGGACATTCTGCGCGACGGCGGGCAAAAGGCCCGCGCCGTGGCTGAGGCGACGATGCAGCGCGTCCGGGACGTGGCCGGCGTCGCCACGACGTATGGAACGTGACAGGAAGCGGGAAACGGGGAGGAGAGGGGACTGGGGACTAAAGAATTATCATCGGCGGCGGCGAAGGGCGTAATTCACGTGTTGAGACCTCTGAAAAACCATTCATTTGCCACAGAGACCTGCCTGCCAGCAGGCACAGAGAACTCAAATCGAAGATCCCATAGGGAGAAAATCATAAGAAATTACGTTGTTCTCTGTGACCTCTGTGCCTCTGTGGTTAGGTTTTTCAGAATTCTCTGTTGGGATTTTCCCGCGACAGCGAGGGTCGGTCTGTGCCGTTTTTCTCCCCCCCGCACGGATGGACGAATCACAGAAACTCTGGCACAGCCGACCCTCGGCCGCGGATCCGAGACCTTTCAAGATGGAATACGTAATACGAACCCGATCTCCCAACCCACACGCCCACCAGTATGCACATCCGCAGTGCCGCCTAGATTGGCACGGCGAAAAAGAAAATAAAATTTTTTTAAGAAGGGGGATTGGAGGCCGGGACGGCGTTTTACGCGAGGATTCAGGATTTTGCCGCGCTGCGCTCGCGGGGGCGGAAAAACACGCGAATGGGCACTTCCGCGAAGGGGAGATATTCGCGGAGCTGGTTGGTGAGATAGCGCAGGTAGTTCTGGTCGAAGCTGCGGGGGTCGTTCACGAAGCACACGATGGTCGGCGGTTCGACGGCCACCTGGGAGGCGTAGTAGATTTTCGGCGGTTTTGTGCCGTGTTTGTGGCTGGGGCCTCGCTTCTGGAGAATCTGCTGAATCGCCTCGTTGAGCTTCGCGGTCGTGACGCGATGACAGGCCTGGGCGAAAAGCTGCTCCGCGAGGGTGATGGTCTCGTGCAGGTTCGCGCCGTCCTTCGCCGCCGTCAGGCTGATCGGCGCGTAGGCCAGGCCGGGGAAGGTTTTTTCAAAATACTTCACGTAATCTTCCCCGGAGGCCACGCCCCGGGCCAGGTCCCACTTGTTGACCACGATAACGACGGGTTTGAATTCCTCCGCGATGATCCCCGCCAGGTCCTTGTCCACCTGGGAGACGGGCACGGAGGCGTCGATCAGCATGGCCGTCACGTCGGCCCGGCGGATGGATCGCAGGGCGCGGTGCTGGCTGTAGAATTCAACGTCGGTGGCGAAGCGGCTTTTTTTCTTCACGCCGGCGGTGTCGATGAGCACCAGGCGTCGACCCTCGAATTCGATTTCCACGTCCACGCTGTCGCGCGTCGTGCCGGGCGTCTCGGAGACGATCACGCGCTCCTGCCCGGCCAGGGCGTTGATGAACGTGCTCTTGCCCGCGTTGCGCTTGCCGACGATGGCGAGCTTCATCACCGGTTCGGGGGGGATGTCGCTCGGAAGGTCGCCCAGGCGGGCCGTCATGACCTTCAGCAGATCGTCGATGTTCTGGCGGTGCGCGGCACTGACGGCGACGGGATCGCCGAAGCCCAGTCGCGTCAGTTCGCCCAGTTCCGAGAGCACGCCGGCCTGGTCGATCTTGTTGGCGACCAGGATCACGGGCTTGTCGTGCCGGCGGAGCTGGGCGGCGACGTGCTTATCGAGCGGCATGACGCCTTCCCGCGCGTCGACCACGAACAGCACGAGGTCGGCCGCCGCGATGCAGTAGAGAATCTGGTTCTCGACGTGCTCGGTGAGTTGGTCCACGTCCTCCACGCCCATGCCGCCGGTGTCCACGAGTTCGACGTAGCGCGCCGGCTCGCCCTCGCCCAGCGCCAGCGTCGTGCTCACGCGGTCGCGCGTCACGCCGGGCGTGGGGTCCACGATCGAAATCCGCCGCCCGGCCAGGCAGTTCAGCAGACTGCTCTTGCCGACGTTAGGCCGACCCACAATGGCAACCACCGGTAACGACATGCCGCACACTGTACCCGATTTGCGAAATTACGCAATGGAAACACTCGCGGGGGGGGTGGTTCAAAAAGGATTCAAGACTCATTACCGGGCTACAACCATAAAACTTCTTTGGGCTTTTGATAGTAGCCACGGGCGCAAGCCCGTGGGAGGAAATCGGTTACTATTTCAGAGTCCCGTAGTCCCGAAGGGACGCCTTCGGCGGGACGATTGATTTTTATAAAGAATTCAATCGCCCCGACGGGGCTCAGTAGAATATAAGGATGCTCGTTTACCACGGGCTTGCGCCCTCACCTTTACCCATAATGTAAAACACGGACCGATTATGATAGATGGGTTTGAAAGAAATCCCGTGTTTTGTCTTTTCGCCTGAAAGGCGTAGATATACCAGCCCAGGGCGAAGCCCTGGGATCAGGATTGTCTATAAACCAAAGCCCTGCAAGGGCGTGACAATATGTATCGCCCTTACAGGGCTATA
>JAFGEJ010000163.1 GCA_016931655.1 Phycisphaerae bacterium
CCTCAGTACCTCAGTGTCGCTCTTTCTTGCATGCCTGTCGGAATTTAAATCTGTTTCAAAGGCAGCCAGAAAAAAATGTCACTCACGGGAAAATCACCATTGAGACCTCTGAAACAAAGGATATTTTTACCACAGAGACCTGCCTGCCGGCAGGCAGACACAGAGAGCACAGAGAAAACCATAAGAAATTGCGTCTTTCTCTGTGACCTCTGTGTCTCTGTGGTAGGTTTTTCAGAATTCTCCATTCCTTTTACGAAACGTTCACCGCCGGGGCGGTGTTGTGGCGATAGCGCATGTACAGCGAGATATCGACGACCACGAATGCGGCGTTAATGACGTACAGCGGCGTCGTCCATTCGGGCCAGGTTCCCGCGGCGGCGGCCTGGAAGAGCTTCGAAGCCAATCCCACAACGTACCCGAAAAACACCAGCCACATGAATCCGGCGCTCTTGCCGTGCACGATTTTCGTCCGCAGGCTTTTTAAGATCGAGACCGGCCAGGACAGGCCGAAACAGATCAGCATCGTCGCCTCGCAGATTTGTGCAAACGTACTGTAGAGTTCAGGCATATCAATCCTTTCTTCCGTTGCGTCTTCGGGATTCCCCCGCGAATTGTACGTGACTCCGGGAGGTTCAGCGAAGTTTTTTTGTCCGGGGAGGGTGTAACCATTGCGGGCCGAGGGACACATTCCTTCTGTCCTCGGATGGTCCGGAAGGACAGGAACAGCAAACCCCAGCCGGTGCGGCGGGATGCGAAAAAAACGCCGCCACGCCGCCGGCCCGGAAAAGAAGGAGAAATCCCATGAAACGTAAACTTTTGGTAATCACGGCGTTAGTTGCCCTTGGGCCACTGGCGGCCTGGGCGGAACCCGCGGAAACAAAACCCGCCGAAGGACGGCGAGGATGGCGGCGCGGGGAAAAGACCAGGTTGAATCTCTCAGAGGAGCAGCGCGATAAGTTCAAGGCCTTGCGGGAAGAATTTCGTCCGAAATTCCAGGAAGCCCGCAAATCCGGCGACAAGGAAAAAATCAAGGCCGTTCACGAGGAATTCCTTACCAAGGCCAAGACGTTTCTTACTTCAGAACAGGTTGAAAAGATGCAGGCTCGTGGAAAGGCCATGCACAAGCGATGGAATCATCGCCGCCAGAAGATGGGCCCGAAACTGGACCTGAGTGACGAACAGAAAGCCAAAATGAAAGACCTGCGGGAAAAGCACCGCCTGGAAACCCAGGCCCTGCGCGACAAGCACAAGACGGAAATGAAGGAAGTCCTTACGCCGGAACAGGTTGAGAAGTTGGAAGCCTGGCGGAAAGACAAGCCCAAACACTTTGGCCGTCACGGTCCCCGCGGACGCCGTGGCTGGGGTGGCCCTCGCGGAAAGCATGGCCGGGGACACAAAGGCCCAGGCCCGTGTGACGAAGACGCCCCAGGTCCGGTAGAAGAGCAACAGGAATAAAAATAGCTTCATTCATAACAAAGCCAGGCGGCAGGTCGACGTTTGAGGCGGCTTGTCGCTTGGCTGTGTTTTTCCGTATTGCCATTCGATTTTTGCCGGCCTGGGAATGGCGGAATTGGAGATCCCCGAAAACAAAAAACAGCGGAATTTTTTTAAGCTCATATTTTACAATGAATAAGAAAAATTTTGCCTTTCTAAAGCACCCCGGTAAAAGGGTCGATATCGGAGGTGGAGACGCCCAGCCGTCCCTGAGGAACGGGCCAGCGAGGCCGCCGTCTCATTTTTGGAGTTCTGCCGTGGTGAATACGACTCAGCCGAAGGCAATGTTGGATGGTCAAGCCGAGGTGCTTTTGACGGCCTTGCGCGTCAAGAGTTTAACCACGTATGAGCATTGTCTCCGCGTGGCGGAAATGGTCGGCGATCTGGCGGAACGGATGAACTTCGGGGAAGATCAAACGCGGCAACTCACGACGGCTGCCCTTCTGCACGATATCGGGAAGATGACCATTCCCTCGAGCATTCTCACGAAGGCCGACGAACTGGACCCCGGGGAATTCTATCGCATCCAGGGACACGCCCGCATGGGCCATGCGCTGCTGAACCGGCTGCACGGCTTTGACGAGATTGCCCACATCGTCCGCCATCATCACGAGCGCTGGGACGGAGAGGGCTATCCCGCCGGCCTGGCGGGGGTGGAAATTCCTCTCGCCTCTCGCGTGATTCACCTGGCCGACGCCGTCGATACGATGCTCCATCCGCGATCCTACAAGGCCGCCTATCCCATGGAATGGGTGTTGGGGGAATTGAATCGCTGCCGCGGCGGGCAGTTTGATCCGCACGTGGTGGATGTGGCCGCTGCCTGGCTCGAACGGCAACTCGTCGCACCGCGGAAACTCGCCCAGGCGGCGTAATTCACTTTGCTCTATTACTACAACGAAAGATCGGCCCTTATTGTGTCGCGTCCCTCAGGGACGCGCGTATTGCGGCCATCTTGGCCGCGAAAATAAGGCTTTTCCGAGGGCAAGATGCCCTCGGCCTGCCTGCCTGCCGGCAGGCAGGCACGCGCGGGCCAGAGGCCCGCGACACGATTTTTCGTTGTAGTACTATGACCAAACGTTTCTCTTACCGGCAGACGGCCCGGCCTCGCTTCTCCAGGTATCGCTGGTGATAGTCCTCGGCGCGGTAAAACGGCCCAGCCGGCGCGATCTCCGTGACGATCGGACGAGTGAAGCGGTGTTCCTTCTCCAGGCGGTCCTTCGAGGCGCGGGCGGCGCGGGCCTGGGCGTCGTTGTGAACAAAAATGGCGGAGCGGTATTGCGATCCGACGTCGGGGCCCTGGCGGTGGAACGTGGTCGGGTCGTGAGACGCCCAGAAGATGGAAAGCAGTTGTTCGTAGCTGACTTTTGTCGGGTCGTAGAGAACCTCGACGGCCTCGGCGTGTCCGGTGTTCCCGGTGCAGACGTCTTCGTAGCTCGGGTTGGCGGTGGTTCCGCCGGTATATCCCACAGCCGTGTCCACCACGCCGCCGACTCCGCGAAACGGCGCTTCCACGCCCCAGAAACATCCCGCGGCGAAGGTGGCTTTTTCGGTGTGGGACGGTACGGGAACGGATGATTTCGGCATGGCGGCGTTCTCCTTTCGACAGCCGGGCGCGAGGAGCAGCGCACCGACCGTTGTCGTCAGAGCGAGCCAACGGAATGTACAAGCGAAACGGATCATGATCTTCTGGTGTCTCATTGTAGGCCGGCTGGTTTTCTCTCGCGTTGAAAAGGAGATTTTTTCGCATACAATACCTTCAGGCTGCGAAAATTTTTGAACGGGAGAGCATGATGCGAAACCTTCTGTCGATTCTTCTGGTTTTGTGCGTTCTGCCGGCCTTGGCCGAGTCGCCGGCGGCGGGGCCGGGGCACGCGGACGTTGAATTGGCCGTCAGCGAAGAAAACGCCCTGACGCTCACCGCGCGGGTCGGGCAGACGGTGCGCATCCGCCTGGCGGGCAACGCGACGACGGGATATGAATGGACGCTGACGAGTCAGACGGATGAAAAGGGCAGGGCGTGTAAAATACTTACGCCGGCCGGTGCGATCGAATATCGGCCTGCTTCGGCTGAGGGGCGCGTGGGCGTCGGCGGGGAATTCTTCGCCACGTTCCGGGCGGCCCGGCCCGGCCTGGCGAAACTCGCCTTCGCCTACCAAAGGCCCTGGGAAAAGGACAAAGACCCCATCAAAACCTTTGCCGTAAGCGTCCGCGTGATCGCCGCGGAATCCCGCAAAGCGCCCTGCAACACAAAGTAAGAACTCATAACAAAAAGAATTTTTTTGCCACAAAGTTCACAAAGGACACAAAGTAAAAAACAACAAATAAGCTGTGAATTTTTCTTTCTTTGTGCACTTTGTGGCTCATTTTGTTATGTGTTCTAAATACACAAGAGTCAAAGGAGAAAACGTGTCTTCGACTTGCGACGATCCGAGAATCGGTTTTTTCGACGCCCTGGCGGAATGCTGGGACGAGGAGGAGCCGTCCGCCGAGGAGATGACGGCCCGGCTGCGCGAACAGGCGGCGCTGCTGGATTTGCGTGCGGGAGAGGCGCTGCTGGAAGTCGGCTGCGGCACGGGCAAGACGACGGCCTGCCTGGCCGGCTGCGTCGCGCCGGGGCGCGTGACGGCCGTCGATTTCTCGCCCGCCATGATCGAAAAGGCCCGCCTCAAGGGCGTCGACGCCGACTTCGCCTGTCTGGACGTCTGCCGCGACGACCTGGGCGAAGAGCGATACGACGTGATCCTGTGTTTCCACAGTTTTCCCCACTTCCGCGACCAGGCCGCGGCGCTGCGACGATTCGCCAAGGCCCTGAAACCCGCCGGCCGACTGATCGTGATGCACCTGGCCGGCAGCGGGCATATCAACCACTTTCACGCCTCCGTCGAGGGCGCCGTGTGCAACGACGTGCTTCCCGTGGGCGAGGAATGGACCCCGCTGCTGCGTCAGGCCGGGCTGAGGGAAACGAAACTCATCGACCGCGAGAACCTCTTTTTCCTCCAGGCTGTTGTCGGGGTGGATTGACAAATTCCCGGCGCAGGGAAATGACACCAATTCAACAAAGAAGAGTTCGGCGTGGATATTTGCCTTTCCATGTAAGTAGCCACGGGCGCAAGCCCGTGGAAACCAGCAAAGCGTTAGTCCAAAAGCCCCGGCGGGGCGATTGAAGGTTTTTCACAAATACATTTTTTTCAATCGCCCCTACGGGGCTCCGACAAATCTTTGTGATATGTTGTCCACGGGCTTGCGCCCGTGGCTACTTTCAAAAAGCGATATTCCTCCTTAATTTTGGCTCGATACAGATGGACGGCTTGATCGGCTTATCATTTGTTGAATTGGTATGACTGAGCTGTTTCTCGTTTTTCACGCGAACAGGGCCGAGCCGATGCGTACGAGGGTTGCGCCTTCCTCGACGGCCTGGGGATAATCGCCGCTCATGCCCATCGACAGGTGGCGGAACGTCTCGCCGCCGATGCGATTTTTCCGCATGTCCTCGAACAGTTCGCGCAGGCGGCGGAAGGCGGCGCGGGCGGCGTCGGGATCGTCCGTCAGCGGGCCCATGGTCATCAGCCCCGCGAGGCGAATTCGAGGCAGCGTGGAGATCAGCTCGGCCAGGTGTTCCGAGGCGCCCACGGCGCAGCCGAATTTCCGCGATTCCCGCGAACAGTTCACCTGGAGCAGCACGTCGATCGTCCGGCGCATCTGCTCGGCCCGGTGGCTGATTTCCTCCGCCAGGCGCAGCGAGTCCACCGAATGGATCATGGAGGCCCATTCCAGCACGCCCTTGACCTTGTTTCGCTGAAGATGCCCCACCATGTGCCACCGCACGGGGCGGGGCAGTTCATTGCGGCGGCGGCGCAGATACGCGTCCAGCTCGACGGCCCGGGGCACGAACTGCTGCACGCGGCTTTCGCCCAGTTCCGTAACGCCCGCGTCGAGGAGAAGTTTGACCTCGTCGAGTTCGACGGACTTCGTGACGGCTACCAGCGTGATTTCTTTCGGGCTTCGCCCGACCTTTGCACAGGCCTCGGCGATCTTCCGGCGAATCTCGCCCAGGTTTTTCTCAATCCGTTTTCGCGTTACGGGCATGATGGGTCTCCAACGGACATTCAACAGTTCCAACAAATATACTCCACGGACCTGCCTGCAGGCAGGCGGGTTTCACGGATGAAGTACGGATTCCGCGGATTTTTTGAATATTTTTTTTACTCTTTTCCGTGTAATCCTGTTGTTATCCGTGTAATCCGTGGATTCTTTCCGGATCGATTTGTCAGGGACGTCCACCGGTTATTCCGGCAGGTTGCTTTCATCGCGATACGATTGCAGCAATGGGTCCGCGTCGTAGAGAATCAGCCTCGAATCGTCGCCGGCGGCCTGCACCAGCGTTTCATAGCCGGCCTTCTGTTCATCGTACTCGTATCCGAAGGCCGTCAGGATCAGCCGAACCCCAGCCGAGGCGATCCTGTCTCCCAGGGCCTTGGGATCGGGAATTTCCGTGTTTCGCACGAACAGGACAAGCGTTTTGGGCTTCAGCGCCAAGGCCTTCCTGACGGCCTGGGTCAAATCCGACGCCCCGCCGATCTGAACGAGGGCCTTTTCGGGATCCTCGTCGTAATTCGACTGCAGAAGCGGGCGAATCACTTTTTCACCCGTTGCGCCGCCGCGGAAAATTTTTTTCCCGACGTGCAGCGGTTTGGTTTCCCCGGCGACGACCACGCTGAAGGAGTCGTTTTTCCCCAGGGACAGCACCGAGGCCCGCACGGCGTCGCGGGAGTAAAGATACAGGTCGCTCATGGCCTCGCCGCCGTCGATGACGTACACCACGGGTGGAGAAATGCCCACCACGCCGCAAACCGTCGGGCCGCCCTGCCTGACGAGGAAGGGATTGGGCAGTCCGTCCTCCTGTTCGGGTTCTTCGCCGGGCAGGTAGGCGACGTTTTCGCCTTCTTCGGACGGCATGGAGAACACCCGCACGCCGAGATACACGCTGGCCGTCCCGACCACCGCCAGGACGCCGATCAAGACCAGCGAAACCATGCCCTGCAGGAACACCGGATTGGCCGTCGGAATGGCGGCGATCTGATCGGCGGTCAGATGGCTTTCATCGACGGCTGTGGTTTCGATCAGTTCTTTTCTCTCCGCGCGTCTGGGGCGATGCGTCGGGGCGGCTTTTCCGCGTTCGCGCGGTACGATGGGGACGCCGGGCTTTTCGATGATCGTCGGACCGGTGGGACGCAGGGGCCGGGCTTCGCCGGCCGAGGGAACGATTGGGCGCGATCCGCTGGTGTGCTTGAGTCCCGAACCGACAACCGTTTTGGGAACCGGCGCGTCGGGGCGGTCCGGCCGGAGGCCCGGCCGGCCGGGTCGGCCGGCGGCGGCCATCACAATGGCCAGTTCGGGAACCTGCACGATCATTTTGCAGTACGGGCAGCGGCACATGCTGCCCGCGAAGGCTTCGTCCACGGAGATTTTTTTCTGACACTGGCTGCATCGAATTTTGAGGGACATGTCCGCGTACTCCTCGTGCCGCCCGCCGCCGGATGCGATCCTACACCCTACGTCAAACGCCCCGCGAACATCAATACAAATTTCCCCGCTGTTTTTCCGCGGCTTTTATTTGAGACATTTGAAAAAAGAATATTTTTACCACAGAGACACAGAGAGCACAGAGAAAACCTTAAGAAATCACGTCTTTCTCTGAGACCTCTGTGTCTCTGTGGTAGGTTTTTCAGAATTCTCATTTCGTCGTCTCGCGTTGTTTCAGTATGGCGTCGCGGATGAGCTGGGACTGTTCACGGTCGGCGGCGGATTCCTGCCGGCGGATGACTTCGCGCGTCAAACGGCGTTCGACGCGCCGTCGTTCCATCAGCCCGGCGAGTTTCGGCGGATGGGCGGGTTCCTCGGCCGGGGCGGGAATCACCACGGGCAGGAAGTCCAGGTCCTGCTCGCTCATGCGCGTCAAGGCCTCCCGCAGGGGCATGGTCGGCTCGGCGGAGTCGATCACCGGTTCCATCAGGTCGTAGGCCACCAGCAACGAGCCAAGTCCCTTGCTTCCCAGGCCGGCCTTGAGATGCTGGATCGTAATTACGCCCAGCAGTCTCTTCTCGGCGTCCACCACCGGGTAGGTCGTCGCGTCGGTGTTGGACAGCGCCAGCATGATCGCCTCGAAGGTGTCGTCTTCGGCGAAGCACTCCGGCTGGGCGTTCATCACGTCGGCGACCGTATAGCTTTCGATGAGGTCTTCGCGCGTGACGTTCAGCCCGACTTCGCCCGCCTTCGTGACGGCGATTTTCACGCACGGCGGGCCGACGATCTGCACCAGGAACGTGGTGGCGGTGACGATCATAATCACGGCGTTGCCGATCTCGGCGGGGAAGCTCGTACTGGCGAGAATCGCCAGACCGATGGCGACGCCGGCCTGACTGAACAGGCACAGGCCGAGGTATTGTCGGACGGCCTGGCCGGCCCGGCCCCAGCGGGCGCCGAGATACGCCCCGAGCATCTTGCCGCCCGTGCGCCCGACGACGTACGCCCCGGCCAGCACCCACATCCAGGTCTGCATTTCGTGGACCGAAAGCCTCGCGCCGACGATCACGAAGAACAGCACGTAAATCGGCGGGGCAAACCGCTCGACGATCTGGAACGTTTCCCGGCTGCGGCGGGGAACGAGATTCACCAGCGTCATGCCCAGAGCCATCGCCGCCAGGATGATGTCCACCTCGGCGGTGATCGACAGGCCGATGACAATCGCCAGGGCGCCCAGGATGAACGTCAGGGCCTTGTCATGATCCCGCGCGATGCGCAGCAGCAGGTTGAGCAGCCAGCCGGCCAGGGCGCCCAACACGACCGCGCCGAACAATTCGTAAGCCGTTCTGCCCATCGTCTCGGCCAGGCTGCCCGTGTCAGAACCTATAAGCTGCTTCGCGATACTGCCGGCAATACCATAGAGCATCAGCGCCAAACCGTCGTCCAGGGCGACAATGGCGAACACCGCCGTCGTTAACGGTCCGCGGGTTTTGTATTCCCACAACACGTCCACCGTGGCCGCCGGCGCGGTCGCCGAGGCAATCGCGCCTAAGACCAGCCCCAACGCCAGACTCATCGCCCATTGGCCCGTCAGCACCCACGCCAACGGCCAGACCAGGAGGAATACGAGCAGAAAAGCGGTTAAACCTTCGCTCAGCAGGATGATCATGAACTGCTTGCCGTACCGCCGGAACACGTCGAGACGCAGCTCGCCGCCGATCATGAATCCGATCACGCCGAGGGCGAAAAAGTTGAACAGGCGGAGGCTTTCGATGGCCTCCACGCCCACCAGCCCCGCGCCCGAGCGTCCCAGCAGCAGGCCGATGACGATATACCCCACCACCTGGGGAATGCGCAACCGCTGAAACAGCCTCGCGCCCAGCCCGCCGGCGAACAGCGCAAAACCGATAATCAGAAGGATCGGCAGATGCTCAAGATCAAACTGCCCCAGCAGGGAAGGCGTCACTTTCGTTCCTCCTTCAGCAGGGCGGCTACGTCGGCGGGCGTTTGGGCGGCCAGGACGGCCTGGCGCATTTCGGGATCTTTGAGCACGTCCACCGCGGCGGCCAGCAGGCGGATGTATGTTTCGTGCTGCCCCTTGGGCGCGGCGATCAGAAGCACAATGCGGACAGGCTCTTTGTCGAGGCTGATGTAGTCGGAAATGCCCTCGGGGAAAATTCCCACGGCGACGGCCGGCGCGCCGAGGCGCTCCAGACGCACGTGCGGGACGGCCAGGCCCTGGCCGATGCCCGTGCTCATCAGGGATTCTCGATGCACAACCGCCTGGAGCATCGCTTCGCGGTCGTATCCGACGGCCCGCGAAAGCACGTCCACCAACTGCTCCAGGGCGGCCTGTTTCGTCGGCGAGGCGTTCGGCGAAAGGACGATCTGCTCCGGACGAATGTACGATTCCAGCTTCATTTGGCGCTCCTGCCCCGCAAGGGCAAACGAATCCTCCATTACATCGCGCCGAAGAAGATAAAGCAATGACATTCACGATCAAGGCCGTGAAATTACGTATATTCCCAAAGTTCGTCGGAAGCGGCAGGGGGGATGGGGGGGCGGCCATTGCGCTGGTTGCAGAATTCGTCGCGGACGACTTCAATGTCCGGCAGGGCCTCGATGAACGCCTGGCCGTAGGATTTCGTCACGATCCGATGGTCCAGAACGACCACGAATCCCGTGTCGCTCCTGGAGCGGATCAGTCGGCCGAACCCCTGCTTGAACAGGATAATCGCCTGGGGCAGCTGGAACTCGCCGAACGGATTTCCGCCCGCGGCGCGGATGGAGTCCATGCGGGCCTCGATGATCGGTTCGTCGGGCACGGCGAAGGGCAGCTTGACGATGATCACGTTCGAGAGCGCCTCGCCGGAAACGTCCACGCCCTGCCAGAAGCTCATCGTCCCCAGCAGGACGCATCGGGGCTTGGCGCGGAAGTGTTCGAGCATGGCCGACCGCTGCATGTGCCCGCCCTGGGTGAGCAGTTCGTAGTCGTTTTCGTCGCACCAATCTTCGAGGTCTTCGGCCAGGGCGTCGAGCATGGCGTAGCTGGTGGTCAGGATGAAGCATCGGCCCTGGGATTCCGCGACGTAGTGCCGGATCGCCTCTCCGGCGGCGGGGACGAATTCCTCCAGCCGGTTCGGATCGCCCAGGCGCGTTTCGATGTACAGCTTCGCCTGCCGGCGGAAGTTGAAGGGGCTGGCCAGCAGAAGGTCCTCGCCGTCCTCGACGCCCAGGCGTCCGCGGATGTACTCAAATCCGCCGCGCGTCGCGCCGTTTTCGCTCCGCCCGCCGGCCGTCGAAAGCGTCGCGCTGGTCAGAATCACGGAGTGTGCTTCGTCGAAGAGCAGCTTTTTGAGCATCGGTGCGACGTGAATCGGCGCCGAGGCGAGCGTGACCATCTGACGGTGGTCTTTCAGCCGTCGGCAGGTCCGCCAGTAGGCGTGGTCGTCCTGCTTCTGAAGGATCAGGTCCGCCAGCATATCTTTTATTTCCAGCAGGCGGGCCTCGTAGCCGGCCAGTTCAAATTTCTGTTCGTCGTTGCCGGCCTGCTTGCGGAGCTCGCGGAGCTTTCCGACCAGGGCGCCCAGGGCGGGCGTGACGCTATCGGGCACGACTTCCGCCTGTTGCAGTCGGCCGCTGCGGGCGACGCCCTGACCCGCGTAGTCCGCCAGGTCCGCGAAAAACGCCTCCGCCGCCCGGCCGGCCTGGTTGACGGCGGCGACGGCGTCGCGGGCGTCCATCAGTCCCAGCAGGCCCCGGTTCGTCCGGTCGTTGTACAGTTCGCGCAGCAGATTGGCGACGTTCGCGTTTGAGACGGCCCGGCCGAACTGGTCGGAAGCGACGGACTCGACGGTGTGGGCCTCGTCCATCACCACGAGCTTGTACTCGCCCAGCAGACGGGAAGAAAGCGGCAGGCTCAGGTCCGTCAGCAGCATGGCGTGGTTGACGACGAGGATGTCGCCTTCCAGCAGTTCCCGCCGGGCGGCGCGGAGAAAGCATTTGCTCGCTTGTGCGCATCGCTGGCCGCGGCACAGGGCGCCGTCGGCGCAGAGCTTGTTCCACAGCGCCGGCGTGGGGTCGAAGTCCAGCTCCTGCATCTCGCCGGTCCGGGTGGTCATCGCCCACTGGGCGATGCGGTCCAGCCGGGCCTGGTGACGCTCGTTGGAAAGGAGCCTTTCGCGGTGTTTCATGAGCATCGCCAGGCGGCGGAGGCAGAGGTAGTTGTTTCGTCCCTTGCCCAGGACGGCGTGGAAGTCCACGCCGGCGTCTTTGAGCGTTTCAGCCAGGAAGGGCAGGTCCTTGCGGATCAACTGTTCCTGAAGGGCGATGGTGCAGGTACTCACGACGACGCGCTGTTTGTGTTCCCACGCGCGGAGGACGGCTGGAACGAGATAGGCGAAGCTTTTTCCCACGCCCGTGCCCGCCTCGGCCAGCAGGTGCTCGCGGTCGTCGAAGGCGCGAGCGACCGCGCGGGCCATCTCCAGTTGCTCGGGCCGATGCTCGTAGTTCGGCAGCCGGCGCGCGACCAGGCCCGCCGGGGCGAGAATGTCGTCGATGGTGATGCTCATGGGCCGGTCGAGGGGGAGTGGTTGGGCTGTGTCGTCTGGGCGTCCAGAACGATCGGATGCTGAAAGTGGTCCACGAACGTATGGATGAACTGAAACGTAATGCCCGCCGTGCAGATGCCGATCAGCACGGCCATGACCGTGCAGAACGTCCGCCCGCGCATGGCCGCCGACTGCATCGAATCGGCAATGCGGTCCTTCGCCAGCGTCAGCATCGCCAGCATGACCGCCGCGACGCTCACCCACAGCGCGATGGAGTGTACGCCCATGTAAATGAACGTGCCGCGTCCGACTTCCTGTTCGCTGTCGAGTTTGTAGATTCGCGTTCCGTCGGCGGGGTCTTCGTACACCTTGCCGCGCACCGATTCGCCGCCGACGACGGTATACCCCACGACGTAGGCCAGGAAGTTCGCCATCCCCAGGACAATGACCCAGAAACAGATTTTTGTGCGAAGGTCCATGTTTGGTGGTTCGGTTGACTGGTTAATTGGTTGACTGGTTGACTGGTTAATTGGTTAACTGGTTGACTGGTTAATTGGTTGACTGGTTAATGGGTTGACTGGTTAATTGAGGCCGTCCGGAAATTCCCGTGTTGTTCTTTCTTCTCTTCGGCCCGAAGGGCCGAGGAGCGTCTAGCCGGGGGTGAGCGAAGCGA
>JAFGEJ010000164.1 GCA_016931655.1 Phycisphaerae bacterium
CAAAATCAAAAGCTTCTTCTCAGTATCTCAGGAACTCTGTGTCGGATTTGTTGTTTCTTCATCATGCCAGAATATCCGGTCGCTCACATTTTCCCTTCTCCCCGGGAAATTGCTTGTATCCCCGACGGAAAACGATACAAACAGCGGTTTGTTCCGCGTGTTCCAATCGGATGGACAAGCCGGCAACGGTGTACGGCGCACAAAGGGAAATAAAGTCCCTGTTCCCATTCGGTGAAGATGATCCTTTTGAATCAACCGGTTTTCTGATGAAAGTAGCCATTGGGCGCAAGCCCGTGGCTACTGTCAGAAGAACCGATACGTGTTTTGCATCCATTACCGGCTACTGACTACCGACTACTGGTTACTTTGGTTGCGGCCATAGGCCGCGCCGTGTAATTCGTGGGCGAATTCGGTCCGTTTGAGCTGGTGACTTCAAAAAAAAAGCCGATCCTCGAAAGGATCGGCCCGAGAAACTTGTTGCGCGTCGCTGGAATTACAGGACGGCGTCCTTGGCGGCCTTGGCGATACGGAACTTCAAGACCTTCTTGGCCGGAATCTTGATCGACTCGCCGGTGGCGGGGTTGCGGCCCATGCGAGCCTTGCGATTCACCAGGACGAGCTTGCCCAGACCGGGAATCGTGAAGCCTTTCTTGGCTTCCTTGTAAGCCAGTTGCACGAGGGAATCGACGAATTCGACGGCGGCCTTCTTCGTCACGCTGTTCGACTCCGCCAACTTGGCCATGATCTGGGACTTGGTCATTGTCGCTGCCTTTGCCATGATTGCGCTCCTTCTGCTAATACGGGTATTCGGCAAATCGCTTTTCACGATTCGTCGGCGTCCCGGCGTCGGTACCATCCCTGCGCCGCGGCGCCAAACCTTTTTCGGGCCACTCCGCCCGATAACTCTTTCGATGTATCCATCCCCTTGCGGACCTGAAAGCCCGTCTTTTCGGGGTTTCCGGAGCATATCTTGCTCATCCGATGCTTCGCCGTCAAGATGAAAAATCAAGAAAAGTCAATAAAATCAAGGCCTTATTTTTCCCGCCGTTTTTTTGCCCCGTAAAATCAGGCGAAAAATGCGATGTTTTTTACGGAATCACTCCTTCGCGGCGCATCCATTCGACGGTCCGCCGCACGCCGTCCCGCATCGTAAACGGCAGCGGACCGGTCAGGGCGCGGGTGTTCTCCAGCGGAATGCCCGTGGTGTCCGCCCACATATTCCTCAGCCGAAACGACGAGATCGGCACGGTCTTCCAGCCGAGGAATTTGCACACGTCGCCCGTCGCCGCCAACAGGCGCATCAGGCCGGCCGGTATGGTTCGTATGCGCTTCCCGCCCGTGGCGGCGGCGACGGCCTCCGCCCAGGCGCGAATCGTGAATTCGTCGTAGTCGGACAGGTAAAACACCTTCCCCTGGACCGCCTCGGCTGGCGCTTCAAGGAGTTTAAGCGTCTGGAAGGCGTAGTTTTCCACGTAGCCGAAGCTTCGCGGCGGATTGCGCCGGCCGGGGTGTACGTATCGCCCTCGCGCCACGGAGAGCAGGAACGCATGATAGGGAATGCTGTACCAGGGCCCCCAGATCGAGGTCGGCCTGGCGATACACCAGGAGCAGGCCAGGTCCCCTTCCTTCGCCTCCGACCGGATCATTTGTTCCATCTGCGCCTTGCTTCGGCCGTAGGCGGTGTCGGGGCAGAAATCCTCCTCGTCGCGGGGAGAATGGCCTGATTCGCAGACGAGTTTGGTGGACGTAAAGATCGTCCGCCTGACCGTCGGCGTCGCGGCCAGGGCGCGAATGAGATTCCGCGTCCCTTCGGTGTTGACGCGATACTCGTCGGGGGTTTTTCCGTCCAGGTCCGTACGGGCGGCCAGGTGCACCACGTGCGTGGGAGCGAACTCCACCAGCGCATTTTTCAGCGCCTCGGAGTCCAGAATATCCACCTGCCGGTACAATTCCTTCTGGGCGGGATTCCGCGGCGGCTGGGCGTCGGCGTTGAGAACGAGCCGGCCTTCGTCGCGCAGCCGGGCGATCAGGTTCGTCCCGATGAACCCGCTGCCGCCCGTGACAAACACCCGTTTGGTTTCGGACTCCAACGTTCCCGATCCTTTCTCAATTTACTGTTTCCGTTATTTGCGAAGTATATAATTTTCGTTTACAAGTCGTTCCCAAAAAAGTCCACGGATTTCACGGATACCAGACGGATTACACGGATTTTTTACATGTAAAATCCGTGTAATTCCTTTGAAATCCGTGTAATCCGTGGATGATTTCGCAACATTGTCACCCTTCAGAATACGATTGGACGGTTCGAGAATTATGTATGCGGCTTAACAGATACGCGGCAGTTCTTCTCCGTAGGGTCGCTGCACGAGGCGTCGTCCGCCGGCGCGGGTGAGCAGTTCCACCAGCGGCGGGGCCGAATCGGTGCATCGGCCGATGAGGGCGGCGTGTCGGCCCAGGGGATGGCGGCGCAACGCCTGAATCGCCGTTTCGGCGTCGGAGGCCGGCACGACGGCGAGTAGCTTGCCCTCGTTGGCGACGGTCAGCGGATCCAGGCCCAGCAGGTCGGCGGTGTGCAGCGCCGCGGGGGAAATCGGAATTTTCGCCTCTTCGATTTCCACCGACCAGCCGGCCTCGTCGGCCAGGTCCGCCAGAAGCCCCGCCAGCCCGCCGCGCGTGGGATCGCGCAGAAATTTCACGTCCACCCCAGCCGCGAGCAAGTCGGCCGTCAAACCGTTCAGCGGCGCCACGTCGGAGAGCAGTTCGGTTTCAAACGTCAGCCCTTCCCTTGCGCTCATGACGGCCAGGCCGTGCTCCGCGATCCGCCCGGAGATAATCACCACGTCGCCGGGCGCGACGCGCGCAGCCCGCAAGTCCACCGAGTCGGACACCTCGCCCAGGCCGGCGGTCGTGATCGTCATGCCCGGCTGGGCCGCCGCGCCGCGTTCGATTACCTTCGTATCGCCCGCGACGATCGCCACCCCGGCCTGCCGGGCCGCGGCGGCGACGGAATCCAGCACCGTATCGAGGGTAGCAATGGGCAGGCCTTCTTCCAACACCATCGCCAAACTCAGCGCCAGCGGGCGGGCGCCCATCATCGCCAGGTCGTTGACCGTCCCGCAGACCGCCAGTACGCCGATATCCCCGCCGGGAAACGCGAGCGGCTGAACGACGAAGGCGTCGGTCGTGAAGCAGATTCGCCCGCCGGGCCGGGGCAGAATCGCCCCGTCGGTCAGGGGATTCAGCCATTCGTTGCCCAGGCGCGGCAGGACGTGCGCCGCGAGCAGCCGCCGCGTCAGTTCGCCCCCGCCGCCGTGGGCCTGGAGAATGCGTTCCTGGCTCATCATCGCGGCAGCGTAACCGGAACGTCCCGATGAATGCAAGGCCGGTGAGTGACCGGATTTTCTGGCATAAACAAAAAACAGAAACTCCGACACAGAGTTCCTGAGAGACAGAGAAGATGATGAAAAAGAAAAAATCTTCTCAGTTCCTCAGTTTCTCTGTGTCGCTTTTCTTTCGCGTCCACAAGGTTCAGAGCGATCAGAAAATTTCCACCAGGAAAAAAGGTCGCTCGCCAAGGCCGCTGGGAACCCGGAAACGCTTGCGTCCGGGATGGTTTGAGGGGATAATCCGATCCTGGTTGCATAGAGGGCTATCCATGACGGAACATACGAACCCTTCCGAAGCGTCCACCAGTGGGATTATCGTGACGTGTTTGTACGTCGTGGCGGGACTGTCCGTCGTGGCGGGCGTGCTGGTCAGCATCGCCTGGCTGCTTCAATCGCCGCGGGAGGAAGGCGTCACACTGGAGGCCTGGGCTCATTCCGCCGAGTCGTTGATGTTCGGCGTGGTGGCGGCGTGCCTTTTGTGGTCGGCGGCCTGGATCATCCGCCGGCGCGAGGAGGCGACGATTTCCCAGCGGCGCATGCTGCGCGTCCTGCTGAATCTGCATCATCACGACGAGTCGCCTTCCCCGGCGGCGGCGGAACATTCCAGCCGGGCCGCGGGCGAGGCGGACGTGATGCCGCGAGTGCTTCGCCAGCTGACGGAACTGAACGCCAACGTGCTGCTTTCGGACGCGGAGCGTCAGGAAAAGCGCCGCAAAATGAAGGCGGAACTGGCCGAGACGCTTTCAAACGATATCGAGTCGGCGCTGCTGGACCGGCGATACGACGACGCCGGCGACCTGCTGCCCCGTCTGAAGGAGGTGGCGCCGAACCACGAACGCCTGGTGGTGTTTCATTCGCAGGTGGAGACCGGCCAGGAAGAGCAGGTGCGGGAACTGATCTCCGGCCAGGTCCGGCGGGCAAGCGACCTGATGAGCGTCTCGCGGTACGAGGAAGCCGTCGAGGTCGCCGAACAGTTGCGGCGGACGTATCCCCGCTCGCGGGAGGCCGACGAACTGCTCACACGCGTCCAGCGCGAGGCGGCTACCTATCACACCGAACGGCGCAGCCGCCTGTTCGCCATTATCCAGGAACATTCCCAGGCAAGGCAGTGGAAGCAGGCCCTGGCCGGGGCGCACAAACTCCTCGAAACCTACGCCGAATCGGACGAAGCCGAGAAAGTCCGCGCCATGATGCCCACGTTCGTGGACAACGCACGCATCCAGGAAGTGCGCGAACTGCGCGACCGGATCGTGGAACTGATGGAGCGACACCGCTACGCCGAGGCCCTCCCACTGGTCCGGCAGGTGGTGGAGAATTTCCCCGAAACCGCCGCCGCCGAGGAACTCCGCCCACAACTACTCCGCCTGCAGGAACTCGCCCGCTCCGAAAAAAACCACGACGAGAAAGACGAAACGTAAAAGCCGATCCCCATCACCCCTCGCCGCTCCGCAATGCTATGTCTGCCCCCCTCAATCCCGGCCTTGCTCAATGGTCTGCAATTCATAGACTGCTATTTAGTACACAAAATAATACTATTTTTGTATACAAATTTACTTGTGGAAATCTTTTTTCGTCTGTAACATCCTGTTATGAAAGGCTGTGCGAAACAAACCCAACGGGACGAATGTTACGCATCCCTTCGGCGGGCGCTCCTGCACGGCCTGACGGTTCCGGGACAGCGACTGACCGAAAGCCTCTGGGCGGAAAAGCTCGGCGTGACGCGCGGCTCGCTGCGGGAGGCGATGAGTATGCTCCTGCATGAAGGCCTGCTGACGCGAGGGAAGCGTGGCGGATTTTTCGCGCCCGCGATGACGCGACACGACTACCAGAACGTCCTGGAAGTGCGATTCGCCCTGGAGAGCGGCGCGTTGAGGCTGATGGCCTTAAAACGCCTGCCGCCGAATAACCTGGCCAGGCTGCGGGAAACGTGTGACGTGATGGAACAAATGCTCCGGGAAAATCTCGAACTGGGATTCGCCGAAGCCGACCGCCGCTTTCACGCCCTGCTCGTGGAGGCGGGGCAAAATGAACGCCTGGAGAACGTGTATTCCCGTGCGCCGCTGCCGCTGATGTCTTCCCCGGAATCGAATCGGGAACGTCGCCGGGAAAAGCTCCGGCGAACCCTTGATGAACATCGCCGCCTCTGCGACCTGCTGGAGAAGGGAAACATTCCCGAAGCCTGCGAGTTGCTGGAGCGGCATTTGCTTATCGGCCAAGCTGTTGCGAAAAACGAAACACCAACCACAGAAAGGAACCTACCTTGAAAAAGCCATATTTTATCACCGCTCTCGGCACGCCCTTAACGGACGAGGAAGAACTCCACGAAGAAGGTCTGGCAATGCACCTGGCGGACCAGTGGAATCACGGCATCGACGGCCTGCTGGTGGCTGGGACCATGGGCGCGATGCAACTGCTGAGGGATCGGACGTATCAGCAGTTGATCGAGCAAGCCGTCCGCCTCAGCAAGGGAAAGGGCGAAGTTCTCATCGGCGCCGGCGACGCGGGCTTCACGCGAAGCCGGCAGCGCATCGAGTACATCAACCAGTTCGATGTGGACGGTATCGCCGTCCTCGCGCCGTATTTCTGGAAGTTCTCGCAGGAACTGCTGGTGGACTATTACCGCGGCCTGGCGGACGTCGCCAAGTCGCCGTTGTACCTTTACGACCTGCCGACCGTGACGGGCACGAAAATTGCCATGGAAACGTTCCTGGAACTCTCCAAACATCCCAACATTCGCGGCGCGAAACTCTCGTGCGACGTGGATTTCGTCCGCCAGCTTATTGACAGGGTGGACGATTCGTTCCGCATCATCGTCGCGTCACCGAACCTGGTGGACGTGCTGCTGAAGCACAACATCCGCGAACATCTCGACGGCATGTGGGCGATCGTGCCCCGCTGGACCGTCGCGCTGGGGCAATGCGCCGCCAAGGGCGACTGGGACGAGGCAACCCGATACCAGAGGCGGATCACAGAGGCCAGGGATCTGATCATCCAATACACGTACTCCGCCTTTACGGTGATGATGAACGCGCGGGGCCTGCCGGGGTTGTATTCGCCCAGGCCTTTCAAGCCGATGAGCGACGAACAAAAACAACACGTGCTGCAATTGCCGGTGATGAAAAAATTGATCGAGGAGGATCCCGCGGAGGTCTGATACGAATCATTTCGCCATAAGGACACGGAGACATTTACTCAAACGGACCGGCTTGCAACTGGCTAATCTGGTTGACTGGTTGACTGGTTAACTTGTTAACTGGTTAATCGGAAAAAGATCACAGAAAATGCCTTCAGTAGCGCTTGTACGAAAGAAATGTAAAGAAAAACCAACAAGACGACTCAGGTCAATCTTATATGTCTTTTCCAGTTAACTGAGATCGTTCAGGAATTTCCATGTTGTTTTTTCCCCTCGACCCGAAGGGTCGAGGAGCGTCTGGCCGGGGGTGAGCGAAGCGA
>JAFGEJ010000165.1 GCA_016931655.1 Phycisphaerae bacterium
TCGCTTCGCTCACCCCCGGCCAGACGCTCATCGACCCTTCGGGTCGAAAAAGAAGAAAAAACGACGTGGTAATTACTGGACGGCCTCGGATATATTTCAGAAAATTCAGAAAGATATTCTCCGTGTAATCCTTTCTTTATCCGTGTAATTCGTGGTGAATTCAACGATTATTGGTCGAGGGTTTTCCGTCGTTTTCGTTCCACGAGGTAAACCAGCAGCACCCCGGCCTCGAACAGCAGCCACAACGGAATCGCCAGCAGGATCTGGTCCACCGGCGAGGGGGAGGTCATGACGGCTGAGAGGATCAGCAACCCCACAATCACGTGCCGCCGGTATTTTGCCAACCAGCGGGTCGTGACCACACCCATAATTCCCAGCAGCGCCAGGACCACGGGCAGTTGAAACGCCAGGCCGAATACGAGCATCATGTCCACCGTCATCGAGACGTACCCCGTCAGCGTTAAATCGTTGGCCAGGCCCAGGTATTCGTTGAATCGCAGGAAGAAGTACATCATCGGGACGGCCACCACGAACAGGTAGAACAGCGCCCCGGCGGCGAACAGTCCGGCCGAGCAGAAAACCGCCGGCAAGACCCATCGCCGTTCTCGCGGATACAGCCCGGCGCCCACAAACGCCCAGAGCTGGTAGAACACCCACGGCGAGGCCGGCAGCAACCCCGCGATCAGCGAGACCTTCATGTACATTACCATCCCGTCGGCGGCAGTCAGGGCGCGCAGCGTCGGCGGCCGGCCCAGCGAGGTCATCACGCGAACGTACGGAAATTCCAGCACCGCCAGGATTTCCCGCCCGAAGATCAGCGCCGCGACCACGCCCACCAGCAGCCCCGCCAGCGCCCAAAGCACCCGGCGGCGCAGCTCCTCCAGATGATCGCCCAGGCTCATGCGGATTTCGTCGGGAGGCGTTTGGTTCATGGCTTCACGAAACGCAAGTATACCACACGCCTCCCCGCCGCCCAATCTTTCGGGGAGTTTGCTACAGCGATTCGCGGGAAAATTCCGATAACAAATCCGGACGCCGGCGCAACGGTTTGCGCCGAATCATGGCTGACGGTACGAACGGATTCGGAAGCCCATCATGGACGCTCAAACACTGACGCTCGAAAAAGACGGCCACCTCTACCTGTTTCGGTATACCTCTGGATCGGAAGACGCCCTCATCGAGGAACTGATGCACCTGGCCGACGATCGGTCGGTCAATTTCGACTGGCTGGACGCCGCTACGATGAGCTTCCAGGTGGCCCAGGTTGCCGGCGAGTCTCTCGGCGAACTGGAACCGGACGAATTGGCCATGGACTAGAGAGGACGCGAATACGCATGGAAATACATCCGCTCATGCGGGCGTTTCTGGATCATCTACGGGTGGAACGGAATTTTTCCGCGCACACCATTCGTTCCTACGCGGCGGACCTGCAGCAGTTCGCGCACTATCTCGCCGCCGTGGACGGCGGGGCGGACCTGGGGCGTCTTCGTCCCGAAGACCTCCTCGCCGTGGAAGCGCCGCCGCAGCCGAGCCTGGAAGCGCGGTTGCTTTCGGTTCGTCCGACGGAAATCCGCTCCTATCTGGCCGTGTTGCGCAACGGCGAGTATTCCAAGGCCACCACCGCCCGCAAGCTGGCGACGCTCCGCAGTTTCTACAAGTACCTGGTGCGGCTCGGCCGGGTCGAGTCGTCGCCGGTCAGCGTGATTCGCACGCCCCGCCTGGAGAAGCGTCTGCCGAAGTTTCTCGACGTGGAGCAGATTCACGCCCTCCTGACGGCCCCGAATTCCCATACGCTGCTGGGCGCCCGGGATCGGGCCATTCTGGAGACGCTGTATTCCGCGGGACTGCGCATCGGCGAGCTGGTGTCGCTGAACCTTGAGGACCTGGATGAATTCCACGGCGCCCTGCGCGTGCGGGGAAAAGGCAAAAAGGAGCGTCTGGCCCCGCTGGGCGACAAGGCCGTCGCGGCGATTCGTTCGTATCTGAAGATGCGGTTTGCCAAGCTCGGCCGGGTTTCCCAGGGGGCGCTGTTCGTCAATCGCGCGGGGAAGCGCATCACCGACCGTTCCATCCGCCGCAAGCTCAATAAGTACATGCTCCTGGCGGGAATTCCCACGCACATCAGCCCGCACACCCTTCGCCACAGTTTCGCCACGCACATGCTCAACGCCGGGGCCGACCTGCGAAGCGTGCAGGAAATGCTCGGCCACGAAAATCTCTCCACCACGCAAATCTACACGCACCTGACGACCCATCGCTTGAAAGAGGTCTACGACCGCGCCCATCCCCTGGCGGCCTCGACGGCCTGAACCGTCGGGCTTGCATCGGCGGGGGCGGGGGGAGATAATACCCGAAACGTTCTGTTGCGCAGACGCGCAGCCGGGCCGAACGGCGGAAGGAGTGTCGGCATGAACAGCCAACACGAGGCAATGTGGATCAATCTAGCCGTCGCGCTTTTTGTCGCGATGCTCTCGGCGGGGTGCAACACCCGCCCGGACATGCCCAAAACCAAGTGGTACGGAAAGCCCGTGCGAACCCTCACGGTCGACGCCGGCGACGCCGAAGAGGCGCGATCGGCCGTCGCGGTCGAAACGGCCCGGAAACGCTACTACCACGACCTGATGCTGCTGTCGGAATACTACGAAACCACGGGCAACGTCACCAAGGGGCGATGGGCGCAGAAGGAACTGAACAATCTTTCCGAGGCCCAGGATTTCACGTTCGTCGGCATTGATCCTCCGCCCGATCCCCAGGGCGCCCTGCCCGCCGACGCCAAGGAACGCATGCTCCTGGAAAACGTGACCAACGCCCGCGAAGACTACCTCGATGCACTCGACGACCTGGCGACGTTCTACGAAAAGAAAAACGACGACTTCAAAGCCAGAATGATTCAAACCGCCCTGGCGCGGTTTTTCGCGGAGGAGACGTATCTGTTTCTGCACCGGGTCGAGGTGCCGCCCGAAACACTCGAACCGTGCAAAATCATTCCGCGGGCCAACGAAATGTACGACCGCGCCCTGGCGCTGTATGAAAAGGGCGCCCGATCCCTGCCGGTGGACTTCCCCAGTCTGCGGCAGGCGCTGGGAACGTTTCTGCGCCTGGTGCGACGGTATCCGCAAAGCACGCGCATCGCCTCGGCGGCGTATCACATCGGGAAAATCTACGGCGACTTTTTCCACGAGCCGTACCTGGCCGTCCAGTGGTACGTTCGCGCCTGGACGTGGGATCCGTATCTTCCCTTCCCGGCCCGATACGAAGCCGCCGTCCTCTGCCAGGAAAAACTCGGCGAGAAGGCCAAGGCCCTGGAACTGTTCCGCGAAAGCCTCGCCCGCGAGGCGCCCTACGAAGCCAACTGCAAGGACGCCCGCGAACGGATCGGAAAACTGTCCGAAGAAATGGAATACACCCCGCCTCTGCCCGTACCCAAGGCGGAGAACATTCCTCCCAAGCCCCTTCCCCGCAGGCCCACCGGCGTCGTGACGCCGGGGAAATAACGATCACAGCGTGTATAAAAAGTGGCTTGGACATCCTGTCCAAGCGTCTCACGGGCGTCCCGCCCGTGAAAAAACAACACAAAGCAGGGTCAGGATGACCCTGCGACACTTGGGCGAGACGCCCAAGCCACATTGAAGAACCTTTTAATACACGCTCTCACAGCGTGAAGCGGAAATCGCGGATGACGGCCCCGGGCATGCGGCTGGAGTGAACGGAACGCTGATCGTACGTCTCGCTGCTGGGCAGGAAATCGCGCCGGTGACTCAGGGCAACCAGGTTGGTTCCCAGGGCGTTGTAGACCGTCTCGTCGAAGCGCATCACGTTCAGCGGCGCGACGATCTTCCCCCCCTCCACCCAGAACGTCCCGAAGCGCGTCATGCCCGTGATGCGCCCAGCAGGCATGTCCGAGTAGTTCAGATACCAAAGCTGGTTCGCGTACACGCCTTCGGAGAGCGTGGAGAGAATTTTCTCGTCGGACAGCTCGCCGGCGGCCAGGTCCAGGGAGGTCGGAACTTCCATACCGGCGTTGACGGGCTGGTTGAATTCCTTCGCTGAGCGCGGCGAGATGAGGCACTCGCCGTAGCGCCCGGCCCGGATCAGCTCCACGCGGCCCGGCTTGATGAATCCCGCGGACGTGAAATTCGGCGCCAGGCCTTCGCGGGTGTTCTCGGCCAGGTGCACCGATTCGTGCAGCGTCGCGCCGGATTCGATCATCCTCAGCAGTGGCGTGGTTTTGGTGCGGTGGCTTTTGAGGCTGAAGCCTCCCCAGCCCAGCAGGCCGACGAACTCCGCCAAGGCCGTGGGCGCAAGGTACACGCGATACGCGCCGGGGTCGATGGTCTTCGGCGGGCGGGCGAGGATGGCCAATTGCTCCGTCGCGTCGGCGACCTTGCGGGCGAAGGCTTCCGGCGACCACTCGAATCCCGCGTAGCTGGTTTTGACGGCCTTGTCGTTGTGGGCGTTTTTTGCAAAAAAGCACCACTCCAGGTGGAAGCTGTGCGAGGAGAACCAGTTTCGCTGGCCCAGCGAGTTGGCGAATCCCGCGTACACGCCGCCCTGGGCGAAAAGGCCCACGAGGTCTTTGCCCTCGCCGGCTTTCAGAACGGCGGCCAGGCAGTCCTCCGTCGGGGCGAGACAGTTTTCGCCGATCTGCTCGGTGCTGTGAACCTCCGCGGCGTACAGCAGGAAGGGATCGGCCGGCGTCGCGGGCAACTGCTCGCGCAGGGACGCCAATACCGCCTCGGCTTTGGCCAGGTCGGCGGTCTTCTCGCCGCACAACGTGAAAATCTCTTTGGCGTGGCGGTCGCCGTCGATCAGTTCCAGCGAAAGATATTGCTGCCGCACGGCGCCTCCCTGCCGCACGAGAGACCTGTTGAAGCGAACGAAATCGCTGTCTTCGCCCGAGAAGCCCAGCAGCAGCACCTCCGGGCCGGTGCATCGCCCGGCCAGATCGTCCGCCAACGAATAAAAATAGTCCCGCATACTCTATTCCGAAAATTCTGAAGAAGAACGACACTGAGAAACTGAGAGACTGAGAAGAAATTATTTATAAATTCCGTTTCCCATCAATAGTCGTTTTTCCTTCGTTTTTCCAGGTCCCCGGCGTTTCAGTGCAGATTTTTTATCTTCTTCTCTATTCTCATCTTCTCAGTTTCTCAGGAACTCTGTGTCGTTCTTTGTTTTACGCCCCGCCGAAAACGTCCACGTTCTCGAACAGGCAGGCCGGCGAGGCGTGGCCGACGCGAATACACTGGTTCGGCTCGCCCTTGCCGCAATACGGTGTGCCGAACACACCGATGGTTTCCTTTCGCCCGACGGCCCGTAAGCTGCGCCAGAACGTGGCGCTCAGGCCGCGGTAATTCGGATTCTTCACCACCTTCGTCAGCTTGCCGTTTTCGATCAGCTCGGCGTACTCGCAGCCGAACTGGAATTTATTCCGGCTGTCGTCAATGGACCAGCTCTTGTTGGTCTTCATGTACACGCCGTGCTGCACCTGGGCGATCATCTCCGCGAGCGTCGCCTCGCCCGGTTCGACGTTCAGGTTGGCCATCCGGTCGATGGGCGGGCGGTTCCAGTTGCACGCCCGCCCGCAGGCGACGCCCGGCAGGCCGAGGCGGGCCTGGCTGGTCACGCTGCCCAGCCCGCGCCGCAGCACGCCGTTTTGAATGATGAATTCCTTCTTCGCGGCGGCGCCTTCGTCGTCCCAGCCGTAGCTGGCAAACTGCTCCGGGCGCGTGGGATCGAACGTCACGTTCAGCCGTTCCGAGCCGTACCGGTACGTGCCAAACATGTCCGGCGTCACGAAGCTTGTGCCCGCGTAATTTCGCTCATCGCCCAGGATGCGGTCCAGCTCCAGCGGATGGCCTATGGATTCGTGAATCTGGAGCATCATCTGGTCGCTCGCCAGCAGCAGGGGCATGGTTCCGGTGGGGCAGTCGTCGGCCTGCAGCAGCGCCAGGGCCTCTTCGGCCAATTGCTGGCCGGCTCGCTTGAACTGACACATTTGCAGCACTTCCATACCGCCCTGCTTGCACTGGCCCCGCAGGCTGCCCAGCGTGCGGGTCTGCGTCTCGGCGCGGCGGTTGGCGGTGGCGCTCATCGCCGGGGCGAAGTAACTCAACTGCTGCCGCACCCGTCCGCCGCCGCTGGTTACGTACAGCGATTCGACGGCGGTATGCCAGAAACTCGTTTCCCAGTCCACGATGCGCTCGTCGATTTTCAGCCGTTCCGAGGTCTTGCGAAGCAGGTCGAACTTTTCGCCCAGCGAGACGCTCGCGTAGGGGATTTCCTCCGGGCCGACGTATTCGCCCTGGGGGGCGGGCATGGCGAGGGAGGAAACGTCCACCACGCTTTTCCCGGCGGTCAGGGCGGCGAAGCGCCCGGCCTGGCGGACGGCCTGGGCAAGGCCCGACGGCGTCAGGTCGCAGGTGGCGGCGTAACCGAGTCCGCCGTCGTGACGGATCGCGACCATCACGCCCGCGTCGTCGCCGCGCTGAACGGGTTCGGGCACGTTCCGGCGGACGGTGAGGATTTCGTCCCGGCTGCGGAGATACCGCATCGAACAGAAATCCACCGCCGGCATGGCGGAGCGCAACATCGATTCCAGTTTGTCCGGCATGATGATGGTTTTCCTGAAGCGGAAGTCATTCTACGCGCAAGCGACAAGGTTCTCAAGAGGGGCGGTGGCTGTTCAGAACGCGTCGGAAATATGTTCCACGCGGGCCGGGCCGTCGTCGGGCAGGACGATGGACACCACGTCAAAACGAACGAGCAGATCCTCGGCGTGTTTGTGGTGGAGGAAGTATTCGGCGGCCTTGTGGATGCGGCGCTGCTTTTCGGCGTTGACGGCCGCGGCGGGGGACGTGTAGCGGTCCTGGCGGCGGGTTTTGACCTCGACGAACACGAGAGTATCCGGCCGGGTGCGGCGGTCCAGTGCGATAACGTCCACCTCGCCGGCCGGGCAGCGGTAGTTGACGGCCAGCAGTTTCAAGCCGGCCCGGCGAAGGTGTTTTCGGGCGAGTTTCTCGCCGCGCGCACCGCGAGCGGCGGTGGAAAGGGATTTTTTAGGGGAAGTGTTTTGCCCGCCGCGTTTCCGGCGGAAGGGCCACATGGTCCTACGCCTCGGCCGGTTCGGGTTCGCCGACGGGTTCGTCGGCCTGTTGTTGGGCTTCGGCTTCGGCGGCGGCTTCCTTAGCGGCGGCGGACTTTTCGGCGGCCTCCCGTTCGGCCTTGGTGGGGCCGCGGAGTTCCTTCAGGCGAGTCGACTTGCCCACGCGATCCCGCAGGAAGTACAGCTTGGCCCGGCGGTTCTTGCCGCGGCGGACGACCTCGACGTCGGCGACCTTGGGGCTGTGGAGCGGGAACGTTCGTTCGACGCCCTCATTGTTCACGATGCGGCGGACGGTAAAGGTTTCACTGACGCCCTCGCCGCGACGGCCGATCACCGTTCCGGTGAACATCTGAACGCGTTCCTTGTCGCCTTCGATAATGCGGCAGTGCACCTTGACGGTGTCGCCGATGGTGAATTCGGGGAGGGTTTCCTTCCGGCTGCCGGCTGAGGCGATCTTTATCAGTTCCTGGGACACGATGACCTTCTCCTGATTGGTTAACCCGTTATGTTCCTTTGTTTTTTCCGTTGTCGTATTGTTCCCACAGGTCCGCTCGGCGCAGTTGCGTTCGCATTTCGGACTGCTCTTTGCGCCATTGCTGGATTTTCGCGTGGTCGCCGGACAGCAGAACGTCCGGTACGCTCATGCCGCGGAACTCCCGCGGGCGGGTATACTGCGGATATTCCAGCAATCCCTGTTGAAACGATTCTTCGGTTGTCGATTCGTCTTTGCCCAGTGCTCCGGGCAGCAGCCTCGTGACGGCGTCGAGAATGGCCATCGCGGCGAATTCGCCTCCGGAGAGGACGAAGTCGCCCAGGCTGATTTCACGGTCGGCCAGGCCCGTGCGGATTCGCTCGTCGAATCCCTCGTAGTGCCCAGCCAAAAATATCAGTCTTTCTTCGCCCGCCAGTTCGTGGGCGATTCGCTGGTTGAACGTTTCGCCCTGCGGCGTCAGCAGGATTACTTTACCCGGCGGTTCGGCCAGCCGCTGTGCGTGTTCCACGGCGTCGAACACCGGCGGGCACATCAGAACCATGCCCGGTCCGCCGCCGAACGGCGCGTCGTCCACGGATCCATACGCGTCCTTCGCGAAGTCGCGTATGTTCGTCAGGTGAACGTCCAGAAGCCCGTTGCGCCTTGCCCGTCCGACGATGCTCGTGTCCAGAAACGCACCGAACAAATCGCAGAACAGCGTCAGGATGTCCACGCGAAGGGCCATTCCGGGCTCCGGCGAGGCACAGTTTTGCAAGCTGCGGGGGCACAGGTTGCAAACCTGTTCCACCAGGGAAACTATTTCGCCGACGTAATACCCAGTTTTTTCTTCAGCAGGTCGCGAACGGTTTCGCTCGGTTGGGCGCCCACGCCCAGCCAGTATTCAATGCGTTCCCGGTTCAACGACGTCTGTTGGTCCTGTTCCTTCGCGTTGGGGTCGTACCAGCCGAGCTCCTCGATTACGCGCCCGTCACGCGGATTGCGCGAGTCCATTGCGCTTAATCGAAAGAAACTCCGATGCCGCCGTCCCATACGTTTGAGTCTCAACCGTACTGCCACGAAGTATGCTCCTGTTCAATCGCTCCAACCATATTGTGGTTGGGAAGATACACGCTTTCCGTACACGAGAATCGACTATTGTAGCAATTTCCGTTTCGCCTGCAAGTTCTTTTTTCGCCCGATTGGGGGCATTTTCCCCCAGGCTGCGGAGGGGGAGGGGGATTATTCCCGCGTGTATTCCACCACGTCGAAGGTTTTGCCCTTCAGGATCACTCGGCCGGTCCATTCCGGGCCGATGGGCGGAAAATACACGTCGCCGATATGCTTGCCCTTCACGTGGGAAATGAGCATGCGATCCACGAGGTTGCGTCGCAGGGCCAGTTCGTAGATTTGCCGGCCTCCGAGCAGGAAGAGATGCTCGACATATTCGGGGAATTCGCGTCGGGCGCGGGTGACGGCCAGTTCGATCGTGTCCACGAAGTGCGGACCGAACGTCGGATCGAACCCGGCCTCGGCGACGTCCGTCTGCCAGGCCGCCGGTTTGTGCGTTACGACGAAATTGACCCGCCCGTCGAGGAAGGGCCTTTTTTGGGCCATGAATTCCCAGGTGGCCCGGCCGAGGATGACCACCCCGCCCAGCGTGGTCCGACGGAAATGCTCCAGCTCCTCCGGCAGGCGCCAGGGAAGCTCCTTCCCGCGGCCGATCAGGCGGTCTTCATCCATGGCGGTAATGAGTGTCAGCATAAGAACGACGAATCCTACGCGCCCGCCGCCGCCGCGTCAACCATCCGCCCGCGAAAATCAGCAGCAAGGCCGTCGTGGGTTCCGGTGCGTGCACCGCCAGGAAAATTTCACCGTCCTCCCCGCCGGTTTCTCCCACCCAGGCAATGTTCCGCCCCGAAACGCGGGGAGACTGGTCGTCATAGTCATTGTCCGTCAACTGGGTGATGCCTGCCGACCCCGTCGTAGACGAAAATTTCGTGGTCGTGCCCGTCATACGCGCTCCAGACAACGAGGGATTCGGAGATCACCGGGTTGTTGTCGTCATACGCGTCGTCCGTTACACGCTGAATTCCCGAACCGGTGTACAGAAAAATGTCGGAACTTTCCTTTTCTGGATCTTGGCTGCTCCAGGCGGCTCGCCGACCAAAGGCCACCGGCGCCTCGTTATCCAGCGAATCGTCGGACAATATCACCACGTTGGTTCCGTCATACATGGCGATTTGGCCGAGATAGGTGGAAGGATTCTCCGTCCGCCAGAACATTACGCCATGGCCAAAGCAGGGGGCTGTGTCATCCACGGTGTTATTGGTCAGTTGTTTTGTTTCTGCGGCGTCGCGAAGAAAAATTTCCCAGTCTGAGCCGTCATTACAAATCCACGCCACGCCATCGGAAGAGATCGATGGAGACATGTCCTGCCAGGCGTTCGTTGTCAGTTGCGTTGTCGTCGAGCCGTCGTACAGGTATATTTCGCAATTTGTGCCGGAACCACTATGCCAAGCCACTCGTTCACCGCAGATTCCGGCTCCCCAATCGTTAACGCCGTTGTCGGTCAGTTGCACCTTGCCGGCGGTGGGGGTGTAGTAGAATATCTCCCAGTCCGCGCCGAGGTCGGGTTTGCCCTGCCAGCAGATTCCATTTCCCGAAACGCGCGGCGCGGAATCTTCATAGCCGTTCGTCGTCAGTTGCACGGTGTTTCCGCCGTCGTAGAGCATGATTTCCCGGCCCGACGCGTTGCCGTCGCCGCCGGCGTTGGCGCACCAGACCAGGTTTGTGCCCGAAAAATCCGGCGTGAAATCGCTGTAGTTGTTGTCCGTCAGTTGCGTGATCGTCCAGCCGGCTGCGCGGCACGGAACGACAGCCAAAAGGAGAAACAACCCCGAACCGAGCATCGCTTCCCGAAAACTCCACCTGTTCCCATTCATATAGACACTCCTCCCGCAGGAATAGACCAAAACACAGGGAAAAACGGAGTACGAGCGAATACAAAAACCCACCGTTCCTCTACGTACGGTGGCTGAGCGATTGCGATGATACCACGAAATCCGAAACCGACAAGCGTTTTTTACGATTTATTTGAAGCCGTCCAGAAATTCTTGTTTTCTCTCTCTTCAATTCACCCCTTAGCAGCCCGTTTAGGAAGTCACATATTGTGTCGCGGGCATCTTGCCCGCGCGTGTCGCGGCCCTTCGGGCCGCGAAAACAAGGCAATTTCGGAACGGCCTGATTTACCCCACGGGAACGGGATGGGGAAACGCGCCGGTTTGGAGGAAGGCCTTGAGGCTTTCGACGGTCTGCCGGGCCTTGCGCTCGAGGGCCTCTGCGGTGTTGAAGGCGTTGTGCGGCGTCAGAATCGCATCGGAACGCTTCGCCAATTCCAACGCGGCTGCGACGGCGGGGGTTTGTGTACTTGCTTCCGTTTTCTTATCCTGAATTCCGAACTCCCCCGCCCGCAGGGCGCAGGCCAGTGCGGATTCGTTTTCGTACACGTCCAGGCCGACGCCCGCCAGTTGCCCGTTGTCCAGGGCGGCCAGCAGATCGGCGGTGGGGGAAAGTTCTCCTCGCGCGACGTTTACGAAGATCGCGCCGGGTTTGCATTTCGCCAGTCGCTCGGCGTTGAAATACCCCGCGTTGTCAGCCGTCAGGTTCATCGCGCAGGCGAGGATATCCGCTTTCGGCAGGCCGGCTTCGATGGAGACGTACTCCACGTCGTCGTGGCGAGGATCAAGATCCACGCCGAGAACCTTCATGCCCAGCCCCCGCCCGATCTGTACGATCTCGTGCCCGATGTTTCCCACGCCCACCACGAGCAGCATTTTGTCCAGCGCCTCGCGCCCGGTCAGGCCGTCGCGGTGAAACGCGGCAAACTGCGCCCGCTGGACGGGCAATTTCCGCAGCAGCGCCATCCAGAGCATGCAGGCCTGCTCCGCGACCGCCCGGGCGCAATACAGCGGCAGGTAGCCGCACGCGCCGGTGAAATTGGCCTCGCGGGCGTAGCGGACAACGTGGTCGTAACCGGTGGAGCGCGTCAGCAGGGCGCGAAGTTTGCTCCCCCAGGCGTGGGGAATGGCCGACTGCGTGCGCGTGGAGAGAATCGCCGCGGGAGGCGCCTCGGCGCCGTGTTCCTGGGGCGTGGCGGGCGTCATTTCGACGGCCAGGCCGGCTGGCAGATACCGCTCAATCGCCTCGCGTTCCTCGTCAAAAACTTCGTAGAAAAATGCGTCCATAAAAGCGTCTCGCACAAATGGTAACCATGATTCCAGATTCATCCGTGTCACAACCCGACGATACTATCCACGAATTACACGGATAAGAAAGTAGATTACACGGATTCTTTTTTTCGTAAAAACAAAATAACGAAAATCCGTGTAATCCTTCTTCCATCCGTGAAATCCGTGGAGTTTTATTACGAATGGATTCCAGGTGAATCCGCTACATGACCTTCTCCATCGGCAGCAGGATGATGAACCGGGTTCCCTTGCCCGGTTCGGAGTCCACGTTCATGGTTCCACCGTGTTCGCGGACGATGCGCCGGGCGGTAGGCAGGCCCAGCCCGCTGCCGCCGGTTTTCGTGGACCAGTAGGCGCGGAAGATGTTCTGCAGGTCTTCCGGCGGGACGCCCGGACCGGTGTCGATGATTTCGATCCGCGCCTGGTCGCCCTCGACGCCGACGCGCAGAAGAAGCTCGCCGCCGTCGGCCATCGCCTGCGTGGCGTTGATCATCAGGTTCAGCAGCGCCTGCTTGATGAGGTTGACATCCACGCGGCAGAAAACGCTCTTCTCCCCGACGTCCGTTCGCAGCACCACGCGCGAGGAGGCCGCCTGGGGCGCGTAAAAATCCCGCAGATCGCAGACCACGTCCCGCAGGTCCGCCCCGGCGAGGGTCAATTCGTGCCGGCCGGCGTAATGTAAAAAATCGTCGAGAATCTGCCTCAGCCGCTCGGCCTCGGTCTGCACATACCGCAACCGGCGGGCCAGACGCAAATGCTCCTCGTCCCGATGGCGGGCCAGATCCTCCCCCAGCAGCTTGAGGTTCAGATTGATCGTGGAGAGGGGATTTTTGATCTCATGGGCCAGGCCGCCGACGATCTGCGAAAGCTCCGCCAAAGCCGGGTTGGGTTCGGGACGTGTCATGGTCGCATCAATAACTCCACGGATCCCAAAGGGACAGATTGCAGAGAGGCGAAACGAATTCCACGGATTATTTTATAAAGAACGAATTCACCGGGCGCCGGTTTCTGTTTCACAAAACGCGGAACGGCAAGCCGATGGTCTCGGCTTGCCGCTCGGCGCTGTTATGTTTCAGGGGGATTTCAGCGTCGGTCGCCGCCGCGGGACTTTCCGCCGCGGTCGCCGCCCCGGCCCCGATCGCCGCCGCGCCCGCGGTCGCCGCCTCGGCCTCGGTCCCGTCCGCCGCCGCCGGAACGGCTTCGGGCGATTTCCGGTTCGTGGCCGGGCACGAGAACGGCCTTGCGGGACACCTTCACCTTGCCCTGGTCGTCAATGTTAATGACCTTCACTTCCAGTTCGTCGCCGATCTGGCAGACGTCGTTAACGTTCTCGACGTAGTTTTCCGCCAGTTCGCTGACGTGGCAGAGGCCTTCCGTGCCGGGCAGGATTTCGATGAACGCGCCGAAATCGCGGATGGAGACCACCTTGCCCTTGTAGATGTTTCCAATTTCGGGGTCTTCGGTGATCGCCCGGACCATGTCGCGGGCCTGCTCGGCCCCGGCGCCTTTGCAGGCGATGAAAATGGTTCCGTCTTCCTCAATATCGATCGTCGCGCCGGTCTCGTCCTGGATTTTGTTGATCGTCTTTCCGCCCGGGCCGATGACCTTTCCGATCTTCGATGGGTCGATTTTGACCGTCAGCATTCGCGGGGCATACTCGCTGAGTTCCTCGCGCGGCTTCTGAATCACCGTCGCCATCTGATCGAGAATCGCCTGCCGGGCCCGCTTGGCCTGGTCCAGCGTCTTGACGATCCGGTCCTGGGGAATCCCGCGGGCCTTCATGTCCAGCTGGATGCCCGTAATGCCGTTGGACGTACCGGCGACCTTGAAGTCCATGTCGCCGTGGAAATCCTCCTCGCCGACGATGTCCGTCAGCAGGACGTAGTTCCCGCTGTTCTCATCGGACACCATGCCGATACTGATGCCCGCCACGGGCGCCTTGATCGGCACGCCGGCGTCCATCAGCGCCATCGTCCCGCCGGTGGTCGCGGCCTGGCTGGTCGATCCGTTGGATTCCAGAATGTCCGCCACCACGCGAACGGTGTAGGGGAACTCCTCCGCCGGGGGCAGAACGGCCTGGAGACTTTTCTCCGCCAGGGCGCCGTGGCCGATTTCACGCCGGCCGGGACCTCGAATCGGACGAATTTCCCCGACGCTGAACGGCGGGAAATTGTAATGCAGGAAGAAGGGTTTTTTGTATTCTTCCAGCAGGCCGTCGATGATTGGCTGGTCGCGCGGCGTGCCGAGGGTCGCCGTGACGAGCGCCAGGGTCTCGCCGCGGGCGAAAATAGCCGATCCGTGCGTCCGCGGCAGAACGCCCACCTCAAAGCTCAACGGCCTAAGGTCTTCCGCGCCCCGGCCGTCGGGACGCTTGCCGGAGAGAATCAACTCACGCTGAATGCGCCCTTCGAGTTTGTAGAAGGCCTCCTTGATCTGGGCCTCGGTGTAAGGCAGCGTTTCGGGATCCGCCCCGGCGGGAATCAACTCGTCGATCAGCGCCTGGCGGAGTTCGTCCATGGCGTTGTTGCGGTCGGCCTTGCCGGGGATGAGCTTCAGTTCGCGAAGTTTTTCCTCACACCTCTGCTCGGTGAGGGTTTTGAGTTCCTCCGGCAGGGGCGTCGGTTCGTAGGTCTTTTCCACTGTGACCTTGCCGGCCAGTTCTTCGATCATCTCGATCACCTGGCAGGAGGTCTGGTGGGCCAGTTCGATGGCCTGGGCGACGACGGCTTCGTCCATCTCCATGCCGTCCATCTCGATCATGTTCAGGGCTTCCTTCGGCCCGGCCGTCAGGAGGTCCATACTGCTGTTCGCCAGGTCATTGTGCGTGGGATTTACAACGAACTGTCCGTCCACGTATCCGATCTTGGCCGCCCCGACGGGCCCGTCGAACGGCGCGGGGCTGATCGCCAACGCCGCCGAGGCGCCGATCAGCGCCAGCAGGTCCGGGTCGTTCTGGTTGTCGCTGCTGAGGACCATGCACTGAATCTGGACTTCGTTTTTGAAGTCGTAGGGAAACAGCGGGCGAATCGGACGGTCGATCAGCCGCATGGTGAGAA
This sequence comes from Phycisphaerae bacterium, assembly GCA_016931655.1. Classification (GTDB taxonomy): domain Bacteria; phylum Planctomycetota; class Phycisphaerae; order SM23-33; family SM23-33; genus JAFGEJ01. The sequence goes on from JAFGEJ010000165.1 coordinate 14,881, forward strand.
TTTCCTTGGTGCTGGGTCGGCCTTCGCGTTTGAAGAAGCCGCCGGGGATTTTCCCCGCGGAGTACTGGCTTTCGCGGTAGTCCACGTACAGCGGAAAGAAATCAATCTCCCGCTGGGGCGGAGCCGTCAGAACCGTTGCCAAAACCACCGTGTCGCCGTACGTTACCATGACGGCCCCGTGGGCCTGTTTGGCGACCTTGCCGGTTTCCAGACGCAACGTCCGCCCGGCGATCTCTCGTTCCACTGTCACTGCTGTCATTCCTGTTACCTCTGTCTGCGATGTGATAGGTTTACCATTACGGATTGCATCTTCTATTTTGGGTTCGTCGGAGTCCTGCCGGGCGTGGTTTGCGCACCGTTGCACGGAGGCCCATCGACGGGAAAAGGACAGAAGCGTCTCGGCCGTCTCGGCGGCCGCCCCCGGAGACGCGGAATCACGACGGTCGCGCCGCGATTACTTGCGCAGTCCGAGCTTTCCGATCAAATCACGATAGCGCTGTGGCTCGGTGTTGGACAGATACTTCAGCAGGCTGTTTCGCTTGCCCACCATCTTGAGCAGCCCCCGACGAGACGCGTGATCCTTTTTGTGGGTCTGGAGATGTTCGGAGAGGTGATTGATCCGCGCCGTCAGCAGCGCGACCTGCACCTCGGCCGATCCCGTGTCGCCCTCGTGGATCGCGTGTTCTTCCACAATCTTCTTTTTCGCTTCGCCTGTGATCGTCATGCTCACTACTTAACCCTGTTCGCCGCGAAGAATCCCGGTCGGGCGATACGCCCGCCGGGGCGGCTTTCCTTTCCAAAACCTACTCGTACCGTCTATTTCTGTTCTTTCCGTTCCGGTACTGTACGGATTTTCCGACAAAAAGCAAGCCCAATTGTTCGAGGGAAACGGCGGGAATTTTTCGCCTTCCGTTTGACTCTTGACCCCGCCGCGACGGGGACCTACAGTTGGCAGCCGGAGAAAATTCCCGGGGCGGGAAACAGGAGAATCGGAATGGAACGAACGCTGATGGTTCTGAAGCCCGACGCGGTGCAGCGCCGGCTGATCGGGCGAATGATCGACCGGCTGGAGCGCAAGGGCCTGAAAATCGTCGCCCTGCGCATGCTTCGGATGGACGAATCGCTGGCCCGGAACATGTACGCCGAGCATGAAGGCAGGGATTTTTACGAACCGCTGGTGGCGTTTGTGACGGCTGGGCCGGTGGTGGCGATGGTCGCGGCTGGGTACGACGCCATTGCCATGGTCCGCTCGCTGATCGGCCCGACGTTCGGCCCGGACGCGCCCGCCGGGACGATTCGCGGGGATTTCGGCGCGTCCCGAAGGTACAATCTCATCCACGCATCGGATTCGCCCGCCTCGGCGGAGCGGGAAATCGCCCTGCTCTTCCGGGAAAACGAACTGCTGGACTACGACCTCCTGGACGACCCCTGGGTCTACGCCGCCGTCGATCGGGAATGAAATAATCTTTCTTATAGCGTGGCGGAGCACCTGCTCCGCCACGTAACAACAGAAGTTATTTCCGTGGTGCAGCAGGTGCTGCACCACGCATGAAAAAGTGTGAAATGAAACATGCCCGACATCGCCAGACAGATTGAGGACCTTCGCGAGGAAATCCGCCGGCACGACCGCCTGTATTACGTCGAGGCCCGGCAGGAAATTTCCGATCGTGAATACGACCGCCTGATGGAGAAGCTCAAGGCCCTGGAGGCCGAGCGCCCGGACCTGGTGACGGAAGATTCCCCCACGCGGCGGGTGGCCGGCGAGCCGCTGGAAGGCTTCCGCACCGTGCCTCATCATCAGCCGATGCTCAGCATCGACAACACCTACAGCCGGGAACAACTGCTGGAATTCGACGCCCGCGTCCGCAAGGCCCTCGGCGGTAAATCCTTCTCGTATCTCGTGGATCCGAAGGTGGACGGCGTGGCGATTTCGCTGCGGTATTCCGGGCGAATGCTCATCCAGGCCCTGACGCGCGGCGACGGAAAACAGGGCGACGACATCACCTCCAACGCCCGCACGATTCGGTCGATCCCGCTGAACCTCGGACGGGGCGACATGCCGGACATTCTCGAAATCCGCGGCGAGGTGTACTGGCCGAAGCGCAGTTTCGCCGAATACAATGCCAAACGTCTCGCCCTGGGGCAGGAACCCTTCGCCAACCCGCGGAACGGGACGGCTGGGACGCTCAAGCAGCTTGATCCGCGCGTGGTCGCGGAGCGAGGCCTGGCGTTCATGGCCCACGGGTTCGGGGAAATGTCCGACCCCCCTGCCGACACCGCATGGGAGATCATGGACCGCCTGCGGGTCTGCGGCGTGCCCGTGGATCGAAACCGCCGCCTCTGCGCGAACGTGGAGGAGGTGTGGGAAACACTGGAAAACTGGGACCGCCGCCGCGCCGAGGCGGACTACGAAACCGACGGCATGGTCGTGAAGGTCAACGAACTGCCCCGGCGGGCCCAGCTGGGCGCGACCTCCAAGTATCCCCGATGGTGCATCGCGTACAAGTACGAAACCGACCGGGCCGAGACGATTCTGCGCAGCGTGAGCTTCCAGATCGGCCGAACCGGCGTGGTCACGCCCGTGGCGCATTTCGACCCGACGCCCCTGGGCGGCACGACCGTCTCCAACGCCAGCCTGCACAACTTCGACCACGTCGAACGCCTCGGCGTGCACGTCGGCGACACGATCCTGATCGAGAAGGCCGGCGAAATCATCCCGCAGGTGGCGGGAGTGATCCCGGACCGTCGCCCCGTCAACTCGCAGCCCGTTCGCCCGCCGAAGCTCTGCCCCTGCGAGCGAAAATCGGAACTGCAATGGGCGCCGGTTCCCGAAGGCTTCGTCGCCTTCCGCTGCCGCAACCCGCGGTGCGAAAAATACCTCAACCGCGAACTGCGAAAAAAACTACCCCCCTCCTGTCCGAAGTGCAGCCGGCCGGTCGAAGAGGTCGATCACCTGACCGAACTGCTCTGCACCCAGCCGGACTGTCCCGAGCGGGCGAGGGAGAGCATTATCTTCTTCGCCGGGCGGAACCAGATGGACATCGACACGCTCGGCCCGGAGATCGTGGCGCTGCTGATGGACGCCGGCCTGGTTCGCGACGTGACGGACCTGTACCGCCTGCAGCCTTCGCAGATCATCCCGCTGGAGCGAATGGGCGAAAAGTCGGCGGAGAACTTAATCGGCGCCATCGAGGCGTCCAAATCGCGGGGTTTGGCGCGCGTGCTGGCGTCGCTGGGCATTCGTCACGTGGGCGGCCGGGCGGCGGAATTGCTGGCCAGGCAGTTCGGGAAAATCGAAGCCATCCAGGCCGCCGACGTGGAAACCCTGACCACCGTCCGTGAAATCGGCCCGAAAATCGCCGCCGCCGTCCACGAATATCTCCACAGCCAGGTCGGACGGAAAACCATCGAAACGCTCCAGGCCGCCGGCGTAAAAATGACCGCCGAGGCGGCCGACGAAAATACCCCGCAAATCTTCGTGGGCAAAACCGTCGTCGTGACGGGCACGCTGAGCGGTCTCAGCCGAAAGGAAGCGGAATCGGCCATCGAGGCCGCCGGTGGACGCGCCGCGAGCAGCGTCTCGAAAAACACCGATTTCGTCGTGGCGGGCGAAGCCGCCGGCTCGAAGGCCGAGAAGGCCAGGCAACTCGGCGTGGAAGTGATCGACGAAGCGGAATTCGTTCGAAGACTCAGCCGGCCGACCCAAACGCTTCCAAACCCGACGGAACCTTCTCCCCCAGCCGCCAAGAAACTTTTTTGATTCGTACCACAACGTGAACTTTCGCACTTTTTGCGATGTGTTAAATTAGGCAAACTTTAGGTTGCTGGTTATTTCCAGGCAGTCCAACGAATTATTAGCA
>JAFGEJ010000166.1 GCA_016931655.1 Phycisphaerae bacterium
GTTCGCTTCGCTCACCCCCGGCCAAATGCTTTCTGTCCCTTCGGGACAAGGAAAAATACAACAAAATTTCGGGGAAACTCCATTCATGTTTTTGTTGCCTGAATTTCTGGACGGCCTCAAATATTCGCGTAATTCGTTTTTATTCGTCTTATTCGTGTTCTCTTGTCGTTTTCTTTTTCCAGGGCGATGTTCTTCCCCTTTTCCATCGGCCTGAACCGTGGTACGCTCCCACTCTAAATTCTACGTATTTGGACGCTCACGGGTCCAGTAAGTTTCAAATTTTCGGAACCTTCCGCCGCCGTCTCGCCGATAGTATAACCATATACCGGCCTGAGACGCCGCCGGGCGGCGGTGTGCTTTTTCGCCCCGAAAGCGACGGAACGACGTATGCGACCACTTCGAACGTTTACGGTGGAACCGAATCTCCCGGACGCACTGGCGCCCCTGAAGCAATTGGCCTACAATCTCCGGTGGGCCTGGCATGGCGACGCGCTGGACCTGTTCCGTCGCCTGGATCCCCAGGCCTGGGACGACTGCCATCACAATCCCGTCGCCATACTCGGCCGGGTCGATCAGAATCGCCTCCAGGCGCTTTCGGTGGACGAAGGCTTCCTGGCCCACCTGCGCCGCGTGCGGGACGAAATGAACGCCTACCTGCAAGGCCGGGGGTGGTGGCGGAAGACCCATCCGCGGGACGACACGCCCGTCGTGGCGTATTTCTGCGCGGAATTCGGGCTGACGGAGTGTCTGCCGATTTATTCCGGCGGCCTGGGCGTCCTGGCCGGCGACCACCTCAAGAGCGCCTCGGACCTCGACCTGCCCCTGGTAGCCGTCGGACTGCTCTACCAGCAGGGCTACTTCCGCCAGCGCCTCAACGCGGACGGCTGGCAGCTCGAACTGTTTCCGCGAAACGACTTCCACAACATGCCCATTCGCCCCGTGACCGGGCCGGACGGTCAGAACGTGGTCATTTCCATTCCGCTGGCCGACCGCACCGTCAAGGCGCAGGTCTGGCGGGTCGACGTCGGACGCATCGTCCTGTACCTGCTGGACACCAACATTACCGAAAACTCCCTGGAGGACCGTCACATCACCGCCCAGCTGTACGGCGGCGACCAGGACATGCGCATCCGCCAGGAAATTGTCCTGGGCATCGGCGGCGTGAGTTTGCTGCGGGCCCTGGAGATTCCCGTCAAGGCCTACCACATGAACGAAGGGCACTCGGCCTTCCTGAGCCTGGAACGCATCCGGCGTCTGATGGTCGAAAAAGGCGCCAGTTTTAACGAGGCCCGCGAAGCCGTCGCCGCGTCCAATATCTTCACGACGCACACGCCCGTCCCGGCCGGCAACGACGCCTTCGAGCCCTGGCTGATCGAAAAATACTTCGCCGGCTACTGGGACCAGTTGGGTTTGAGCATGGACGAGTTCATGAACCTCGGCCGGGCCGAACCCCCCGGGCGCGACGAGCCGATGAACCTGACCATCCTCGCGCTGCGCATGAGCGCGTTTCACAACGGCGTCAGTCGGCTGCACGGGCAGGTCTCGCGGAAATTGTGGAATTCGGTCTGGCCCGCCCTGCCGCAGCCGGAAATTCCCATCGACGGACTGGTCAACGGCATTCACACGCTCAGCTGGATCAGTCACGACATGGCCGAGCTGTACGACCGCTACCTCGGCCCCGACTGGCACGAAAAACCGCCGCACGCCGAGGCCTGGGAAGCCACCCGGCACATCCCCGACGCCGAACTGTGGCGCACGCACGAACGGCGGCGCGAACGCCTGACGGCCTTCGCCCGCCGCCGCCAGCGAGACATCCTCGCCAAGCGCGGCGCGGGAGCGGCGGAAATGGAAGCCGCCGAGGAAATCCTCGACCCCGAGGCCCTGACGATCGGTTTCGCGCGGCGATTCGCCACCTACAAACGCGCCAACCTGATCTTCTCCGACCTGAACCGTCTGGAACGCATCGTCAACCGCTCCGGGCAGAAAGTGCAGATCATCTTCGCCGGCAAGGCCCACCCGCGGGACAATCCGGGCAAGGACCTCATCCGGCAGATCGTGCACATCTCCCGGACGGAGCCGTTCCGCCGCAGCCTGGTGTTCCTGGAAGACTACGACATCAACGTCGCCCGCTATCTCGTGCAGGGCGTGGACGTGTGGCTCAATACGCCCCTGCGCCCGATGGAGGCCTCCGGCACCAGCGGCATGAAGGTCGCCGCCAACGCCGGGCTGAACCTTTCCGTTCTCGACGGCTGGTGGGCCGAGGGCTACGACCCGGAAGTCGGATGGGCCATCGGCTCGGGCGAAACCTACGACGACCTGGACTACCAGAACCAGGTCGAAAGCCAGGCCCTCTACGATCTGCTGGAAAAAGAGATCATTCCGCTGTTCTACGATCGCGGCTCGGACAATCTGCCGCGCGGCTGGATCGAGAAGATGAAGGCCTCCATCCGCCGCCTCGCGCCGGTGTTCAACACGTACCGCATGGTGCGGCAGTACGCCGAGAGCTACTACGCCCCCGCCGCGGCGCGATGGGACGAACTGACGGCTGAGAACCTCGCCCAGGCCCGCGAACTGAGCCGCTGGAAAGACGGCGTCCAGGACGGATTTCACCACGTGCAGATCGAATCGGTCAACGACGACCTGCCCACGCCCGCCGAGCGGATCCGGCAGGACGGATCCGGCGCGAAGGTCGGCAAGAACGTTCGCGTGGAGGCGGTGGTGAACCTCGGCGGACTGAAGGCCGAGGACGTGGCCGTCGAACTGTACTGCGGCCGACTCGACGAGGACGGACAACTGACCGACGGACACGCCCTACCCATGGAACACGTCGAACAGCAGGACGCCCACCGCCACCGGTACGCCGTGCACATGCCCTGCCAACTCAGCGGCATGGTCGGATACACCGTGCGCGTTTTGCCCGGCCGACAAAGCCGCTTCGATACCCGCGTCAGCTCCCGCATCCGCTGGGCGTGACACACACGCCGCAATGCAAGGCCCTCCAGGGAAACTCATATTGGCCGATTGGTTAACTGGTTGACTGGTTAACTGGTTAATTGAGGCCGTCCAGTAATTACCACGTCGTTTTTTCTTCTTTTTCGACCCGAAGGGTCGATGAGCGTCTGGCCGGGGGTGAGCGAAGCGA
>JAFGEJ010000167.1 GCA_016931655.1 Phycisphaerae bacterium
ATAGAAGGATGAACTGCAACGTGGCAAAACGAACCAAATAGAAAAGGCGAGAATTCCTTGACATTGCCCCTTTGCTTATAGAAGGGCTGGAGAGCGTTTGGCCGGGGGTGAGCGAAGCGAACCCCCGGAAACGGGCTCTTTGATTTGAGTCCCAACGGGACGACAGCAATTTATGGATGAGGAATAAAATGCCGGATTTTGCTGTCGTCCCTTTGGGACTCGGAAATAAAAAAGCCGGAATCCGGGGGTTCGCTTCGCTCACCCCCGGCCAAATGCTTTTGGTCCCTTCGGGACCGGGAAATAGGTCAGTTTGGGTTATCAAAGAAAAAATCCGTGAAATCTTTTGAATATCCGTGTAATCCGTGGATGATTTATTGATCGTTCAGGGATTTCATTACACGATTCGAATTATGAATGCGGGTGGATTGCCATGACTGTGCGGGAACAGGTTCGGCCTTACCTTCGCCTGACGCTGGCGGAAAACGTCGGGCCGAAAACGTTTCGCAGCCTGGTGGACGCCTTCGGCGGGGCGGAAGAGGCCGCCGACGCTTCGATGGGCGCCTGGCAGCGGGTTGAGGGCGTCGGGCCGAAGAAGGCCCTGGCCCTGCAGGCCGTTACGGATGGCATGATCGAGGAGGAACTCGCCGAAGCCGACCGGCTGGGCGTGAGGATTTTCCGCCTGGAAGACGACGAATACCCCGCCGCCCTGAAAAAAATTCCCGACCCGCCGCCGCTGCTGTACGTTCGCGGGCGGCTCGAGCCGGCCGACGCCGTCGCTCTGGGCGTGGTCGGCTCCCGGCGCTGCACGCACTACGGCCTGGAGCAGGCCGAGCGCTTCGGCGGACTGCTGGGCCGAGCGGGGCTGACGGTGGTTTCCGGCGGGGCAAGGGGAATCGACACCGCCGCACACAACGGCGCACTTCGCGCCGGCGGGCGGACCGTCGCGGTGATGGGCTGCGGGCTGAGCACGAACTATCCCCCGGAGAACGCGGCCTTGTTCGAGCGGATTATCGCGGAAGATCGCGGGGCGCTGATCAGCGAGCTGCCGATGAAAACGGCGGTCCTGTCGGGCAATTTCCCCACGCGGAACCGGATCATTTCCGGGCTGTCGTTGGGTGTGCTGGTGATCGAGGCGGCCTTGCCCAGCGGGGCGCTGATTACCGCGCGGGAGGCGGCCGAGCAGGGCAGGGAGGTCTTTGCCGTCCCCGGGCGGGTGGACTCGCCGATGTCGGCTGGGACGCATCAACTGCTGCGCGACGGGGCGCACCTGGTAGCCGACCTGGATGACGTGCTCGGCCCCCTCGGAGACGCCGGGCGAGCGATTCATCCGCCCGCGCCCGACGCCGAGGCAATTCCGTCGGGACTGGACGACCTGGAAACCGCTCTGCTGGCCGTCTTGTCCGAAGGGCCGTGCAACCTGGACGATCTGACGCGCCGCACGGGCACACCGATCGGCCAGGCGGCCGCGGCCATGACCATGCTCGTGCTCAAGGGATACGTCCGGCAGCAGCCGGGAAACATTTTTGCGAGAAAGAAAAACAAATAGGGCGTGACCTTGAGGAATTGCGGGCGGAATGGTGAAGGAACGAAGCATGACGAACCCCAAACGCGGTTGGATGCATCGGAACTGGTTTCCCGGTTCCCGGCCGGCGCTGCTGCTGGTGAGCCTGTTTTTGCTGCTGGCGATCTATCCGGGATTTGAGCAGGGCGAACCCGTTGCCGGCATGTCCGGGCATCGCATGTCCGGGCTGGTGCTGCACATTCTTTTCACGCTCATTCTTCTGGGGGCGGCCTGGCTGGTACACGATCGCCGGGGAACGTTCGTGGTTTCCTGCCTGCTGGCTGGACCCTGGATTGTCCTGGGATGGCTGGATCACTTCATGGATTTTTCGAACCCGCTGGAAGGCGCCGTCACGCTGTTCTTCGCCGCCACGACGCTGTACGTCGCCTTATCGCAGGTGCGGTTTATCCTTCGCGCGAAAAAAGTGGACGCCGATCTGCTGTGCCGGGCCGTTTCGGTCTACCTGTTGCTGGGGGTGGCCTGGATGGCGCTGTACGGCGCCACGGCGCTGTTTGTGCCCGGTTCGTTCCATGCCGACAAGGCCCTTTTACACGGTCCCGACGGACTACTGGGCTTCAGCGACCTGTTGTATTACAGTTTCACCACACTGAGCACGCTCGGAATGGGGGATATCGCGCCGGTGTCGTCCTTTGCGCGGTCCCTGACTCTGCTGGAGTGCATCCTCGGGCCGTTGTATCTGGCGATTCTGCTGGCGCGACTCGTGGCGATGTACGGCCGGCAGCGATAATTGCGGTTTTGCCCTTCGTGGATTGCGCTGTATAATTCCGCGCCATGGCGGCGGAAGAACATTTCGTGGGCGTGGACGTGGGCGGCACGAAAATCCACGCCGCCGTCGTGAGCAACGCGGGCGTCGTACTGGATCGCCGGCGCGAGCCCACCCCCCGCGAAGGCGGGCCGGACGCGATCCTGGCCGCCGTCGTCAAAACCATCTCCCGCCTGCTGGACGACGCGAAAGTCGGCAAAACGCTCCAGGGCGTGGGGCTGGCGGTCCCCGGCCTGCTGGACTACAAAAAGAACCGCGTGGACGCCTCTCCCAACACGGACATTTCCGGGCTGAATCTCATCACTCCGATTCGCAAAACCTTCGACGTGCCGGCCGCCTTCGCCAACGACACCGACGCGGCGACACTGGGCGAAAAATGGGTCGGCTCGGCCCGTGAGGCGAATACCGCCGTCGGCGTGTTCGTCGGAACGGGCATCGGCGGGGGGATTCTCGTGAATCGGGAGTTGTTGCGCGGCGCGCGGTACTCCGCCGCCGAGATCGGCCATATCGTGATGGATATCCACGGGCCGGTTTGCGGGTGCGGGAATCGCGGTTGTTTCGAGGCCCTGGCCGGGCGCGTGGCGATGGAACGCGATATTCGCCGGGCGATTTCCGAAGGCCGGCCGACCGTCCTGGCTGAGTGGATCGGCGGAGCGGACGAACCGATCCGCAGCGGAATGCTCCGCCGCGCGCTGGACGCCGGCGACGAACTGACCAAAGAGGTTTTGACCCGCGCCGGGGAGGTCATGGGCCAGGCCGCCGTGACGCTGCGGCACATCTTCGAGCCGGACGTGATTATCTTCGGCGGCGGTGTGATCGAAGCGTGCGGCGATTTCCTCATGCCGCTCATCGAATCCGCCCTGGCGGCCGATCCGTACTTCCGGCGCCCCGGCGGGCGCGTCGTGCAGAGCGCCCTGGGCGACGACGCGGGCGTATTGGGCGCCGCCGCCGCCGCGATGATGCAGGCCGGGTGCGACCCCTTCGACCCCGAGGCCGTCGCCTTCGATCACTATCCCAAACTGGCGATGACAAAACGGGACAAAGTCCGCGCCGATAAAAAACTCCTCGACGGCGACCTGGCCGTTCGCGTCAACGGGCGCGTGCGAAAACGCGACAAGGACTCCGACGCGCCGAACCTGGCCTCGGCGGCGGAACTGACGTGCGGCGATCTCGATCGCGCCTGCCGCGGCGGGCCGGGAATTCTCATTATCGGTGCGAACGACTCCAGCCCCTTACCCGACGCCTGCAATGAATATCTCCGCCGGCGGGCCATTGCCTCGGAAATTCTTTCCCCCCAAAAGGCGATCAAACGCTTCAATACCCTCCAGGCCCGCAAGGCGATGCTCCTGCTGACGGGCGAAGCGGCGAATGCCTGAACGCGTTACGATTTTTTAAAGGTTGTCTGGAAATTCCCGTGTTGTTTTTTCTTCTCTTCGGCCCGAAGGGCCGAAAAGCATTTGGCCGGGGGTGAGCGAAGCGACCCCCCGGAGAGCGATAAAAAAATGAAGAGTCCCAGCGGGACGACAGCAACAGTTCTTTTCCATGTACTCGCTGTCGTCCCGTTGGGACTCAAAATAAAACCAACCTGTATCCGGGGGCCTTCCTGCCGGCAGGCAGGTTCGCTTCGCTCACTCCCGGCCAAACGCTGCGGTCCCCTCCGGGGCCGGAAAATCAAAATTATTGAATTATTGCATGGTGGAGCACCTGCTCCGCCGCGCAGAGTTCAGTGGGTCTTCTTCAGCTTATCCAGCGCGAGTTGGGCGGCTTTTCGGACGGCTGGGTCGGGGTCTTTGCGAAGGGGTTCCAGTGCGCCGGAGGCGCGTGCCTCGCCGAGTTTCCCCAGCGCGGAAGCGGAGAGATATCGCACCAGCGGTGCGGGGTCCTGCAGCGCCTCGATGAGGGCGTCGGCGGACTTGGCCTCGCCGAGCAGCCCCAGCGCGCCGGCGGCGGAGGCTCGGACGCTTGCATCTTCGTCCTTCAGTGCGGCGATGACGGCTGGGCAGGCCTTCGGATCGCGCAGCCAGCCCAGGGCGCCGGCGGCGGAGGATCGCACGCGGGCCTCCGGGTCGCGCAGGGCCTTGGTCAGGGCGTCGATCGTCGCGGGGTTGCTCAGGCGGGCGAGGGTCTTGGCGGCGGTGATGCGAACGTCCACAGCCGGGTCGCTCAGCCGCTGGGCGACCGACAGGGCGCAGGTCGTATCGCCGATCCATCCCAGGGACGTGATCGCCGCGACGCGGACGGCCCGTTCGGGTTCGCCGTCGCCGGCGGCCAGCAGCAGGGCGTCGATGGCCTCCCGGCGGCGCAGCTCGCCCAGGTCTTCGGCGGCTTCGACGCGGTGCGTCGGTTCCGGGTCGGCGAGCATCACGACGATGCGGTTCTCAAACGTCTCGCGGAGTTTCGCGTCGCCGCTTTCCTCGGCGGGGAGGTTTTGCATGCACCGTTTGGCCATCTGCTTTGCTTCGCGCAGGGGCATCGGCCCGCCCTGAAGGGAGGAAAGATTCGGCGCGGCGGTCTGGCCGGGGGAGACGGCCTGCTCTTCGCAACCCTGTCCCGCCAAAAAAACCCCGAGCAGCACGACCAGCGGCCATCCGTGATATTTCCTGGATTTCCGCATGAAGGGCGGGGTTATACCACATTCGGAACGTTGCCACAAGCAAAAGAATTGCTACAATGCCCCGGATGAACGACATGGTTTTCCGGCGAGGACGCGTTAAGAATTTGAGACCCCGTAATCCTGCAAAAAAACGCGACACAGAGAGACAGAGGAACTGAGAAGATTTTTTTTCATGATCCATATCTTCTCTGTTCCTCAGGAACTCTGTGTCGGATTTTCTGTTTTTTTGTTTATACCAGACTCTTGATATTTCTTTAGTCCTCTGGAAAGGATGAAATCGCAATGGACGTAACGTTATCCGATCGTTTGCGGAAGCTGCCGCCGTACCTGTTTGCCGACCTCCGCCGCAAGATGGCCGCCGCGCGCGAAAAAGGCGTGAAGGTCATTCGCATCGACATCGGCGACCCGGACACGCCGGCCCCCGACCCGATCGTGCAGGAACTGATCCGCGCGATCGACGACAGGAACGACCCCGTGCGGCATCGCTACGGCTGTGACGTGCCGGCGGCGGAGTTTCCCGAAGCGATCCAGAGCTTCTACCAGCGCCGCTGGGGCGTGACGCTGCGAAGCGAGAATATCGTGACCACCTCCGGCTCGAAAGACGCCATTGCCCAATTGCCGATGGCGATGATGAATCCCGGCGACGTGGGCGTCGCGCCCCAGCCGGGGTATCCGACGTACAACATCGGGCACGTCTTTGCCGGTGCAAGTACGTTCTACGTTTCGCTGCGCAGGGAAAACGGATTCCTGATGGACTTCGACGAAATCCCCGCCGACGTTCGCCGGGCCGCCAAACTGCTGTGGATCAACTATCCGAACAATCCGACAACCGCAACGGCGACGAAGGAATTCTTCGCCCGGGCCGTCGAGTTCGGACGGGCGAATAATATCCTCATCGCGCACGACTCGGCCTACAGCGAGAATACGTACGACGGCTATCTCTCGCCGAGCATTCTGCAGGTGGAAGGCGCCGAAGACGTAGCCGTCGAATTCTTCAGCCTCTCGAAGGCCTTCTGCATGACCGGCTGGCGGGCCGGGTGCATGTGCGGCAATCCCTCCGCCGTCAAGGCGCTGCTGACTGTGAAGGAAAATATCGACAACGGCACGCTGCGGGCGGTGCAGTTCGCCGCCGCCAGGGCGCTGGACCTCGCCGAGCAGGTCATTCCGCCGGTGAACGAAATCTACCGCCGCCGCCGCGACCTGGTGGTAGAAGCCCTCAACGCCGCCGGCTGGAACCTGGAGAAGCCCAAGGCCACTATCTACATCTGGGCGCCTGTGCCGGAGAAGTACAACTCCGCGGAAAGCCCCTCCGGCGCGTTCGTGGCGGACCTGCTGGAAAAGACCGGCGTGATGGTCACGCCCGGCCGAGGGTACGGCCCAGCCGGCGAGGGATTCTTCCGCATCTCGCTGACCTACCCGGACGATGTACTGAAAGAGGCGATGAGCCGCATTATCGATATGAAAAAGTAAGAACATATAACAACAAGATTCTTTGCCACAGAGGACACAAAGGTCACAAAGGAAGAAGAAATTCGGACTGGTTTGACCGTTTTTAACTTTGAGTCCTTTGTGCTCTTTGTGGCAAAAAAATTCTTTTTGTTATGGGTTTGCTTTGTTGAAAAGATTATTTTTGCCACAAAGGACACAAAGGTCACAAAGGGAAAAATAACATATCCGTTGTGATTTTCTTCTTCCTTTGTGACCTTTGTGTCCTCTGTGGCTGAATTTCTTTGTCTTGTTTTTCCATGATTTCAACAGAGCATTATG
>JAFGEJ010000168.1 GCA_016931655.1 Phycisphaerae bacterium
CCGGAGGTGGGACTCGAACCCACACTGTATTGCTACAACGGGATTTTGAATCCCGCGCGTCTGCCAATTCCGCCACTCCGGCTGGAGCGCCTTCAGGCGGTGCAATCGTATCAGGTTGGGCGGGCGGGTCAATGATTTTCCGCCGGCTTTACGCCTTGCCGAAAGCGTCGGCGGCGGCGCGGAAGGCGGCCTGGGCGACACGGGCGGTGGCGGCGACGTCCTCGGCGGTGTGGGCGGCTGAGACGAACATCGCCTCAAACTGGCTCGGCGCGAGATACACGCCGCCTTGCAGCATGGCGTGAAAATATGCGTTGAACGCGGCAAGGTCGCAGGCCGTCGCGTCGTCGTAGTTCCGCACCGGCCCGGGCGTGAAAAAGCAGCACATCATCGAGCCGACGCGCTGGAAACAGACGCGTTCGGCCAGGCCCGCGTCCGCGGCGGCCTGGCGCAAAGCGGATTCCAGTGCGGCGGAGGTTTTTTCCAGCGTCTCGTAAAATCCCGGCTGGGCGAGCAGGTCCAGCGTGGCCAGCCCGGCTGCCATCGCGGCGGGGTTTCCGCTGAGCGTCCCGGCCTGGTAGACCGGCCCGACGGGCGCGAGGTGGTCCATGATCTCGGCCCGTCCGGCCACCGCGCCGACGGGCAGTCCGCCGCCGATGATCTTGCCCAGCGTCGTAAGGTCCGGCTGTACGCCGTATAATTCCTGCGCCCCGCCGAGGGCGACGCGAAAGCCCGTCATCACCTCGTCGAAGATCAGCAGGGCGCCGTGTCGAGTGCATTGCTCGCGCAGAGCACGCAAAAAACCCTCCGCCGGCGGGATCACGCCCATATTTCCCGCGACGGGTTCGACCAGGACGGCGGCGATATCGGCGGCGTATTCGGAAAAAAGCCTAGCCGTCGCGTGGGCGTCGTTGTAAGGGGCAAGCAGCGTATCGGCCGTCGCAGCCGGCGGAACGCCCGGGCTGCTCGGCGTGCCCAGCGTGGTCGCACCGCTGCCGGCCCGCACGAGCAGTGCGTCGGCGTGGCCGTGGTATCCGCCGACGAATTTCACGATCTTGTTCCGCCCCGTCGCGCCGCGCGCCAGGCGGACAGCCGTCATGACGGCCTCCGTGCCGCTGCTGGTGAAGCGGACTTTTTGGCAGGAGGGCAGAGCGGCGGCGATCTTCTCCGCAAGGAGGGTTTCGGCTTCCGTCGGTGCGCCGAAGCTCGCGCCCCGCCGAACGGCCCGGCACACAGCCTCGACGACCTTCGGATGGGCGTGGCCGAGGACGGCGGGACCCCACGTGCCGACGTAGTCGATGTATTCGTTTCCGTCCAGGTCCGTCAGTTTCTCGCCGCTTGCCTTCGCGATAAACGGCGGCAGCCCGCCGACCGCGCCGTATGCCCGTACCGGCGAATTCACCCCGCCGACCAGCACCTGCTTTGCCCGCTCGAAGGCGGCCTTCGATTTGTCCTCGCGTCGCGCCATGGTAAGAATATGAACAAACCTTTTACCACAGAGACACAGAGAACACAGAGATTTTTTTGGGGATTGTTGCATGGTTGTAGGGAAATTTTCTTCGGCATTTCGCCCTTAAACTGTCATCCTGAGCGAAGACCCGAACGAAGTGAGGGCCGAAGCCTGCCTGCCGGCAGGCAGGTCGAAGGACCTATAATGATTAAAAATTATCAGGTCCTTCGACTGCGGGGCTCGCGTTGCTCGCCCCTCCGCTCAGGATGACAATCTATGGTGTCCCCGCCAGAAAATATCCTCGCACTCTTCTACAGTTGCGGGCGAGGAAAATGTTGTCGAACCACGGGCCGCGAGGCGCTATAATCCCCTCCGCGCCGTTGACGGAAACGGCGGAATCGTGTTTTTTGATTTGCTCTGTTGAAATCATAAAAAAAAAGAAAGTCAGCCACAGAGAGCACAAAGGTCACAAAGAAGAAAAACAAGAGATTTGTCGTTTTCCTTTGTGACCTTTGTGCACTTTGTGGCAAAAAAATCTTTTCGACAAGGTAATCATTGGAGCCGGGAATGACCAATCGGTGTGAGACGTGCAAGGGACTGTGCTGCCGGTATTTCTGCTTTCAGATCGACGAGCCGGACGACTACGACGAATTCGAGGATATTCGCTGGTATCTGTTTCACGAGGGCGTCAGCGTGCACATCGACGAAGACGGCGACTGGTTTATCCAGATCACCAATCCCTGCAAAGCCCTCGACGAGAATCACCGTTGCACGGTCTATGAGGACCGGCCTTTGATCTGCCGCGGCTATTCCACGGAAAACTGCGAGCTTCTGGACGAAGACTACGGCTATCAGGAAGAGTTCACCACGCCGGAACAATTGGCTGTCTACGCCCGAAAAACGCTTGGCGAGGAGACGTACGAAAAGGAAATGATCAAACATCGCGCCAAGGCGCACGGCCTGTCGAAAAAGGAAATGCGCGACCACATGGTCCGCGTGGGACTGCTGCATCCCAGCCGAACGGACAAGCCGAAGAAAAAAGGCAAGAAAAAGAAAAACAAATAAAGAATTAAGATCAAGAAGCCACAAAGGTCACAAAGGACTCAAAGGAAAGAAATATTTTGATTCTTATTTCTTTGTGAACTTTGTGTCCTTTGTGGCAAAAAATTCTGTTATGTTTTTCGAAGAATCTCATTCAAAGGAACGCCGACGATGAAATTCAGCGCCGTGAAGGGCATGCGCGACGTGTATCCCGAAGATGCTCGCCTGCGAAATTACATCCTGGACGCCTGGCGGCGCGTCTCGCTGCGCAACGGGTTTGAGGAATACGACGCGCCGATCCTGGAGTATCTGGAGCTGTTCACGGTCAAGAGCGGCCCGGAGATCGCCGAGCAGCTTTTCGGCCTGACCGATCGCGGCGGGCGAAACCTGGCCATTCGCCCGGAGATCACGCCCTCCCTGGCGCGGATGGTGGCGGCCAAAATCAACGCGCTGCCGCGCCCGATCAAGTGGTTTTCCCTGCCGAGGCTTTGTCGGGCGGAGAGGCCCCAGCGCGGGCGGCTGAGGGAGTTTTTCCAGTGGAACGTGGACGTGATCGGCGTCGAAAGCGTGCAGGCCGACGCGGAGTGCATCTTCACACTGGTGGACTTTCTGCGGGAGGTGGGGCTTTCACCGGCCGAGATCATGGTTCGCGTGGGCAGCCGGCCCATTGTTTTGTCGCTGCTGCGGCGGGAGGGCGTTTGTGAAGAGGCGATGGACAAGGCCTTGCTTGCTTTGGACAAGCGGCAGAAGATCCCCGCCGAGGCCTTCGAGGCCATGCTGCGGGAGATCGGCGTCTCCGCCGGGGCGATTGCGGGCCTGTGCGAGTTTCTCGACACGCCTCCGGAGCGGATCGTGCAACGGATCGCGGATTCGGGCCTTCCCGGCGCGGAGAAGGAGATCGCCGATCTTCAGGAGCTGGAATCGGCCCTGGCGGCGATGGGTGTGAAGGAGTACATCGCGTTCGATCTGCATATCGTGCGCGGTCTGGCGTATTACACGGGCGTGGTGTACGAGGCGATTGCCGCCGGCGAAAGGGCGGTCGCGGGCGGCGGGCGATACGACCGTTTGCTGGAACTGGTGGGCGGGCCGGAGTGCCCGGCTACGGGCTTCGGCATGGGCGACGTGGTACTGGGGCTGCTGCTGGCGGAGAAGGGTAAGCTGCCGCCGGAACTGACAGCCGGGTCGCTGGAGTTTTACGTTATCGACGCCGAGGAGGGGACGTTCCGGCAGGTACTGGACATAACGGCCCGGCTGCGGGCGGCGGGGCGGTCGGCGGATTACGGTTTCAAACGGCAGGGGATGGGAAAGCAGCTCAAGGAGGCCGACCGTCGCGGGTCAAAATTCGCGGTGCTGGTGCGGCGGGAGGGTCTTTCGGTCAAAACACTCGCCACGGGCGAGCAGACGGAAACGACCGCCGAGACGTTCCTGGAGAAGATACGCTAAATGCATCCACGTTGCCCGGCGGAGCACCCGCTCCGCCGGGGGATTGTAAGAATGTTAATATGTCAATATATGTATATACTTGATATAAATATATATATGAATACAGATTTAATACACATATAATTATATAATATATATAAATATATGATGATATTGTAATATCATTCAGGGTTCCATTCCCGGCGGAGCGGGTTCCGTAGGAATGCCGCAGGTATGCTCCGCCGGGCGAAAGATTTGGCGAAAAGCCCGCAAAAGCAGGGGAGTCGATTGGCCCAGCGAAGCGTACATTACGAAGCCGCGTTCGAGGATTTCCTCCGAAGCAGGGCGGCGCCGTATGTCGCCGTGGACGAGGCCAAAAAGGCCCTTTTCGGACGGGCCTCCCTCAAGAGCTTCGATTTCATCGTGTACAGCGAAGCCGGCCCGAATCTTCTGGTGGACGTGAAGGGGCGAAAATTTCCCGACGCCGTCCCCGGCGCGCGACGGGGCGGCCAGCGGGCCTGGGAAAACTGGGTCACGCGGGACGACGTGGAAAGCCTGATCCAGTGGCAGGGGGTCTTCGGCGTGGAATTCACACCGATTCTCACGTTCGCCTATTGGCTGCAGGGGCCGCCCGAACGCGGTCCGTTTGAGGACGTTCACGTGTACCGCCAGAAGCATTATGCCTTCATGGCCGTCTCGCTGGAGCGTTACCTGGCCATTGCCAAACCACGCAGCCGAAAGTGGCAGACGCTCTCGGCGCCCTCCGCAACGTTTGCGAGGGAAGCCCGACCCTTTACCGAATGGATGTAAACATTGGTGGCACAGGTTTTAAACCTGTGCTCTTTATAATTCTTGAACATAACTGAGGCCGTTCAGGAATTTCCATGTTCTTCTTTCTTCTCTTCGACCCGAAGGGTCGAGGAGCGTCTGGCCGGGGGTGAGCGAAGCGAACCTGCCTGCCTGCCGGCAGGCCCCCGGAAATGAGCTTCTATTTTCCGGGGGGTCGCTTCGCTCACCCCCGGCCAAATGCTTTCTGTCCCTTCGGGACGAAAAAAACAACAAAATTTCGGGGAAGCTCCATCCGTGTTTTGGTTACCTGAATTTCTAGACAGCTTCACATAACTTTTTTACACAGATTATAAATCTGTGCCACCACGTTCACTTTTTGCGCCCCTAACATATGCCAAAATGTCAGAAATTTCGTTACGATGGATTTCCTTGCATTCCGGCGGGGGGGTGGGCTATACTTTCGCCCATGCGAAAAGAGATTTCCATCCGGTTGACGGCGTGGGTTTTGCTGTTTTGTAGCGCCTCGGCCTGGGCGCAGGACGGATACACCGCCCCGACGCTGGAGAGCGAATTCCCGTGGCGCGCCATCGGCGCCACGGCGATCTGTTTCGCCGGGATTCTGCTGGCGGGGCTGAAGAATTCCCGCCGCTCCCAGACCAAGGCCAATTGACCCCCGCCGCGACAAACCCGTATGACTAACCTCACGCCGACCGGCGTGTCTATCTCCGGGGCGGCATTTTTCAATTTCGTGAAATATCCGCTCGCCGTTTTCGTGCAGAAACGAATACACCGTTGTCGATACTCTTGTTGAGGCATATTTCCTGCCGCGCCCACGGACGCGGGTTTACCATGATTTGGGAGATGCAGCATGAAAAAGCACGGAATGAAAGGATTGATCGTCGCGCTGGTGGCCGCCAATGTGATTCTCCTGGGCGCGCTGATTCACGTGAACATGACCCCGGCCCAGGCGGCGGGATTCAAAACCACCGACTACGTCATGGTGGCGGGCAAAATGGGCAACGGCCTGGACGCCGTGTACATTATCGACCTGGCGTCGAACAAAATCGCCGCCTTCGCGTGGGACAAGACCAACAAACGCGTCAAGGGCATCGCCCGGGTCCGCGAACTGGATAAGGACTTCAAGCAACCCAAATAAAACCACCGTATACCAGGGAAATCACTTCCATGAATAAAAGCGAACATATTCTGATCGGGCTTCTGACCATCACGGGCGTTTTGCTGGGCGTGCTTCTGATCGGGTCGATCCATTCCCGACAGGCCTACGCCGGCACGTCGTCGGACCGGTACGGCGACTACATCATGGTCCCCGCCGCCCGCAGCGACGTGAACGACCTGCTGTACGTCATCGACGTGCCGAATAAAAAACTGCTGGTCTACTACTGCTACGAGCCCAACAACATATTCAAGATCGTCGACGACCGCGTGAACCTGGCTGAGGTGTTCCGCGTCTCGACGCGTCCGGGGATTCGGTGACGCCGACGCGGGAGGAACTGCTTCGCCTGGTGGAAGGCCCGCCGAAGGGGCTTTGGGAACTGCTCGAGAGGGCACACCGCCTTCGGGAGGCGCGATTCGGCAGGGCGGTGCGGCTGTGCTCCATCGTGCCGGGCAAACTGGGAGGCTGCGGCGGCGACTGTCGCTGGTGCGCCCAGTCCAGGCACGTCTCGGCGGGGGGGCTTGAAGAGGCAAAACGAACCGACCCGGAGGAAATTGTCCGCCAGGCCCGGGCAGCCGCGGCGCTGGGGTCTGTCAACATCGGCATCGTGAATTCCGGCCTGCGACCCACGCGGCGGGATATCGACGATGTGATCCGCTCCGCCGAGGCGATTACGCAAGCAACCGACGGGAAAATCGGCGTCTGTGCCTCGCTGGGCGAACTTTCCGTGGAGCAGGCTCGCAGGCTGGCCGATTCTCCCATTCGGCGATATCATCACAATCTGGAAACCAGCCGGCGGTTTTTCCCGTCGATGGTTTCCACGCACACCTATGAATCCAAGCTCAAAACGCTCCAGGCGGCCCAATCCGCGGGCCTGGCTGTCTGCTGCGGCGCCCTGTTTGGCCTGGGCGAAACCTGGGAAGATCGCCTCGACCTGGCCGTGACGCTGCGCGACGAAATCCAGCCGGACGTTGTGCCGCTGAATTTCCTCGTCCCCATAGCCCAAACACCACTGGCAAACCAAACGCCGCTGAAACCCCTGGAAATTCTCGCGATCATCGCCGTTTTTCGCCTGATTTTGCCCGATGCCGATATCAAGGTCGCCGGCGGCAGGGAAACCAACCTGCGGTTCATGCAAAGCTGGATATTTTACGCCGGCGCAACGAGTTGCATGATCGGGAATTACCTCACAACCGCCGGGCGGGAGCCGCGGGAGGACCTTCAGATGCTCCGCGACCTCGGCATGGAAATCACGAGGGATTTTTTGGTTAACTGGTTAACTGAAATGAAGTAAATGCGTGGCGGAGCACCTGCTCCGCCACGTTAAGTTGATCTGTGACCATATATTAACATGGCGGAGCAGGTGCTCCGCCATGCAACTTTTTGGTTAACTGGAGTTGGATTACGGGATTTCTCCCGGTTTAATAAAGCCGAAAAATATAATCCTTTTGCAAGAAGGTACTTAGCGCAACATAACATATATTATCGGACCTTATATTTTTCGATTTTTGGACAGACATTTAATAGTATTTGGACAATTACGATAGATAAATCTATTGTTTTTGGTGGGTTCCGGGCCATACAGGATTGAAAAAAACTTCTCTGGTAAGGTATTTCTTCGTTGACGTTTCAGGAATTGTGGGATAAACTTATACGTGCTCAAGAGAGTTTGCTTGTATGCTCATATCATGAGGAAAATGGTCTAGCTTATTACAATGCTTGCGTTCTATTTTCGGCTGTTCTTGGCTTGGAGCATCAGGAAATCATCTCTCTTGGCTCGGAATTCGTAATTACACGCGAAACGAGTTTCGACGCATTCTGAAACAGCTTTGAATTTTGAGGAGTTAAGGGCTTGTGCTTGCTTGGGCTGCTAAAGAGGAGCGGCCCGGAAAAAAGGATGGTGCTCCAATGAAACGCTCAACTCGAGGAACTCGGATTCTTCTGGCGGTCCTGTCGCTGGTGATTGTCAGTGGAATGGCTGCCGCCGCGATCGAACCCACACCCCTTAGCGGCCCGAATATGCGACCGCTTCGGACGGATTACGTTCGCACCTGGTACATCTACAACGACGATAAGCCGGACGGAATTCTGGATCCCGGCGACCACTGCATTAACATGATGGACAACTGGTGGTCGGGCGTCAGCAGCGGCACGCAGCACACGTCGATGAGAAACGACGCGGATCCATATGCCATTCACCCCGGCGACCGCGTGAACACCTCTCCGATGAACCACGCCAGCACTGGCAATCCCTCAGACAACCTCTGGCTGCCGCGGGCCAATCGTTCGCTGAACTTCTACATGTCCTACAGCCAGACGGACAATAACTCCGCAGGCAATTTCAAAAACTACGGGGACAACATAGAGAATTTTGAAGGCTACGGTAGCTTCATGGCCGAGCGCCACGGCGACGCGGACGGATGGCACCTGGGCTGGGTCATCAACGATTATGACAACAGCAAGGAACTGGGGCCGAGTCTGGGCAACTTCGATATGGACATCTTCGTCCACAACGGAAGAACCCTTCCCGGGCAGGCAACGTGGATCTCCAATCCGCACGTCTCGGGCTCCAACCGCATGGACGACTTGTGCATGGACTCCGCGGGCAATCGCGTCACCGTCAAGTGGAACCAGAACACCATGGCGTATGACGACGCGGCAAACCAGGCATATATCAATTTCTATCAAAATTCCGTGGACCCGAATTTCAACGTCGGGAATGATGATATTGTCACCATCGGCGATTCCATGGAAGTGCACGAGCGGAACCCCTACGCTTCGGGCCCCAACCAGTACGCGGGATACATTGACACCAAGGATCCGCAGTGGGTGCTGGACAATATGGACTATTTTGACCCTGATGCCGGCATATCCGGCGAATATAAAGATTACAAATATGACGACGCGTTCACGCAGCGCAGCGAGCTGCTCCAGTACCAAAGCCTCGGCGGCGTGATCGCGGGACTGTCGGGATACGACAATTATGATCCTGAAGCCAACAACTGGTGGGATCAGCAGGTGGTTCGCATTGACCTCGGCCAGGAGGCCCTGGCGCAGCTGGATACGGTTATCTTTTACGATTTCGGGTATGACACGGCCCAGGGCGCCTCGCAGACGAAAGATCCTCCGGTGGCGATCATTTTTGACGTGTTTTTCAACGCGATCACCGGCGAGTATGAGCTTTATTACAACGGCGAACGCATGAAGGACAATCGCATCTACATCGCACGTGTGGACATCGCCCCCGAACCGATGACGATGGCGTTGCTGTCTATGGGCGGCCTGGGGCTGCTGGGCCTGAGACGCCGAAGAAAACACCAGACGCGATAAACGTATAAAAAAAACAACATCCCCCCTTCTTGCTCGGAAGGCTGGTTTTGCGGCGCCGCCGCGGTTATTCGAGCACGCCCGACGGGGCCGCCCGCTTTGGGAATGCGGAAGGAAACGAGCGCCCTTTCGTCGAGACATCCGCTAATGAGCGGAAAAAGCGGAGCTTCTGTTTGGGGCGGGATGCATCCGTCCCGCCCCGAACAGGGCATCTGTGGTTAGAATCTATCTGAGGCCGTCCAGAAATTATAGTGTTATTCTTTCCTCTCTTCGGCCCGAAGGGCCGAGGAGCGTCTAGCCGGGGGTGAGCGAAGCGAACCCCCGGAAACAGGTTCTTTGATTTGAGTCCCAACGGGACGACAGCGAGTTCGATGAA
>JAFGEJ010000169.1 GCA_016931655.1 Phycisphaerae bacterium
CCTAACAGCCCGTTTAGAAAGTCACATTTCGTGTCGCGGACATCTTGTCCGCGCGTTCCGAGGGCATCTTGCCCTCGGAATCATCTTATTTTCGAGGCCAAGATGGCCGCGAGACGCGCGGGGCAGCACTGCTTTGCGTAGCGCTTCGCAGAGCAAAGAGGCCCGCGACACTTTCTAAACGGGCTGCTAAGGGATGGCTACTATCAGAAGAAAGTATTGTTTTCATGTTGGACCGATACTGATGGGCAGAGGGATCGGCCTATCATTTGTTGAATGGGTATTACAGGGCGGTTCACCGCCCTTCGCGATCCGCCGAAGCCGCAGGCGAAGGCGGGGCGTATAGACCCGTGCCTTGGGCACGGGGTCAGACAAGATCCCCCCCCGCTCCCTAGCCCGCTTCAGCGGGCTTACCAACGATATTTTGGGCTTAAGCCCCTGTTTCCGAGAAGGACCGTAAACGGCCCTGAAAAAACTGGGGGGATGGGATTTTCGCCAACCCGGCCCAAAGGGCCGAAGCAACCACGTTATTCCAACGTTGTTTTCTCCATCCCCAACGATTATGATCCCAACATGGGGTCGATACGAATTCATCGTAAAAGTTGGGACGTGGATTGGGACGTACATTGTTTGACGTTTTCTACTTTTCGCCGGCAGGCGTTTTTCCCCGGAAGAATGACGGCCCGTTGGTATCAGGAGATGATCGCCTGTGCCCGTGAAACGTGCCCGTTTTATCTGTTCGCCTACGTGATTATGCCCGAACACGTCCACCTCGTGTTACAACCTCTACCGGGGGTAACCATGCGAAGGATTCTGTGGCATCTCAAGAAACCGATGACGGACAAAGTTATCGAATGTGTTAAAACGCATCAGCCGAGTTTTTTAACGCGCCTGGCGGATAGAAGGCCTTCGGGTAATATCGTTCATCGTTTCTGGATGCGAGGCGGGGGATATGACCGCAACCTTCGCTCTTCTAACGACGTGCACGAGAAGATTGGATACGTCCATGGAAATCCCGTCCGGCGGGGACTTGTGGAATGTCCCGAAGAATGGCCTTATTCCTCCGCCTCCGATTGGATCCTGGACAAACCCGGTCCTGTCCCGATTGACTGGAATCACATTCCCGACCCGGAACTACGGAGATGAGTGAAGCCGTGAGAAAAAAGAAGAAATGGGTGCCGTGGTTCGCGCAGCGCAGCGGAGCAACCACGCCATTCCAACGCTTTGTTTTTGGGATTTTGGATAATCCATGTCGATGGAACGTGGTTGCTACGTCCCTTCGGGACTGCGCGAACCACGGCACCCGTACCAGTTCAATAAGGATAAATTGAAAGAAATAAAAAATGAGACTTGAAACAGTAGTATACCGAGCTGCGGGAAAGGGAGTTGTTAGTTTAATCCTTGGTTATACATTCAAATCTATCACGATACTCTGTATCGAAGAAGTACCACAAATTGTTTTAAAAAATAGTGGCTGGAGAGGAAGTGAAGTTCCACATACTGAGAATCGACCTATTGAGGGGTTGTGTATTCATTTTGCCGGTATTCTTGCAGCATCAAAATTCATGAAAAATAAATCATATTATGAATCAACAAATGGAGATATTGAAGAGTTGGAAGAATTAGAAAACAAAACCGTTTTCACCGAAGAAATGCGAAAAGAAGCTTGGAAAAAGGCTGAAATATTTATTGATAAGTATTGGATTGCTATTTCTAGGGTTGCTGAAATTCTTCTAATTCATTGGTCAATAGATCGAAAGACTATTAAAAAATTTCTCTCCTTTCATTCTGAATAATCATATTAGGGTGCCGTGGTTCGCGGAGCGCAGCGGAGCAACCACGTCATTCCAATGTTGTATTCCCCGGGTTTTGGATCATCCATGTCGATGGAACGTGGTTGCTTCGGCCCTTCAGGCCTCCGCAAACCACGGCACCCAATGCACCCAATGATTGGGGTGCTGTAGTACTCTAAATTCCAGGCGTGTATTACGCCGGCTGGAGTTCTTTCTGGCGTTTTTCCATCTGGGCCTTGAGGCGATCCATGATGGCCGAGTGCATCTGGCTGACGCGGCTTTCGGACAAATCCAGCGTCTCGCCGATCTCCTTCATGGTCATCTCTTCAAAATAGTAGAGGATCACGATCAGGCGCTCGGCCCGGCTGAGCCCGCGCGTAATAAGCTCCTTCAAATCCCTCCTCTGGGCGGCGCGGACGGGATCCTCGCTGGTGGGGTCTTCGATCACGTCCACCTCGCGCACGTCCTTGTTCGAGTCGGTCTCGAACATCTTTCGGCTGAGGGACACGAAATTCGTCGCGTTGGCGTCCCGCTTGAGCTTGCGGAACTCCTTCATCGAGAGGCGCATGGCCTTGGCAAGTTCCTTCTCGTCCGGCTTGCGACCCAACTGGGCCTCCAGCGTCTGCGTGGCGGAGTTGAGCTTCCCGGCCCGGCTTCGCACCAGGCGCGGAACCCAGTCCAGCGACCGAAGCTCGTCCAGGATCGCCCCGCGAATCCGCTGGGCGCAGTACGTCTCGAACTTCACGCCGCGTGTGACGTCGAAGGCCTTGACCGCGTCCATCAGGCCGAAAATGCCCGATGAAATCAGGTCGTCCACGTCCACTTCGTCGGGCAGTTTCGTGCGAAGCCGCTCGGCGGTGTATTTCACAATCGGCAGATAATGCTCCAGAAGACGATTGCGAGACTCCTCGCAGCCGGTCTTCTTAAAGCGCGTCCACCATTGTTTCACTTCGTCCGCCGTGGCTCGTCCTTGCCGTATCTTCATCCCTGGTACTCCTTCCCATGCACGCAAATGATCAGCCGTCCCTGGCTGAAGGTTCAAATAACTCTAACCAGTTCACTGGAATAACGTTACAAACTATATAAACCCGTGGAACGCCCTAAGCGCACCCAAGGCATATCCACACCATCTACCTATTTTGCCTATGCTACCTATTCTATTTTCTTTGTTTCTTTTAACTACTAAAGTTCTTTCTTTAATAATCCGGATTTTTTTTAACCTTTTTAAAAATTAGTTTTAATCTATTTCAAACAAAGTATTTATAGTTTTTTCACTCTCGTAATAACCCTGAAATCCCTCTGGAACGGCCGATCCGAAGGATTCCATCTCCGAATCTTCATGAGATTCGCGGGAGGCCATTGTGTGGTCTTCGCGGTGTTGGTGGAGCCTTGGCGAGAGGGACCGCCGGACGGCCTGGAGCTGTTCATCGAGCGAATCGGTATGCTCCGCCGCTTCGGAAAGTGTCTCAAGAATGCTCTCCAGATCGCGTATTGAGATTCCTTCAGCCAGCAGGCGTTGCAGGACGCGTTGAACTCGGCCGACGTGGAGTTTTTCCTCCACGTCGTCCACAAGGCGTCGGGCCGTGGCGCGAAGGGTTTCGATTCGATCCGCCGTCGCCTGGCGCGTCAGCAGCTCCGCCGCCCCGCGCCGCACCGTTTTATCCAGGTGCGTGATGAGCAGATCGGGGGCCTCTTCCGTTCGCAGGCCCAGCTTCTCGGCCAGGCCCTGCTGATTGGGCGAAACCCACACGCCTTCAGCCTCGTCGCAAGGGCGACGGGCCTGGAGGCCGCGCATCATCGCCAGCGCGTCGGCTGGGCCGGTCACAAACAGCCGGCCCGGCTGCAATCGCCCCCGCGCAACGAGCGACCCGCGAAGGGAAATCCGGTAATCGTGCGAGCCGAGGCGCATCTCGTCGCGGACGCGAACCGGCGGCATGACGAACCCCAGGTCGGAGGCGATCCGGCGGCGAAGGGCGTCGATCCGGGAAACCAGATCGCCTCCCCGGGTTTCGTCTACCAGGCGAATGAGCGCATATCCCAATTCCATCTGGAGCGGATGAACCGCCAGGGCTTTTTCGATTTCGCGGGAAGGCGTTCCCGGCGCGGGCGTTTCCGGCCGCGGATTCTCTGCCGTATCCGACTTCGATTCGCTCCCGGTGCGCGTATGAAAATACCATGCCAAGGCCACGCAGCCCGCCGCCAGGAGCAGCAAAGGCGTCGCGGGCAGCGAGGTCAGCGTCAGCGCCGCCAGGAACACCGCCGTAACCAGCAGCGCCGCCGGGCGGGAGGTTAATTGCTTCACGACCTGTTCGCCCAGGTGCATCCGGGCCGTCGAGCGCGTGACCATCAGCGCCGCCGAGACGCTCACCAGCAGCGCGGGAATCTGCGAGGTCAGCCCGTCGCCGATGGTCAGTCGCGTGAAGAGTCCCACCGTGCGGTCCCACGCCCAGCCGTACTGCACCAGCCCGACGTACAGGCCTCCGAAAATGTTCACCAGCGTAATCAGCACCGCCGCCACGGCGTCGCCGCGGAGGAATTTCGACGCGCCGTCCATTGCGCCGTAGAAATCGGCCTCGGCGGATATTTTTTCGCGGCGGCGGCGGGCCTCGGCCTCGTCGATCAGGTTCGCCGCCAGGTCGGCGTCGATGGCCATCTGCTTGCCGGGCATGGCGTCGAGCACGAACCGGGCCGCCACCTCGGAAATGCGCGTCGCGCCCTTCGTGATGACCACGAACTGAATCACGGCCAGGATGCTAAACAGGATCACGCCGACGGCCAGCGAGCCGGAGGCGACGAACTCGCTGAACGACCAGATCACGCGCCCGGCGGCCAGGTGGGCCTGCTCGAAACTCCTGCCGTCGCCGGCGGTGAGGATCAGCCTCGTCGTGGCGATGTTCAGAACCAGTCGCAGCAGCGTCGCGCCCAGCAGCAGCGAGGGGAACACGCTGAATTCCAGCGGCGTGGCGATAAAGATCGTCGTCAGGAAGATCACGCCGGCTAGCGCGATGCTCGCCGCCAGCAGCACGTCCATCACGGCGGGGTGCATGGGCACGAGCACGACGAACAGCATCGCCGCGGCGGCCGCGGGCACGATCAATCCGACAAGGCGTCGGCTCGTGGCCGCCCCGGCCGTCAGGATGTCTCGCTGGGGGAAGCTCATGCGGTTTGCCCTTTCGCGCCCGCGCGGCGACGGTTCCGCCGGGCCTTGCGGCGGGCGGCGTGGATCGCCGGATCGCCTTCCATGCGTTTGAGGTCTTCTTTCCATTGCTGCCGGGTGATTCGCAGGTCGCGGCGGAACTGCCACCGCTGGTACAGCCAGTCCGCCGCCGCCAGGACCGCCAGGGCTGCGAAGAGCGGAACCAGCGCGGTTCGCGTCGCCGCCGACAGGCCCGCCGCGAGGTGTTCCGCGTCGCAAGCCGCGACGGCCTGGAAGCCGGCCAGGCCCGTTCGCGCCGCGTCCGCCACCAGCCAGGCGAGCACCGCGAATTTCGCCGCCGCCAGACCCGTCCGCACGCCGCCGCGAGCGGAGGCCATGCGTTTCAACCCCGCCCAAACACGCAGCCGCGACCATTGCGGACGAATCGGCTCGAACGTCGTCATGGGTTTGATCTGCACCAGGCCGGCCAGTATCGCCGCGACAAGACACGCGCCGACGATTCCGCCGGCCGGCAAAACCACGCCCCAGATCGCCGAACTGGCTGCCCTGCCCAAAGCGGCGGGATTCGCCAGCGGCTCAGCCCGGCCGTCCAACAGCGTCGCCGTCATTTCCCGGACGCCAGCCAGCAGCGCCGGCCCCAGCCAGACGAGCATGGCCAGACCCGTCAGCAGCACCGCCAGGCCGATCACTTCCGCGCTGCGCGCAACGAGACCGGCTCGGCGCGCCTCGTCCAGGCGAAGCGGCGTGGGTTGCTCGGTTCTTGAATCAGCTTGTTCCATTGTCTGGTTAATTGGTTAATTGGTTAATTGGTTAACTGGTTAATTGGTTATCTGGTTAATTGGTTAACTGGTTAATTGGTTAACTGGTTAACTGGTTAATTGGTTAACTGGTTTATTGGTTGACTGGTTAATTCAAACCGTCCAAAAACTACCGTTTTGTTTTTTCCTCTTTTCGACCCGAAGGGTCGAGAAGCGTCTGGCCGGGGGTGAGCGAAGCGAACCCCCGGAAATGGGCTTTTATTCTT
The DNA here is from genome assembly GCA_016931655.1 of Phycisphaerae bacterium. Classification (GTDB taxonomy): domain Bacteria; phylum Planctomycetota; class Phycisphaerae; order SM23-33; family SM23-33; genus JAFGEJ01. The sequence goes on from JAFGEJ010000169.1 coordinate 5,972, forward strand.
TGAGTCCCAACGGGACGGCAGCGAGTTCGATGAGAGATGGAATCGTTGCTGTCGCCCCGTTGGGGCTCTAAAAAAATAAACCTTCATCCGGGGGTTCGCTTCGCTCACCCCCGGCCAAATGCTTTCTGCCCCTAAGGGGCGAGGAAAAAAGCAACAAAATTTCGAGGAAACTTCATCCATGTTTCGGTTACCTGAATTCCTGGACGACTTCGGTTAATTGGTTAACTGGTTTATTCGTAAAAAATATTCGTGTAATTCGTTCTTTATTCGCGTAATTCGCGTTCTCTTTTCTACAAGGAACTCATCATCGCCTTCTCGGCGGCGTCCCAGGCGGTTTCGATCAGAACCGGCAGCGTCGCCAGGCCGCCCGCCAGTACCAGCAGTCCCAGCATCGCCCTGACGGGCAGGCCGACGGAAAACAGGTTACAGGCCGGAACGGTTCGCTGGACCGCGCCGAAGACGACCGCCGTCAGAAGCATCGCCGCCAGCACAGGCCCCGCCGTCTTGATCGCCAGCAGAAAACCGCCCGCCAGCAGTTTGACCGTCAGGCCCAGAAGTCCCGCCGCCGGGACGGCCCCGCCGAGCGGGACAACGTCAAACGTCCGCAGCGCCGCGCCCAGGAGCGACTCGGCCCCGCCGATGCACACGAACACCGCAATCGCCACGACGGTAAAAAGCCGCTGGAGCGGCCCGGAGGCGTCCATTTCGCCCGGCTGAAGGGCGTCGGCCAGTCCCACGCCGATCTGCTGGGCAACGTGCGTCGCGCCCAACTGCACACCGACGAGCAGCAGCCGCGCCGCCAGGCCGATCGTCAGGCCCAGCAGCAATTCCAGCCCCAGCAGGCCTATCAGGGCAATCCCGTCCGCCGGGGGAGCGATCGGCGTCGCCAGCCGCCCCACCGCCGCGACGCCCAGCGCCGCGGCAAACATGAGTCGCAAACGAACCGGTACTACGTCCGCGCCCATCGGCGGCGCGATCAGCGCCACGCCCGCCAAACGGCACGTCGCGGCCAGTAGCGCCAGCACCCAGGTTGTCTCGAACGTCATTTCCATGCTTCGCGGCAATCATCCACGGATTTCACGGATGAAAATCCGATTTCACAGATTTCTTTTTTTCTGAAAACTCCTAAAAGAACCAACAAATCCACTTGTTTCCCGCTGGATTTCTTTGAAGAACAGGGGTTCTTTCAGGTGCTATAAAATAATCCGTGTAATCCATCTTCATATCCGTGTAATCCGTGGACTCTTTCTCTACATCCCAAAAGCTTGTTTACCAAAATCCACGATCCGTTCGATGATCCACGGGCCGGTAATCACCAGCGCCAGCAGGACGGCCAGGATTTTCGGCACGAAGCTCAGCGTCGGATCGCTCACCTGGGTGGCCGCCTGCAGCACGCTGACGATCAGGCCGACGATCAAGGCCGTCAGCAACAGCGGCAGCGAAACGACCAGCAACAGCAGAATCGCTTCCCGCACCAGTTCCATTGCTTCGCTTGCGTCCATACGTTCTGTTCCTGTCTTCCATCCCAATCATCCACGGATTTCACGGATTAAATTTGATTTCACCGATTTTTTAAAATAATCCGCGTAATCCTTCTTCCATCCATGTCATCCGTGGACTCTTGTCTTGACGACGGGAAAACGTTTCCCGCCGGCATTGTTATTGAAAACTGTTCATCAGCGTTCCGGCCACCAGCGCCCAGCCGTCGGCCAGCACGAACATCAGCAGCTTGAACGGCATGGCAATCAGCACCGGCGGCAGCATCAGAATGCCCATCGACACCAGCACCGCGCCGACCAGCAGGTCGATGATCACGAACGGCAGGAAAATCCGCAGGCCCATCAGAAACGCGATCTTCAGTTCGCCCAGCACAAACGCGGGTATCAGCGAAAAGGTCGGCACGTCCCGCCAGGCGGGGGCTTCCTTTGAAACCCGGCCTTTGGGCAGAAAGGTATAAACCATGTCGGTGTTGTCGCCGGCTTCCAGCTGACGGATCATGAACCCGCGAATGCTCGATTCGCCGGCCTTCAGCGCGTCGGCGTCGCTGAGTCTGCCCGCGGACCACGGTTCGTAGGCCTCGGCGTACACGTCCTGGATCACGGGCGTCATCACCACGACGCTCATCAGCAGCGCCAGGGCGAAAAGAACCTGGTTGGGCGGCAGCTGCGGCGTGGCCATCGCCTGACGCAGCAGGCCCAGCACAACAACGATCCGCGTGAAGCTCGTGACCATCACCGCCAACGCCGGGGCGAGCGAAAGCACCGTCGCCAGCGCCAGCCACTTGACCCAGGAGGCTGTCTGCGTCGGCTGGGTGGTAGCTTGGGGTGCTGCATCGTCCTGTAACGTGTTATTCATCACGGAAACGACGTCATTCAATCCCGCCGGTTGTGTGGCAGGCTGTTTCCACGTATCCGCCCTTGTCAGCGAGGCAAAGAGCATCAAGAGAACAACGGCTTGTGCGATCCTGCCCGGCAAAAAAACATTTTTCCGAGGAGAAACATAAAAATTGTCATCCTGAGAGGAGACCCGAGCGAAGCGAGGGTCGGAATCGAAGGACCTTATATTGTCAAAACCTTTAGGTCCTTCGACTTCGGGGCTCGCGTTGCTCGCCCCGGAGTTTATCCCTAAGGGGCTCAGGATGACACTTTGGGACGAGATACTGAAAAACCTTCTTGCACATCGCTGGATCATGCCTTCCCCCCTTCTCCGCCCGCGTCCTGTATGCCCGCCGCGCGGAGCAGTTCCGCCGCTTCGGAGGCGTCGGTGATTTCTGAAAGTCTCGTAAGACCCTGCGGCCCGGCCCCGATGAGCAGCAGCCGCCCGCCCATGCGAACGAGGAAAACCTGGTGTTTCGGCGAGAGGTCCGCGCGGGCCGCCACATGCAACGGACCACGGCCGGCAAGTTTCCCGCCTCCGCCCATTTTTTTGACCAGCCAGCCCAGCGCAACGATCAGCACGACAACCATCGCCATGGCCAGTAACAGTCGGCCCCAGGCGCCATAGGAGTCCGACGGCGAAGTCTCCTTCGGGGGCGGGAGTTTTTCGTCTTCCGCCGTCGCCGCCGCCGGCTGGGTGTCCGGCTGGGCCGAGGCCTTCACCGGCGCACCAAAAACCATCGCCGCCAGAACAAGCAAAAGAATTCCGCCGGCGAGCCTCCTCGGTGCGCTATGCTCACAACCGAATTGTATCCATCGTCGCGTCATCGTTTCCGTCGCTAACCCAGAGCACTCAATGCCCTGCGAACTCATGAAAAAATAAAACAAAAAGCAGGAAGCCACAAAGTGCACAAAGCTCACAAAGGAAGAAGAAAATCAAAACGACTTTGTTATTTTTTCTCTGTGACCTTTGTGTCCTTTGTGGCGATCTTTTCTTTTTGTCATCTGTTCTCAGGCCGACTGGGTCTGCATCGTTTCCCGCACCGCCTTCATCACGCGGAGTTCGGCGTCGAGGTTTTTCCGGCGTTTGATCGCCTCGAACCAGTCCTCGCGCGCCCGGGCAAGCTGGGCCTTAACGCCCGCCAGCTCGCCCACGTGCTTCGCCCGCAGCAACGTCAGGCCCTGCACCTCGCGCCGATTGCCCCGGGCGACCGTTCCGTTTCCGTTGCGGGAAGCGATCTGCGCCTGGCGGGAGCATTTCTCGATCGACTCCTCAATCTCCGCGATGTGCACGCGCGTCTCGCGGAGGGTCTGCTGCAGGGCGCGATAGCACTGCTTCGCCTCGATCTCTTCCGACTGGCGCAATTGCAGCAGGGCTTCCCGAAATGTCGTTCCATCTGTCATGGTCCTGACTCCCTTCTGAGCTACTAAGCCGTCTGCTCTTCCCGGCCGGCGGCGGTCCAGGCAAGCCGACCGGCCTCAAATTCCCGTACCACGTCCACAATATGCTGCTGGGCCGAAACAACCTGCGAGAGTCGCACCGGCCCCATCTGTTCCGCCGCCCGCTCCATCGCCTCGCGCTGCTCGGGCGATAAGGCCGCGATCCACGACGGACGAACCGTTTCGTCCGCCGTCCACAACGCCAAGGCCAACTCCTCGCCCGAGAGGCTTCCCAGCGCCCCGGCCAGGAGTTCCGGGTCCATGCCCGATACGTCCTCAAAACTCAACAATCGCCGGCTGATTCGCTCGGCCAGGTCCGGCTGGCGGTGCTGAAGCGCCTCCAACACGTTCTTTCGCCCCGCCTGGCCGGTGTGTTGCAGAATGCTCGCCACCGCAGCCGCCCCGCCGAGCGTCTCGCGCGGTTGGCGGTTCGTCCAGCGATGCGCCAAACGGCGCTCGGCCTGCCGAAGCATTTCGGGGTCCGCCTCGCGGAGTTCGGCGATCTGCCGGGCCGTCTCGGCCTGCTTTGCGGCACTGAGTCGTCCCAGCACCTTCCCCGCGCGGGCGGGACTCAGCCGCGAGAGAACCCAGGCGATGGTCTGCGGTTCCTCCGCCGAGAGCAGCGTCACGAGATCGTCCAGGCCGGCCTGTAAAATCGCGTCGAAATCGGCGTCGGGAGCATTCCGCGACGGTGCGGACGTTCGCACCCGGCGGCGCCGCCCGATCGCCCGGACGCGCACCCACGCCAGACGCCTGCGCCGCCGGCGAACGCGACGAAATACCACGCCCGCAACCAGACCGGCTTCCGCACAGACGAATCCACCGACGAAAATCACTTTCCAGACGACGTGCCCGGCTGTATCGACGTGAGGCGATTCAGCCTTCTCCAACGGCGAGGCGTCGTAGTGCCAATCAACCGTTACCCGCTCCGCCGGCGCAGCGGTTACCGCCGCGGCCAGGGTTCTGATGCGCCCGGCTTCGGAACGCATGATTTCGTTGAGCACAAGATCCCTCGGCCCGCCGCCGACGGCGCCGCTGCGACGGTAGATCGTCTCGGCGTACGAGTGCGGCAGGGAAAGCCTCGCCCACCGGCAGAGCGATTTGCCGTCCTTTACCTCCGCCTCGACGACGACGGCCAGGCCGGGTACGTACGTCAGGGCGGCCTGGATCTTTTCGCGGAATTGCCTCTCCGCCCGGCGGAATTCCCGCGGGTCGGCCGGTAAGGTCTGAACGTCTCCGAGCGTGTAGCTTCGCCCCGCCGAGTCGATTACGCGCACGGCCTGGGGAGACAACTCGCTGACGCCGCCGGCGGTCTGATCGATGACGGCTCGCAGCAGGTCCGGCGTCATGGCTGCGCCCGGCGCGAGGACCAGATGCACCGCCGCCGTCGCCGCTGCGCCGGGCCGGCCGAATTTCGCCTCTCGCCCTGGTTCCAGAAGAACCGTCGCCTCCGCGACAGCCGGGAAGGCCGTCAGGAGCCGGCTGAGAGCTTCCATCTTCGCCACCTGCCACTTCCGCGCACGCTGCGACCGCGTGGACCAGACGTCCGCATCCCCCGCACCGGCGCGAAGGGCCGAAATCGCCTCGCCGGAAGCGGACGGAGCAACAGCCGGGGAATGCGTAACAGGGAAAGAATCGTCCGCCGAACGGGAAAACAGGAGAATCAACGCGCCGAGAAGAATTCCCCCCAGAAGTAAGCCCGTCACCATCGCCCGACGCGAAGGCGGGGCGCCTCGCCGTCGAAGCCACAGCATCCATTCTGTCAGCATCTCTCGCACGGGTTCGGTCCTCCCTGACCGTCAATCCGCCGGATCGCCGGGCCTGGGTATCAGGCCTTTCCTATGGGTTCACGTCCATGCCTTCCGTCCTCCGCCTGGGCGAAGTACTCCCGAATGAAACCCAGCGACCGGTGTTCCTGCTTCATGCGCACAATCGCGTCCAGCCGATCAAACACGCTCTCGTCAAACAGGCGATGCCCGCTTCGCGTCCGATCGGATTCGCACAGCAATCCCATGGTGGTGTAGTTGTGAATGGTCTGGCGACTCAAACCGCTGAACTCGACGACCTCGCCGATGCGGTAAAGCTTCGGCGGACGGGGCCGCTTTCCAGCCGATCCGCCCGGCGGACAAAGCCATCGCCCCCCTGCCGAGCTGTCCTGCGAGCTTGGCCTGTGCTCCCCAAACGGCGATGTATGGCTATCCGACATAAGACTCATCGCAACGGACCACTTTTTCGTGCTTTACATGATTTACCTGCATCCCGATGCAGGAATTCAGGTTTATCCTGAATTACATTTTACATTTTGTAAAATGCACAATGCCTTTTTAAATAGCCTCTGTCAACATAAAAAAATCGTTATTGAAAGATTTTTTTTCACAACTCCATTATTAGAAGTGACCTACATGAACAAGGAATTGCACGAAACCCTAGAAAAACGCAATATATTGTGCCATTTTACCTGAAATACCACAATCCGTGCTAATAACGCATATCCCGCCTTTTTCTCATCTCCCCCAGACTTCTAAAGTATATTTATATGTCCCAGACCGTTCAATTTTACATAATCTTGATAATCCTAAAGTGAAATTTTCTCTGTCCAGACTTTTTGAACGGCTTTGCTCTGTTGAAATCAGGAGAAAACAAAACAGAGAAAATCAGCCACAGAGGCCACAAAGGTCACAAAGGAAGAAGAAAATCACAACAAATCTGTTGTTTTTCCTTTGAGACCTTTGTGTCCGTAGTTTAACCCTGAGGGGTGGCAAAAAAAAACTTTTCAACAAAGCAAAACAGCTTCCGGCGCGAAAAAATCCGAATGAAAAGGTCAGCCGAAATTGCTCACTCGGCAATGGGGGCAGGTTTCTTTTCCGCAGGCAATGAAGTGGTTTTCGCGGCGTGCGGCGATGAGTTGTGACGTGAGAGTCTCAATTCGTTTTTCGGCGGCAGCGAGCGTTTCGGCGCTCATTTGGACGGAACGAACCCGGCCGTTGCGGAGGAAGTACAGGCTCGCGTCGGCCGGCGGCTCGCCGGTGAAGCGAGACACCGCCAGGGCGTACACGAGCAGTTGCAGCTCGTATCGCTGAAGTTTGTGGTCCAGGTCGGCCTGCGTTTCGGCACGATCAGACTTCCAGTCCACGATCCGCCAGGCGCCGGCTGCGTCGCGGAAGAGCAGATCAATCTGCCCCCGCAGCGAGGCCCGCCCGGCGCGAAGGAGAAAATCCAGCTCTCGGTGCATTTGCGTCGCGGAGGCAAGTTGCTCCGCGAGCGGCTGATCGCGGAACGTCGCGAGCATTCCTTCTAACAAGGCTGTAAGTTCCTCGGCGTTTGTCGGCGGCAGGTCGTCCCGCTCGGCCAGCACGCGGGCGATCAGCTCCCCCGCCGGCTGGGGACGGGCGAAGTGGTACAACTCCATGCAGCGGTGCAGCAGCGTACCCAGCAGTGCGGGAGAGATTTCGGATTTCAAATTTTGAATTTCAAATTTCAGATTTGGGGTCGGTTCCACAGCGATTTCAGATTGTAAACCTGGAATAGGATGAATCTCCTGCTGTTTCCTGAATCCGAAATCTCCCTCCGGCCCGCGGAGTTCGTATCGCCAGTGAAACAAGGCCGGGCACTGCTCGAAATCGCTCAGGGCCGTGACGGCCAATTCCACCTCGCCGAGAGATTCCGGCAAGGGCCCCAGCAGCGGCGGCGTGGAATCGTTTCCTGAGTCCAGCCGGCTTGGCTTCGTCGTCGAAACGGCTGGGGATACGACGGGCGGTCCGGGCGTTTCGCGTCGCAGAATCGCCTGATACTTCCCGCCGCCGTAGGGCAGAATTGTTTCGCCGGCCCCGAGCCGCCCGGAAATGTCCAGCACGTCGTCCAGTTGCGCCAGGAAACTGCCCGTCTCCCGGATTCGCCCGTCCTTGCCTCGCATATCCGCCCCGACGAGTACGAGGTGATCTTCGTGGCGCGTCAGCGCGACGTAGTAACTCCGCAGCGTTTCCCGCGCCTGGTCGTCTTTCTCCGCCGCCGCGGCCAGGCGATGCGCCAGCGGCGCGGGGGACTTGTCCCCGTTTTGCTCTTCCTCGTCCCACTCGTTCGCGTCGCCCCGTCCGAAAACAAGTCCGGTTGTCAGACCCCAGTCCCGTCGCAAGAGAACCTTCCTGGTTTTTTCCCGCCGCCCGCGATTCAGATCGGGCACGAACACGACCGGGAATTCCAGACCCTTGGCCTTGTGAATCGTCATCAGGCGGATCACGTCCTCGTCCTCCCCCGCGACGGACGCCTGCTCAAACCGCGATTCGCTGAGGCTTTGCTCGTTCATTTCCGCGATGAATTCCGCCAGGTCCATTCGCCCAGCCGCGGCGCGGGCGTATTCGAGAAGCCGTCGTACGTTGCCCGCCGCCCGCCGACCCTGGGGCCGGCTGAGCAGTGCCGCCTCATAGCCGGTCTCCTCGATCAGCCGCTGAAGCAATTCGTCCACGCCCATCGCGTCCTTCCGGGCCGAGAGGCGCCTGAGCAGGTCACAGGCGAAGTGCAGCGATTCGAGCTGTTCCTGGCCGATCTTCTCCGCCAGGCGCCGCGGGGCCAGGCCGGGCAGATACGGCGGCGTGTGCGTCCGGGCGAGGTGCATCAGCGTGTCGTCGGACAGGCCGAACATCGCGCTGCGCAGTGCGCCGAGGACGGCCGGGTCGTCGAACGGATTGGCCACCGCCTGCAGGGCGTTGAGGGCGTCGTGGATTTCCTGCTGGTGAAAGAAGCCCGCGCCTGCGACGACGTAATACGGCAGGTTCCTCTTTTGCAGTTCGCGTTCAAACAGCAGGCTCGGCGGCATACGGGAAAAGAGGATCGCGATATCCCCCGCTCGCACGGGGCGGTAGGCCTTCGTTTCGGCGTCTCGGACGATCTTCTCGCCTCCTGCGAGCATCTCGGCGATTCGCTGTGCCGTCAGGGCCGCCTGGGCGGCGACGGCGGATTCGGCGTCTTCAAACTCCCCAGCCCGGCCGTCCTCCGCGGATGCTTCGGCAAGGAGGATTTCCACGCTCGGATGTCCCGGCCCGGCCTTGCCGTGGCTGTGAATCGGTGCGTAAGCCCGGCCCATCATCGGCCCGAACACGTCATTGACGAAGCTCGTGCCCGCTTCGTTCGTGCGGAAGGATACGTCCAGGTCCACGCGGCGGGAAGAACCGAGCGTTTCGCATAAATTTTCAAAGACCTCCACCTGTGCGCCGCGGAAGCGGTAGATGCTCTGCTTGGCGTCGCCGACGAGGAAAAGTTTTCCCTCCGGCGGCGGCGTGTCGGGGTCGCTTCGCAGTAGCGACAGCAGCAGATCCAGTTGGGTCGCGTCGGTGTCCTGGGCCTCGTCGATGAGCAGTTGCTCCACGCCGCTGGCGAGGCGTTTTCGCGGGGCGCCGTTGTTTTTCAGCAGGTCACGCGTGTGGAGAATCAGGTCGTCGAAGTCCAGCAGGCTGCCGGCCCGCTTCGCCCGGCGGTAGCGTTCGTCGGCTGCGACGGCCAGCCGCGCCAGCGCCGCCGCGGCGCGGGCGGATTGCTCGTCGATTTCGGTAAAATTCTCCGCCGGCGGAGCATATTCCTTGACGGCGGCAGCGAGGGCTTTCAGCTTGGCGTGAATGTCCTTGGGCGACACAGGCCAAGCGGATTGTTTTCCGGCGTTTCCGGGTTTCCCGCATCGTTCCATGTTTGCAAACGCCTCGCCGCATTGTTCCAGCGGCTGGTTGAGAATTTGTTGAAGAGACGCCTTCGCCTCCGCGACGAACGGATAGAGTTTGTCGGCCGTATCGGAGCACGAGAACGTATTCAGCGTTTCGGTCCATTGGGCGAGTGATTTATCCTCTCGCAGGCGCTGTTGAGCGGCCTGTCTTGCCTGTTGCAGTTGTTCGCGCCAGCATTTCAGCGTCCGGGCCGGGTCGATGAAGGCGTGCAGATCGCATTGCGTGCGCCGCTCCACCAAGTCGCGCACGATTTTCACGAGGGAGTCGAACGTCGTTTCCGTCAGCAGGTCAGCCGTCCCGACGTCGCCTTCTTCCAGCGCCGAGAGGATCGTCTCCTCCGCCGCCTCAGCGATCATGCGATCGGTCACGACCGTCTCGGCGCAGACGGTAAAGGCCGGGTCCAGCCCCGCCTCCACGGCGCAGGCCCGCAGCACGGCGGCGCAAAAGCCGTGGATCGTGCTGATTCTCGCCTCCGAGGCGGCCTCCAGCCAGCCCAGCAGCCCTCGGCGGTCTTCGTCGCTGCCGGCGCGGGCCGCCAGGTCGCGCAACAGCGCCCGGACGCGCTGGGCCATCTCCAGGGCGGCCTTGTCGGTAAACGTCAGCGCGACGAACCGGCTCATCGCCTCGGCCCGGCCCTGCGGATCGGCTGTGGCGGCGTGCGACATCAGCAGTTCCGTGAAGCGCCGCGCCAAAACGAGCGTCTTTCCGCAACCGGCGCCCGAGAGCAGCGCGGTATTCTTCCCGGCCCGTTCGACGGCGGCGGCCTGCTGCGCGGGCGTCAGTTCCAGAGGCTTCATCGCAACGCCCCCCCTGCCGCGACGCGACGCAGTTCATCCCGCGCGGGCGAAAAATGGCACATCCGCCGATAGTCGCAATACCGGCAGGCGTCTTTGGCCGGGGATACGTCAAATTGTCCCGCGGCGATTCCCTCCACCGCCCGCGCGACGGCGGCAAGGGCCTGCTCGCGGTTTTCGGCGTAGGTTTTATCCTCCTTCAGCTTCCCGCGTTCGACCTTCACAGAGGAAAAGAAACTCTTCCTGTTCTCTTTCAGGCCGTGGAACGCGCCGCCCAGGGCCGGGGCGCCCAGCAGCGATTCCGCCGCGGCGGTGTAAAGCGGCATCTGCGTGTTTCGACCCTCCAGGCTTTCCTTCGGGCCGGGCAGTCGGCCGGTCTTGTAGTCCACCACGAGCAGCCCCTCGCCGGCGGCGGTTTTCACGCGGTCCACGCGGTCGATCCGCCCGCGAAGGCGAATCGTACCGACCGGCGTTTCGACCTCCACCGGTTCGGGCCGGCTGGCGGGGTCCATCCACTCGGCTGGATCCTTCTGCCGCCCGAAGCTCAGCTCAAACCGCAGACATTCCGGCTGAAACACCTCGTCCGTCTGTTGCGCGAGCAGATATTCGCGGAGTTGTTTTCGCATCTGCCGCCGCTGGATGTCCCACAAGGCCGGGTATACCGGTCGGCGGGCCTCGATTTGCCGCGCCTCGGCCTGGAAGGCCTGATCAAGCGCATCCAGCAGCGTATCGGCGTCGATGCGCGTAATCGCCAGGGGCCTGCCCCGCGACGCGGCCAGGCCCGAAAGCGTCGCACACAACACGTTGTGACAGAACAGGCCCAGATCGACGGCCTGCAGTTGGCGGTCGGGCGATTCCAGCGGCGCCGCATTTAATATGTATCGCGCGAAATAGCGCCACGGGCACTGGTTGTACGTGCTGAGTTGCGCCGCGGAAAAAATGGTTTGCGCGGGGACGGTCCGGCGAAGTTCCTCCAGCAGCACCGGGTCGTTCAATCGGCCGTCGAACGGCCCGCAGGCTCCGGGCGCCCAGCGCCGCCGGAGCACGTTCGCGCCGATCACGGCGCGTCGCAGACGGGCGGCGGCGTTTTGCTCCGCCCACCGCAAGACGGCCGGCGAGCTTTGCCCTTCGCGCTGGAATTGTCCCATCACGGCCGCGGCGAGGGCTTCGCTTTCCGCGGCGATCTGCTCAGCCGGCGGTATGAATTGCCCCACCGGCGGGGAGGTCAGTGCACCGTCGGCGTGCAGGGCGTCGAACCCGCCCAGGCCGTCCACCAACGCCTGCAGGAATCCGCCCGGCGCGCCGGGCCGGCCCATCGCGTCGCTTTTGCGATAGCTGATCGTCAGCGTCTTCTCGGCCCGGCTGACGGCCAGGTAAAACAAAAGCATCTCGCGGGCGGTCAGGTCGCCGCGAAGGTCCAGGCGCACGCCCGCGTCGCGCCAGGCGCGGCGGTCGGCCTCGCCCAGCAGGGAATTTTCGGAGAACCTCCGGGGAAATTGCCCCTCGTCGCAGCCGAGCAGAAACACGTGATCCCATCGCGGGGCGCGTGCGTCGAGCACGTCCAGCACGTCCACCAGGCTCTCGCCGCGCGGGGCGGGAAGCGAAATTTCCCCCAGCGCATCGCGCAGCGCTTCGAGATCAGCCGGCGAGTCCGTGGAAAACTCATCCGCCAGACTCACCATGTTCTGACGCAGCGCGTCGAGGGCGGCCAGGTCTCGCGCGACGCCGGCGGGGTCGTCGCGGCGACGGATGGCGGCGGGCAAATCCAGCTTCTCGAGCATCGTCAGGAAGCCCGACGGCGTGCGGGCGGCCTCGGCCAGGTCGAACAGGGCGCTGAGCAGATCGCCGGCGGATCGCAAGGCCGATTCGTCGGCGCAAAGCGGGCCAAGATCGAGCGGTTCGCCGTCCTCGTCGGCGATAGCGCGATGGGCTAGGCGTTCCACCGCCCGGGCGCAGGCGTCCCGGCCGGCCAGCACGTTCCCACGCCGGATAATCATTTCCGCGACGGCAACCGTCGTCGCGTCGAACGCCCCGAAGGCTTCAGGGCGAAAATAGCTGTTCCGCAACACGCGCAGGATTTGCCGAAACGCGAACGGCTGCCGCAGGCCGTCGCGGCCCGGCTGGGCGAGGTCCGCCACTGCAAAGCAGAATTTCACCGCCGGCGCATCGCACAACGGCTGGCCCGCCGGGCGAACGGGGATGTGCATCCGCCGAAAGACGCGCTCGATGACGGGACGATACGGCTCGATATCCCGCGCGAGGACCGCCACGCGCGGCGCCCGGCCCGAAAGCAGCCGTCGCTTGACCCGCCGGGCGACTTCCCGCACCTCGGCCTCCATGCCCGGAGCGGCAATAATTTCCAATCCGTCCGGGCGGGGGAAAATCACGTCGTATCGGAAGACGTTCCCGGTCAGTTCGGTAAACGCATTTTCCCGCGAATGCCCGGCAAGAAAAATTTCCCGCGGATCGTCGCCCAGGGCTTCGCGCAAGCGGTCTTGCGTTCGCCGCGTCCACAGCCAGAGCCGATCCCGGCCGTCCCCTTCGCCGCCCAGGGGCAGCGTGACGATCAATCGCTCCAGGCCGGGCCGAAGCAGGGCGAGAATTTCCAACTGCGTCGGCGTGAAGTCCGTGAAGCCGTCCACGATCAGCACTCGGAGATTCGGGAATCCCAGTGCGTTCAGGCCCTCTTCGGGCCAGTCGCGCAGGGCGTCCCGCGCCAGCCAGAGTTGCCCGTCGGCGTCGCAGGCGTTTGCGGCGTTGAGGGCCTGCTGATAGGCCTGGTAGACCCGCAGCACGTCGCCGGCCGGCCCGGACGAGGAACCCACGCGGCGGGCCAATTCCTCCGGGTCGGCGGTGGCCCGCTTCAGTTCGGAGAGGTTGCGTTGCAGCGCGGTAATCAGGCCCGGCGTATCGACGACCGATCCCAGGTGGCGCAACGCGCCGGCTGTGTGCAGGTCGCGAACGATCCGCCGAAGCAGCAGGCGCCGCCGCGGGCCTCCGATCCGTCGCATCGGCCTGCCTGCGGCGGAAAGCACGCGCCCAGCCAGGTCGGCGAACGTCATCGCGCGGGGATGGAGCAGCACGCCGCGATCCGTCGTCGCCAGCAAGCGGCGCGTCAGGTCGCGAGCGGCGGCGTCATTGGGCGCCAGCAGCCGGGCGGTGGGAACCTCGCCTTCCGGGGCGAAGCGGCGGTACACTTCCAGCGCGGCGGTGGTCTTTCCGCACCCAGCCGGGCCGTACAGCAGCACCGCCCTCGCGTCGGGGGCGAGGAGTTGTTCGAGAAGTTGCTCGATCAATTCATCCTGTCGGCCCGTGGGTTCCATCGAACGCTATTGTGTCCGCCGCCGGGACGATTCGCAAGCACACGCCGGGCGAAGCGATTGTGAAACTCGCGGCAAAAAGATATGATGCGGAACTTTACGCAGTCCCGCGAGGAATTGTCCGATAATAGAGGGTATACGTTCTTCGGAACGGCTGGACGCGAGGAGACGTTTTATCACTACGGAAACCATTCAAACGCTCGCCCGGAAGTACGACGAGACGAACGTTCATCGGCCGATGCACGTCGTGCGATACGAGGCCGGCGAGGAACTGACCTACGAAGCCACGGGCGTGTTCCCGGCCCACACGGCTATGATGCGCCTGCGGATCGAGAAATTCGTCGGCGGCGGCTTCGCGGGGCAGGTGTATAAGGTCGCGGTCCTGGGCCTCGATCCGCTCGACGATTCCATCGAAGGCCTGCGCGTCGGCGGCGTGTACGCGATGAAAATCCTCATCCCGCCGAGCAACGGCGCAAGACTCTTCCGCGACGCGATCTACCGGGCGGGCTTCCAGGCGCCCTTCGCCCTGCAATGCAATCCCGCCGCCGCCCGCGCAGGGGCGCTGTGGCAGAAATTCATCCGCCGCGCCGCCGGCGTGCGATTCGACGACGAGCGATGCGTGGTGGACATCCTGGCGACGTTCGTGGATTCGACACTGGGCGGCTGCGGCGAGATCAGCGAGTGGGTGGACGGGCGCGTGTGGCGATACGAGGTCAACGACCACCTGGACGCCCGCAAACGCTGGAAGCACACGGCCCCCGTCGATCCGCGGGCCGGCTCGCCGGAATACTGCGCCAAGCGGAAATTCATGGCCGCGTTTGTAAAACTGTTGCACGAAATGGGCGCGCCGGAATTCGCCCGCCAGTACGAATGGTGGACCTGCAAGTCTCAACCCAACGCTTTGAAACGCCTGGACACCAACGAAGACCCGCTGAGAGGCTTAACGGCGGTCGATTTTCGCGCCGGCCTGGCGCTGCTGCCGTTTTTACCGATGGCCCCCGGCGACGTGCCGCTGATCTTCAAAGGGTTCTGGCGAGGCAGCCTGGTGCAGTTCGACCGCGGCAGCCTGAAAAAGCTCCACGCCTTCGTCCGCGATCACGAAGCGGACTTCCACGACATGGCCCCGGCGCTGGAAGAGCTAACCCAGGCCGAGCGCCGTTACCGCGACGGACAGATCGACGTGACGCACAACCATGTGCGACTTTTGTGCAGTCCGAAGCTCTGGGGCGAAATCCGCCTCGCAAACGTCACCGGCTGGCGTGTGCGGAACATCACCGACGAAGCGACGACGGCCCGACTGCACCGCAACGGCCTGGTTAGTTGGCTGTTCTGGCTGCTGGGCGGCCTGCCGGCGATGGGCATAGCGGCGGCTGTCGGGTTTTTCATCGCCGCAATCGCAACGGGCCGCTGGTCGCGGGAAATCATCCTGCCGATGATCGCCGGAATCGTAATCGCACCGGCGGCGGTCCTGCTGCGGCGCATCTGGGGACGGGCGGACCTTCGCAAACACTACGCCTCCATACTCACCAGCGGGCGATATTTCCTCCGCGCGCTGCTGGCGCGGCGGATGGAACAACTCACCGCCTGGCTGCGCGCGGGGCGCGTCAGCGACGTAACGGCCCTGCGCCTCTCCGAAAGCCTGCCGCGCTACTGCGCTCATCTGCCGCTGTCGGTCCTTCCGATCTTCCTGCATCGCCTGCTGACGGACCGCCAGTACGCCAAAAATCTGGCTCATACGATTTTCGTCCGCCCGGTGAAACTCTACTTCAACGCCGAACTGCGAGAGCAGTGGCTTCGCGACATGGTCACGGAAGGGCGGAAGAATCACATGCTCACCGACGAGGACGCCGAGATGATCCTGTCGCGCATCAAGGAACCGTTCATCCAGAAGTACCTCAAGAGCCTCGCGGTTCACGTCTGCACACTGCCGGTCACGCAGATCGTTTCGGTGGCCGTGGCGATCTGGTACGTGATGCAGCATCCGGAGTTATCGTTCAATCAAGCATGGACACGCGCCGGCGCGATTTTAGTCGCGTTTCAATTCACACCCATTTCCCCCGGTTCGCTGGTTCGCGGCCTGTACGTGCTGTACCTCGTGATCCGCGAGCGGAACTTCAAAGACTACAACATCGCCGTGTTCATGGGCTTCTTCAAATACATCGGGTACCTGTCGTTTCCGATCCAGATGGCCTATCGGTATCCGACGCTGGCGCGGTTCATGGCCGCCCACTGGGCAACCGGCGCGGTGCGCATCGTGCCCGTCTTCGGCGAGCGCGGAGCGCTGCTGGAACACGCCGTCTTCGACCTGTTCTACAACTATCCGCTGACGATTCGCCGCCGCCTGCACGAAAAGGACAAGGCGCGAGAAACGCTTTCGCCTCGCGTCTGGCACGTCCCGGCGTTGGTTGTGGGAATCCTGGCGATTTTCTCCGCCTTCGACTGGACGTGGATTCAACAATACCAGCAGGTCACCTCTCTCAAGAAACTCTGGTGGCTGGCAATTTTCACGCCGATGCTCGCCGGAGCCGCCGCGACGATCTTCGCCGGCCGATCCGACGCAAAACGGCGCATCATTATGGCCTTTCTTGTGGGCGTGGTTTCGTCGGTCACGTTCACGGCCATTCACGGCGGATTCTGGGTATACGCGACGGAAGTTCGCGGCGTGGTTGCCTCCAGAACGTGGTGGGACGTGTTCCTGGGCGGCCTGCTGTGGCGCGTGCTGGCGTTTACGTGCTCGGCTGTCCTCGGTGCAATTCTGGCGGAAATCTACTCCCCCTGGCCGAAGAGAAAGAAAGAAATCTGACCACAGAGACACAGAGAACACAGAGAAGAAAAAACTCAATATTCAAATTCCAATATCCAAACAATACTCAATTTTCAATAAAAACCCACAGATTCCCGGATTTTGGATGTTGGTTATTGAGTATTGGCTATTGTTTGTAATTTGAATATTGATTATTGAATATTGTGAAGCCGTCCAGGAATTCAGACAACAAAAGTCTGAATGAAGTTTCCCCGATATTTTGTTGTTTTTATCCTCGTCCCGAAGGGAC
>JAFGEJ010000170.1 GCA_016931655.1 Phycisphaerae bacterium
TGGCCGCGACACGCGCGGGCGAGACGCCCGCGACACGAATAAAGACTTTCTAAACGGGCTGCTAGCCGGGGGTGAGCGAAGCGAACCTGCCTGCCTACCGGCCCCCGGAAACGAATTCTTTGATTTGAGTCCCAACGGGACGACAGCGAGTGTAATGAGAAGGAAGAGTTGCTGTCGCCCCGTTGGGGCTATAAAAAAATAAACCTTCTTCCGGGGGTTCGCTTCGCTCACCCCCGGCCAAATGCTTCCTGGCCCTTCGGGCCGAAGAAAAACAACAAGATTTCAGGAAAACTCCATTCATGTTTTGGTTACCTGAATTCCTGGACGGCCTCAAATAGTTTTCTATTGCGTAAACAACAAAAGCGAAACGTTATTCCATGCGTGAATTCTGGAACTGGCTGATATTCACGAACGCCGGCCTGGCGGTTCGCATCGCCGGCGGCGTGGCGATTTTCGCTCTGCTGGCGGTGTGGGACATTCGCCGCAAAGGTCGTCATGCGCGCCGCTGGCGGGAGTATGTTTTTCTGGCGGTTGTCGTGTTGATCGCGATGGCGTACGGCGTGGTGAACGATCTGGTTTCCTCGTCGATTTCGTGGGAGTATTTTTACTACGGGAAAAATCTGGAGGGCGTACTCGGCCCGGATACGCCGCCGAACCCCGTCGCGTTGCATTGGGAGGCGATGAAAATCGGCGCAATGGCTACCTGGACCGTCGGGTTGCTGCTGGGCGTGGCGGTGCTGCTGGCCAACAATCCGCACAAAACGCTGCCGCAATTGCCCTATCAAAGCCTGTATCGCCTGGTCGCGATACCGGTTCTGACGGCGGCGTTGTTCGGCGTGCTGGGCGGCGTGCTGGGATATGGGGGATATCTGGCGAGGTTCAGTGACGATCTGGGTCTTTTGACGGCCCATGGCCTCTGGCGGCCGGAACGGTTCTGCTGCACGTGGGGCATCCATCTGGGCGGTTACATCGGCGGCCCGATCGGAGGCTTCCTGGCGGTTCTCCTGCTGCTGCGAAAACGAATCCGCCTGGCCGGTGCGACACGCGGCGCAAGAGAACGCGAATCGAAAACTCCGTAGGGATAAGGGCTGCGTTTCTCACGTCGCGGCAGCGACAACGGGGAGAGGGTTCCCCGGAAAAAAATCGTCAGATCACGTTCAGCAGGACCATGATCCCGTTGAACAGGGCGTGGATGAGAACGACCGGCCCGAGTCGACCGCAGCGTTCGTAGTTGTAGCCCAGCACCAGTCCCAGGACGAACAGGGCAGGGACGTTCTGCGGCGTGAAGATGTGAAACAGGGCGAAAATCCCCGCCGTCAGAAGCGTCGCATGCCAGGGGTTGTTCAGATAGCGCCGCAGCATGGATTGCAGCAGGCCGCGGAAGAGCAGTTCTTCCACCAGGGGCGCCAGCACGACGGCTGAGAGGGTCACTACCACACCCCAGGCGGGCGAGGCCTCCCGCAACGTCACCAGCAGGGAGTGCGGCTGAACCCATTCCGGACGCAGCAGCGCCGTCAGCCAGCCGAAGAGTTTCGCCAGGCCGATGCACACCGGAAAGACCGCCATCGCGGCGTACAGCCCTCGCAGGGCGTCGAATGCCCAGTGACGCATGCTCAGCCCCAGGCCCCGCTGCAGCCCGTGACGGAACGTCAGATGTCCCACCACCAGCAGCACCGGCAGGCAGGCCGTCTGCCGGATCACGCCGGAGAGCAGCGGAACGTACGTTTCATCCAGGGGCGTGAGTTCCAGGAGATATCTCGCCGCCTCGCCGGCCAATTGCCAGAACAGGAACGCGCCGATCACGTGCAGGGCCGTGAGCGTATTGGGCCGGCCGGGCGTGTCCGACAGCGAGAGCTTTCCGGGCCGAAACACCCGCCGGGCGCACCAGATCAGCAGCAGGATCGTCCCGAAGATAATCAGGGCGCACTGGGTATAACTCGCCGCCTCGGAGAGGACCACCTGGGCGTTCGCGTCGGCGGGGGCCTCCGCGCCGGCGAGGGAAAACAACACTGGAGACATTGCGTTTGACAGGGATATCTTCCTTTCGTTACCGTGGGAACCACAATGCCGAAGAATATATTGCACACGATCCTGGAAACCAAGCGGAAAGAAGTCGCCCGGCTGCACGAGGCCGTGACGCTGGCGGCGCTGCAAACCGCGGCCCAAAAGGCCCCGCCGGCGCGGAATTTCTTCGCCGCCGTCACCCAGCCGCCCGCGCGGCGCGTGAATCTGATCGCCGAAATCAAAAAGGCCTCGCCCTCCAGGGGCGTGATCCGCGAGGATTTCGACCCGGTCGCTCTGGCGAAGGCCTACGAATCCGCCGGCGCCCAGGCCTTGAGCGTGCTGACCGACGGGCCGTATTTCCAGGGGAGCCTGGAGTACCTCCGCGCCGTCCGGGACGCGGTGGACCTGCCCCTGCTCCGCAAGGATTTCATCCTCGACCCGTGGCAGGTCTACGAAGCGCGGGCCGCCGGCGCGGACGCGATTCTGCTGATCGCCGCGGCCTTGCCGGGCGGGGACATCATGGACCTGATGATCCTCGCCACCGAGCTGCGCATGACCGTGCTGCTGGAAGTGCACAACGTCGAGGAACTCCTCCAGGTGCGCAGCCTCGTGGGCTTCCCGCACCGGGCGTACAGCCTGCTGGGCGTGAACAACCGCGACCTGACCACCTTTGAGGTGGACCTCAACACGACTCTCCGCCTGCGCGAGCTGGCCGGCGACGACGTGCCGGTGGTCAGCGAGTCGGGCGTCTCCACGCCGCGGGACGTCGAGAAACTCGCCGAGGCCGGCGTCTGCGCAATTCTCGTCGGTGAAACGTTCATGCGCCAACACGACGTCGCCAGGGCGGTCCGCGACCTGCTCGGCCCCGCCAAGACGTAAACATCATGTTGCTTTGTTGAAAAGATTTTTTTGCCACAAAGGACACAAAGGTCACAAAGTAAAAACAACAAAATAAGGTTTGTTTTTCCTCTTCTTTGTGACCTTTGTGCTCTTTGTGGCGGATTTTCTTTCTTTTTCCCATGATTGTAACAGAGCAATAATATGTTCCATCGCACGTTTATCGCGCTGGACGGCAACGAGGCGGTTCGCCGCCGGCTGATCGCCATGCGCAGCGCGTTGCAGTCAGCCGTCGGACGCGGCGACAGAGTGAACTGGGTCTCGCCCGAAAATTTCCACGTGACGCTGAAGTTTCTCGGCGAGGTAGCCGACGTTCAACTCGCGGAGGTCTGCCGCGTCGTCCAGGCCGTCGCCGCCGGCGCTAAACCATTCGATTTTGCCGTGGGAAGGCTCCAGCTGATTCCGCCGGCGGGGCGAAGTCTGCGCATGGTCTGGGCGGACGTGGCCGGCCCGGACGGGCGGATGGCGGAGTTGTTCGAGCGGATCGAACAGGCGTTGGAGCCGCTGGGATTCCCGCGTGAGCATCGGCCCTTCTCGCCGCACATCACGTTGGCGCGCGTGAAATACATCCGCGACGCCGAGGCCCTTCGCGTCGCGGCCGGCAAGACGCCGGACGATAACGAAACTCTTTACGCCGAGCACGTTACCGTTTACACCAGCCGGCTGCTGAAAGGCGGGCCTGTCTACACCCCCGCCGTTCGGGCACAACTGAGGGGAGATCAACTGCACTCGTAGTCGTTTGTAGAAAACGTTTCTGCTCGTCGGGCGAAACACAAATCCGCCCAAGCCTTGCAAATACCCCTTCGGCCGCATAGCATGGGCGCGTGGCGTTTCCCGCCATCATGGGAGCCTGGTATGAATTTGGTGATTGATCCCTGCGGTGGATTGCACGGCACGGCGAAGATTCCGCCGAACAAGAGTCATTCGTTTCGCGCGTTGATTATGGCTGGCCTGGCGGACGGCGAGAGCAAAATCACCGCCCCGGCGGTCAGCAACGACTGGATGTTCGCCACCGAAGCGCTGGAAATGTTCGGGGCGGCCGTCGAACCCCACGCCGGCGACGTGTGGGAAATCCAGGGCACGGGCGGAAAACTCCAGACCCCCGGCGACGTGATTCACTGCGGAAACAGCGGGATCATCCTGCGGTTCTTTACGGCCCTGGCGGCCTGCTGCGAGGGACACACCGTTCTGACCGGCGACCATTCGCTGCGCCGCATTCGGCCGATGGGGCCGCTGGTGGAGGCGATCAACCAACTGGGCGCCTGGGCGGTCTGCACCAAGGGCGACGGGCACGCGCCGGTGGTGGTGCGGGGGCGGCTGGGCGGCGGACGGGCGGAACTGGACGGCGCCGACAGCCAGTTCGTCTCCGGGCTGCTGATTGCCTCCTGCCTGGCCGACGCGCCGACCGAACTGATCGTGCGCAACGCCGGGGAGAAACCCTGGGTGGGCGTGACGCTGAGCTGGCTGGATCGCGTCGGGGCGGAATACAGCAACGAGAATTTCGAGCATTACCGCGTGCGCGGGCAGAGCCGCTGGAGCGGCTTCGAGTATACCGTGCCGCGCGACTGGTCCGGCGCGCTGTATCCGATCATCGCGGCCCTGATCACGCCCAACAGCGAGGTGCGCGTGCCCGAAATGGACATGGACGATCCGCAGGGCGATAAGCGCGTCGTGGACGTGCTGCGCGAAATGGGCGGAGACATCGAAGTCAAGGACGGCTGCCTGATCGCGCGCTCCAGCCAATTACGCGGGCGCACCATCGACTGCAACGACTTCATCGACCAGTTGCCCGCCCTGGCCGTCGTCGGAACGGCTGCCGAGGGCGAAACCACACTCACCAACGCCGCCATCTGCCGCGGAAAGGAATGCGATCGCATCGCCGCCATGCAGCAGAACCTCTCGGCGATGGGCGCGGATATTTCTCAGCGCGAGGACGGCCTGGTGATCCGAAAATCCCCGCTGCAGGGGACGCGGGTCAGCAGCCATCAGGACCACCGCGTGGTCATGTCCATGACCGTCGCGGCCCTGACAGCCGGCGGACGTACGATCATCGAGGATTGCGATTGCGTTAAAAAAACCTTCGCCCGCTTCCCTGAACAGATGATCGCACTGGGAGCGGATATCCGGAAAGAATAGGGACTGGGCACTAGTACTTTGTCACATCAAAAAATATCCAGTTGTCATCCTGAGCGTAGCGAGTCTTCGAGCGGGGCCTGTGGTGAGCGAAGTCGAA
>JAFGEJ010000171.1 GCA_016931655.1 Phycisphaerae bacterium
ACTGGCCCGTGGAGACGGCATAGCGCAGATTCGTGGTCTTTCTCTGGCCGTCATAACTCACCAGCAGCGACTGCATATTCGGAAGCGCTTTTCCATGTTTGTCTTTGGGCGTTCCCCCCGGCTTAAAGAGCTTCGCGCCGGGCACGTCCCAGATCCATTCCACCTCAGTGTCGGCTTGCCGGCGCAGGAGAATCTCATACTGATACCGCCACTTTTGCTTAGCGCCGGCATACGGTGCGGCGTCCATCTTCCGCCCATCCGCCCGCCACCAAACCCGTGGCCGCCGGCCCAGCTTCGAGACGCCGACAATTCCCACACGAGCACCATTGCTTACATCAACACTCAAAACCCCATCCTTCCACGTTGGTTGGACCGTTGGTCGGACGGCGGGGGGTGCGGGAACGTCGTCGGCTTTCAGAAGATTCATTTCTCCCAAAACCCGCTTGAGTATCTTATTGTCTCGTCGATCATGTCCCTTATAGGGAGGATGTTGGATTTGAATTGTATTCTGTCGTTTCGTTTCCGCGGGAAGCAATTCCGTGCAGATAATCGGAACGTCGGGGTATGCTTCGGAAGAGACGGGGTTCATCAGCATTCCCACGTAGAGTCGCCGGCCATCCGCAACCACGACGAAGGGTACAGTAGGCCTCCTTTTTTTCATTAACGCGGAGAACCGCTTTTTCATGTCCAATTTGAGATGGATGGTATGGTTTTTCCAGTCATAGTACCGGATGTCGTCCCGGCCGATAAACGGTTTCGCCGCCAGCTTTAGATTTTCCATCGACGCAAGACTCGCCCGGCCGACAGATTCAGGAGAAGTAATGATATAAAAACCAATGTCGTGAATCGGCTGGGTTGTGGGAACGTCAGAGAGGGACGATGTGCGTGATGAATTTTTTGTGTCCTTTTTTGTCGTCACGTGCAGCATGGCCAGCGGCAGGAGGACGGCGACGGCGGCGAAGAAGGCGACGGTCGTGGCGGCTTTCGTCAGGGCCTTGCGAGGCCGGGCCGCGTCGAGGATCGCCAGCAGGCGGTGCTCGAAGTTGGACTTTTTCGCCATGGCAACGGCGGCCAGGCTCGGGCACGCCCGGCTGCGCAGCGTGCGGACCATCTCCAGCAAATGATCGGCGTACTCGCTGGGTTTCTGCCCGGCGGACAGAACCAGATCGTCGCACGCGCGTTCGCGCTCGATCCGCAACTGCCGCGCGATCAGCCAGGCCAGCGGATTGAACCAGTACAGCACGCAGGCCAGTTGCCCCAGCAGTTGCGTGAGGCAGTCGCGGCGCTTCACGTGCGCCAGCTCGTGCAGCAGTACGACGCGGCGGCGCTGCTCGCTCCAGTCGTCCGCGCAGGCGGGGACGAGAATCGTCGGGTGAAACAGGCCGAAGACGGCTGGGATGTCCTCCGCGGCGCTTTGGCACAGCCGCACCGATCGGCCCAGGCGCAACGAATCGGCCAACTCGCCCAGCAGCGCCGGCCAGGCTCCCTCCGTCATCGGCCTGGCTCGTCGCACACACCGCCAGGCCGTGAAGCTTCCCAGCATCAGCGGCAGCAATACCACAGCCGCCCCCGCCAGCCAGGTCGCCACCGCCCACGCCGGCCAGGCGCGAACCTGGGGGCCGGCTTCGGAGCGAAGCAAAGGCGCTCGCGGCCTTTTTCGAGCGCCCACGTCCTGTGCCATAGTCGATAATTCATCCGTTTCCTCGGGAAGAACGGCCATGCTTTTGTTATCCCGCGACGAAAAAGGTTCTTCCTCGAGTTCGTCAATCTGTTCGCGGGGCGGTAGCCCCGCACTGCCGGTTTCGTCGGAAAGCGAATCGGTTGGAGCCGGCAATTCCTCGCCGGGTTCCTCGACAGGCTGCCGGTACTGCGCCCATTCGGGCAGGAGGGGCAGTTGCCATTGCGGCAGGGCGGCTGAGAGAATCGGCAACGCCAATAAGGCCACGACGGCCAGTGTCCAGACGGTGTGTTGCCCAGCCGCCGAGGCCCGAGGCAACAGGCGGGAGACGCCCCAGGCCAGCAGGATCAGCACCAGGCCCTTGCCCGTCGCGTCCAGCAGAATCGCCAGCAGCGGAATCGTGTTGATTTCGTGGAAGGGATTCATGCTCAACGTCCCTCCTCTCGCGCCTGATCGATGAGCTTCGCCAGCCGATCGAGCTCAGCCGGATTGTTTTTCGCGTCGCCGGCTTCCAGGAACGCCGCCATCGCCTTGGACGCGGAGCCGTCGAAGAAGGTCTCGAGCAGCCGTCGGGCGGCGGATCGGCCGGCCTGGCGGCGCGACTGCGTCGGGATATACAGGTATCGCGGGCCGTCCTTGCGGTGGTGGAGGTGTCCCTTGTCTTCGAGAATCCGCATCAGCGCCCGGACCGCGGAGTAACTCGGCGGGTCGGGCAGTTCGCGTCGAACGTCGGCGACGGACGCCTGCTGGCGGCTGTACAGAACGTCCATGATCTGACGCTCCCGTCGCGAAAGATGATCTTCGTTTCCCTTGGCCATCGTGTGTCCCTTTGCTTTTCTGCTCTGAGCGATGCCTACAACACCGCGGGTGAAGACGAGTTTGCGAATGCTAATTTATTAGCATTTCCCGCGGGAAAAGTCAAGGGGAAATGTTAAATTTTTAGCAGGGGGAGAAGAGAACGCGAATTACGCGAATAAAGACGAATTATACCAAACACGAAAAGTAAATGCGCGGCGGAGCACCCGCTCCGCCGCGGTAAGTCAATTTATAACCAAACATTAACATGGTGGAGCAGGTGCTCCACCATGCAATAACTACGCGAATAAAGACGAATTACGCGAACCCATTTTTATTCAGCGCTTCTCTCTTTCCAGTAAAAACATTCGCGACATTCGGTCTTATACCAAACACGAAAAGTAAATGCATTACTGGCTGCGTATAACACGAATGTTTCTTGTTTTATTCCATAAAAATGATTCGTGTAATTCGTTCTTATTCGTCTTATTCGTGTTCTCTTTTCCGCGTTATGCACTCGTGCCGCCGACTTGGGCAAGGGCGTTTTGGGCGGCGTGCATGTCCTGGGCCGTCGGGGCCTTTCCGGTTTCCATCATGCCGCGGAAGCAGTCGAACAGGTACGTCGCGTCGTGTGGGCCGGGGCTGGCTTCGGGGTGATACTGCACGCTGAACAGGGCCTCCTCGAGATGCGTGAATCCCTCGACGGTGTTGTCGTTGAGGTTGACGTGCGTAATGGCGGCGCCGCTTTTTTCCAGTGACGCCTCCTCGGCGGCGAAGCCGTGGTTCTGCGAGGTGATTTCCACCTTGCCGGTTTCCTGGTTTCGCACGGGCTGATTGCAGCCGCGATGGCCGAACTTGAGTTTGTACGTTTTCCCGCCCAGCGCCCAGGTCAGCAGTTGATGGCCGAGGCAGATGCCGAAGATAGGCAAGCGCCCGATAAGTTTCTTCAGCGTTTCGATGGTGTACGTGACCGCCGCCGGGTCGCCCGGGCCGTTGGAGACGAACAGGCCGTCGGGCCGGCGGGCGAGAATTTCGTCGGCCGACGCCGTCGCGGGTACGACGTGCACGCGGCAGCCGCACTCCACGAGATTGCGGAGAATGTTCATTTTCGCGCCGCAGTCGATGGCGACCACGTTGAATGTTTTTTCCCCGTGCCCGCGATGCCCCTGGGCGAAGGCGCTGTTGTATCCCTCGGGCCAATCGTAAGCTTTGGCGGGTGTGACGTCCTTCACGAAGTCCGCGCCGGCCATTTTGGGCAAGGCCGCGGCGCGTTTGACCAACTCCGCGTCGTCGAGAATTTCCGTGCTCATCACGCCGTTCATGGCCCCGGCCACCCGAATGTGGCGCGTCAGGGCGCGCGTGTCCACGCCGGTCAGGCCCATGATCCCCGCGGCTGCGAGATATTCCCCCAGCGTCCGGTTGCTTCGGAAATTGCTCGCCACGGGCGAAAGCTCCTTCACAACAAAGCCCCGCACCTGGGGTTTTCGGTCGTGCGACTCGACGTCCTCGTCGTTGACGCCGTAATTGCCGATCAGCGGATAGGTCATCGTGACGATCTGCCCGGCGTAGGAGGGGTC
>JAFGEJ010000020.1 GCA_016931655.1 Phycisphaerae bacterium
GAGGTGGCAGAGTGGCCGAATGCGCCGGTTTGCTAAATCGGTGTACGTGTCAAAGCGTACCGCGGGTTCGAATCCCGCCCTCTCCGTAGTGCAAGACCTCGAGGCGCAAGCCTCGGGGTCTTGTGCTATTGATAGGCAGGCGGAGAACCCGCCGCATTCCGAACGAAGCGACAGCATCGTTTTTAGTCGATTGCCGGCCTGTGAAGCGGTATCATTTCCGCGTATGACCGATCCCACGCAACAACCGGGCGGCAGGGTGGACCTGGCCGCGTTTTCGCCGGGCGATTTCGACCGCGGCGCCGGTGCGCTGAAGGAAGCCCTGTGGATTCTGGTCCGCACGCTGTTCTTCGAGCTGCTGCCCGGCCGATGGTACGGCCTGAAGCGGGCGCTGCTGCGGGCGTTCGGGGCGAAAATCGGGCGAGGCGTGGTTATCAAGCCCGGCGCGCGGGTCGCGTTTCCCTGGAAACTCGCCGTGGGCGACCATTGCTGGATCGGCGAGGACGCCTGGCTGCTGAATCTGGCCGAGATCGTACTGGAAGACCACGTCGCCCTGGCGCACCGCGCGTTTCTGACGACGGGCAACCACGATTACAACTCCCCGACGTTCGAGTTGATCGTCAAACCGATTCGCGTCTGCCGCGGCGCCTGGCTGACGGCGGGCACGTACGTCGGACCGGGCGTGACGGTCGGCGAGCACGCGGTGCTCGGCCTGGGGGCGGTGGCGACGAAAGACCTGGAACCTTACGGCGTCTACCGGGGCAATCCCGCGCAAAAAGTAGCGGTGCGCCGCATTCGGAACGGGGTTTGACGCCATGCGCCTGCTCCTGCTGAACCAGTTTTTCCCGCCGGACGTTGCGGCTACGGGGCAGTTGCTGGCGGACCTGGCCGACGGCTTGGCGCGGCGCGGACACGAAGTACACGTCCTGTCCAGCCGGCGGGCCTACGGCGGCGGAAAGACCGTTTTCCCCGCGGAATCGCTGCGCGGCGAGGTGCACGTGCATCGCGTCTCGGCCTGCGGGTTCGGGCGGTCCGGATTTCCGGGGCGCGTGGCGGATTATCTGTCCTTTTACCTGCTGGCTGGGCGGCGCGCGATGCAATTGCCGCCAATGGACGCCTGCCTCTGCCTGACCACGCCGCCGTTCATCGCGCTGGTCGGATGCCTGTTGAAGCGGCGGCGGGGCGCGAAACTGATTCTCTGGACGATGGACCTGTATCCCGAGATCGCCGCCGCCCTGGGTGCGCTGAAGCCAGCCGGCGGGTTGTATCGTCGCCTGGCCGCCGTCGCGCGGCGCATCTACACCACCGCCGACGCCGTCATCAGCCTGGGCGAGGTAATGACCCGCCGCCTGCAACTCGCCGGCGCCCCGGCTGGGCGGATCGCCACCGTGCACAATTGGGTTCCCGGCGAGGCCGTCGCATATCACCCGCCCGCCGCCGGAGCGGCGATAACGCTGATGTATTCGGGCAATCTGGGCCTGGGGCACGAGCTGGAGACGGCCCTGAACGCGGTGGCGATGCTTGGCGATTGCCCGGCCCTTCGCGTTCGCTTCGTGGGCGGCGGAAAGCTTCGCCCGAAATTGCAGGCGATGGCGAAGGAAATGAACCTGAGCAACGTGGAATTCGCGCCGCCCCGTCCGCTGGCGGAATTGTCCGCCGGCCTGGCCGAGGGCGACGTGCACCTGGTTTCCCAGCGCCCGGGTACGCAGGGCCTGCTCGTGCCGAGCAAGACGTACGGCGTGCTGGCGGCGGGCCGGGCGGTTCTGTACATCGGCCCAGCCGACACGGAAACCGCCCAGATCGTGCGCTCCTCCGGGGCGGGGCGGATGGTCCCGCCGGGCGACGCCGCCGGGGCAGCCGACGCGCTGCGGGAACTGATCGCCGACGCCGACGCCCGCAAACGCATGGGCCTTGACGCGCGAAAATACTACGAAGCGCACTTCGGCCGGGATCGAAGCACGGGACGCATTATCGACGTTATCGAGGCGACGGCGTCCCCGTGTCGGGAGGGCCGCGAATGACCTGGCAGCAGGAATATCTCGAACGCTACTATTTCTCCAAGCCGAACTGGAAGGACGGCACGAGCGAATACTGGGATTTGATTCGCACCAGCGCGTCGTCGTCGAGCGAGGTGCTGGAGCTTGGCTGCGGGCCGGACAATCCCACCACGCGGTTTCTCGCCAAAACGTTCCGGGCCGTCGACGGCCTGGATATCGACGAAGCCGGCTGCGGGCGGAACCCCAGCCTTCGCCGCGCGTACGTGTATGACGGCGTGACCTGGCCGCTGGCGGACGGGAGCTACGACGCAATCGTGTCGGATTACGTTTTGGAGCACGTGGAGCATCCCCGCGAGCTGGTCCGCGAAATCCGGCGGGTGCTGAAACCCGGTGGAGTGTTCATCTTTCGCACGCCGTGCCTGTGGCACTATGTAAGTCTGGCGTCGCGCCTCACGCCCCACAGCCTGCACGAGCGCCTGGCCAATCGGCTTCGCAATCTGTCCGAGGAGGCGGAGGATCCGTATCCGACGTTCTA
>JAFGEJ010000172.1 GCA_016931655.1 Phycisphaerae bacterium
CGGGTTCGACGTTGCTCACCGCAGGCTTTGGCCCTCACTTCGTTCGGGCCTTCGCTCAGGATGACAGATTGGGGGCGAAATGCCAGATAAAATCCTCACTCACCAAAGGGCTTTGTCAAACGCATCCTTGACAAAACAGGCGTTTTTCCATATAATGCATGGCACGTAAAAAGGGCGTGCATTCACGCAATCAGTCGGCAATGGAGCAGAAAACACCAGGGATGGGGGTTCTCGGCCAGGGAATAAGGCTGATCCGTAGTGTTTCCAAAAGCGTGGGAACTCGAATGCAAAATTCGAGGGATGGTTTCGCGCCCAAACGGCGCACACAACAACCGTTTCCGGCGAAGGCCGATAGCCCGTCGCGAGCGACGGTTTTTCGATAGAGGGCGATCCCGCTGTTTTGGGTCGCCTTTTTTTTGCGCAAAAACCGGCAAATGAATAATACCAAACACCACTTATACCAAACACGTTTAGTTATTGCATGGTGGAGCACCTGCTCCACCATGTTAATTTGCTGTCATAAATTGCCTTCCTTAACGCGGCGGAGCAGGTGCTCCGCCGCGCATTTACTTTCAATTCACGCGTGGAGCAATTCCAGCCTCAGCATGTTCAGGGCCGCCAGGGCCGAGCGGAGACGCACCATGGCCCGGTCGCCGGGCAGCAGGTGTCGGGCCGCCGAGGCGCCCTTCGGACCGGCCAGGGCGGTGTAGACGAGTCCGACGGGTTTTTCCGCCGTTCCGCCGTCGGGGCCTGCGATGCCCGTGGTTGCCAGGCCGTACTCCGCCCCCAGGCGTTCACGGACGGCCTGGGCCATCGCCAGGGCCGTCGGCTCGCTGACGGCGCCGTGCTCCTGAAGCACCCCACCCGGCACGCCGAGTTGCTCCATCTTGACGCGGTTGTCGTACGCGATCACGCCGCCGAGGTAATACCGGCTGGCGCCGGGCACGGCGGTGAGCATTTCCCCGATCAGCCCGCCGGTGCAGCTTTCCGCCGTCGCGACCGATCGGCCGGTTCGGAGCAGCAGTTCCCCGACGGCGGACTCCATCGACGCCTCTTCGCCCACGCCCAGAACCTTCTCGCCGAGGCGCTGCCGGATCCGCTCGGTCCGTTCCTGTGCCAGCCGGTCGGCCTGTTCGGGCGTTTCGCCGCGCGAGTAGATGCGCACCGACACCAGCCCCGCCGCCACCGTCGTACCGACGCGAAGCGATTCGGTGTCCCGCAATAACTCACCGAGCATTTCGGCGAAGTCCGATTCGCCCGCCCCGAAGAGTCGCACGACGCGATGCAGAACCACGCCGCCGCCGGCCGGCAGGCGAGGCGCGACGGCTCGCTCGAACATCGCCTCCATTTCGTACGGCACGCCCGGCACGACGAACACCCTCGCCTCGCCGAGCGTCGCTTCCACGCCCGGGGCCGTCCCGCGGGTGTTCTCCAGAGGCCTGGCGCCGGCGGGGACCATCGCCTGAATGCGATTGCTCGGCGGCATGGGGCGATTCCGCCGTTGAAAAAAGGCTTCGATTCGCGCCAGGCTCGCTTCGTCGAGCAGAAGTTCGGCGCCCATCGCCTCGGCCAGGGCCTGGCGGGTCACGTCGTCGGGCGTGGGGCCGAGTCCGCCGCTGACGATGACCACGTCGGCCTGCTCCGCCGCCCGGCGAAGGGCCTGGACGATGGCGCCCTGGTCGTCGGCGACGGTTTCGTGGGCCGTTGTTTCAAACCCCCGCTCCGCCAGTTGGCGGGCCAGAAAGGCGCTGTTGGTGTCCACGGTTCGGCCCATCGTCAGTTCGGTTCCGATGGAAAGAATTCGTGCCCGGGGTTTTTTCGGTTGGCTCATGCGTAATATCCTTCGGCCAGTGTCATGGCGCAGCGTGGGCATTGTCCGGCGGCGTGGTCGGCGGCGGTGAGAATCGCGCCGCAGTGCGGGCATCGGCCGACGGCCTGGGTTTCGTCCGCCCGGGCGACCGTCGGAGCGACGTTTGGCCAGTCCGCCTCGGCGGGGACGATCTCAAGCCGGTCGATGGGAACGCGAACGTATTGTCCCACGAGCCTCTCGTCGGTGGACCAGTTGGGGTCTTCCATTCGCAGCAGGCCGAAGTGAATCACCACGGGCATGACCTGCTCGACGCGGCCGTATCCGACGTACGCCCAGCCCCTGAGGGGTTCCAGTGTGACCTTTCGGCTGGGATTGCCCGCCGCGGCGGCGTCCCAGGAGATCGTTTCGTCCGTCGTGTAGCGGAACGTCACGTTTTCCAGCGTTCCCGGCGGCGTGCGACGTTGCGGCGAACTGACGCCGTCGCAGACCTCCAGCAGCGCCCCGTCCACCCAGACCTCGGCCTTGCCCCCCAGGCCTTCGGTATGTTCCATTCGTACGTCCATCGTTTCGGCGCCGCTTAACCTTACGGCAAGAAGCGAGAACCAATCAAGAGCTTTCCCCTCGGGCGGACCGGTGATAAAATAACTTTGTGGAAAAGATTTTTTTGCCACAAAGGACACAAAGGTCTCAAAGTAAAAACAACGGAATGTTTCCGGATTTTTTCTCTCTTCTCTTTGTGACCTTTGTGCTCTTTGTGGCTATCTTTCTTTCCTTCTTCCCGGAAAGGAAAACCCGCCTTGCCTTCGATGGAATTTGATCTTCGCACGCCGCGTCACGACGCGATGGTGGACATCACAGCCGAGGTGTCGCGTTTCGTGGCCGTCAGCAGCATACGGAACGGCCTGGTGGTGGTGTTTTGCCCGCATACGACGGCGGCGATTACCATCAATGAAAACGCCGACCCCGACGTGGTGCACGATATGCTCGCCCAATTCAACCAGATGGTCCCCTGGCGACAGCCTTTTTTCGATCACGGGGAGGGCAATAGCGCCGCGCACGTGAAAAGCTCCATGATCGGGGCCGGCGAGGTAATTCCCCTCGTGGACGGAAAAATGGCGTTGGGGACGTGGCAGGGGATTTATTTCTGCGAATTCGACGGCCCGCGCAGCCGGCGCGTGCGCGTGACCATCCTGCCGGAGGGGGCATAAGAGCTCTTCACGAACAATTTTGCCGGTATCGTGATGTCTAATACTGAGATAAAACTGTGTCAAAAACCGACAATAATAAACGTATTGATGAAGAACTTGTTTGTGCCGATTCTCTCTCGCACAATTTAAGACAGTATTGCGGGTGTAGCGATGTGCAAGTTCAACGAGAAAAGAATGATCCACCAGATTTCTGGGTTTATGTTGACAATCGAAGGTATGCGGTTGAAATTACCAGCATCGTCACCGAACAAGCCTATCTGGCAACTTGTAGGGCGTTCAAAGACGCGGTGGAAGACTTCGCAAAAAATCATAGCGATCTGAAAGGTTCATATGTTCTTCAGATAAAACGTAAGCCCCAATTACCCCATCGCGAGTCTCGTGAATGGCATGCGCTTGTTATAGAAGCAGCAACCTTTATACAAAAAACGGTGTCAAATGAATCTATAGAGGAATTCCCTGTACTCAAAGGCAGACAAGGATGTCTAAGTATCCGCAAGGTAGATACTGAAGGCGCTACCGTTGGTTTTGTTCTAACGGAAGGAAAATGGCAGGGAGATATCCGTAAAGATCTTCAGGAATTGATGCAAAAAGCGGTGGAGATAAAGCGGTCAAAACTGGAGAAGAAGGGGATACCCGATCAATGTCCTGAGATTATCCTTGCTCTCTACGACGCCTACGGCTTCGGGAAATTGGATGATGCACAATACGCTTTATTGCAAACTATTGGATATAAATGGTTTCACTCTGTCTTCTGGGCAACTTCTTTTACTAACCGAAACAATGAACTTTACCCGGACAGCCCAGGTAGAGATGGTAAATTCCTCTATAGTCGAATTCCACATTGGTGGAAGAACCAAACATCGCCTTTTTCTTGACGGTTATGTGAGTCCATCAAGGAATTCGGACGACCAAAATGTGTGTGGTATCGCTTTGGAGATACGGTCTTTCTTTTCTTCGTCCCGAAGGGACGGAAGCGTTTGGCCGGGGGTGAGCGAAGCGAACCCCCGGAAACGAGCTCTTTGATTCGAGTCCCAACGGGACGACAGCGAGTGTAATGAGAAGGAAGAGTTGCTGTCGCCCCGTTGGGGCTATACGAAAGTAAGCTTCCTTCCGGGGGTTCGCTTCGCTCACCCCCGGCCAAATGCTTTCGGCCCCTTTCGGGGCCGGGGAAATCTGTAATCAACTTCGGGGCATGCAAGAAACCAGTAGCATAGGTCGATTTTACCAAATGAGTTTCTGGACAGCCTCGGCTATTTGCGAATTGCTTGTTCGTCGTGAGCGACCGGATTTTCTGGCAGACAGTTTGAGCGGGAATTCCTGGGGAAAATGCCCCTTACCCGTTCTTTGCTTTCAGCCGTCA
>JAFGEJ010000173.1 GCA_016931655.1 Phycisphaerae bacterium
ATCTATATTATCAGTGGCGTAACGAGGCCTCCTGTCGAAGCCACCGAAAACGTAGTCATAAATTGAAATTGAAGTAGCGCTGTCATACTAGTTTGTCGTTTGGCGGTATTTGTTTATGATACAATCGTCTTCAATATCGCACGTATCCATCTTACAGGGAAAAAAACGAAACCATGTTGAATCCATACCGGAACGTCAATTGGGCCGACGTCCATCGTGTGCCGTCCACCACGCACCTGCATTGCAAAACCCAGAAAGAACTGGACAATGCCTACGCCCGCGGCATCCGGCATTTCAGCATTTCCAACTACTATCCCTCGGCCCCCTACAACGCCGAGACGCGCATCTCCGATTTCTGGTTCCACCAGACCTGGGGCGTCCCAAAACGCGACGGGGAAATGCTCTCGCCGCCGATTGATTGGACCAAGGTCATTACATGGAAGGACGAGCTGGACGAAGAATGGCGAAACACCATCCCCACCGGCCAAACCGAACCGGTGTTCTCCCACATCCCATCCGACGTCATCCTGAGCAACAATGCCGAACATCACGGCTTTGCCGACGAGGCCCGCAGCCTGCATGTCACCAGCCCCGGTTCGACGTATTGCTCGGGCAATATCAACGCAGGCAACCGATATCATCTGCTTCATCATGGATTTTTCACCGGTTTCGGCGGTTCCTGGCGGGAGTTGTTTGAAGACGTTCTTGGCCGACTTGATTATCCCGACGGCGGCGGGATTGTGATCAATCATCCGACCTGGTTCTCGAATTTTTCGGACGAGTTCGTGATGGAGATGCTCGACTTCGACCCGCGCGTACTCGGCATTGAGATTTATAATCATTCTTCCTATGGGTCTACGCAGAACGGCAAGCGATCGCCGGACTCGCAGGACGAGGAACTCGGATTCTCGCTGAACATGTGGGACCGAATTCTCGCCACCGGCCGGGTGTGCCTGGGCTTTTCCGTACCGGACCACCACATGTCGGACGAGGACAACTGGCTGGGCATGATGGTCCTGCTCGTGCCGGAATGTACCGACCACGAATGTCTCCGAGCGTTTCGCAACGGCAATTTCTATTCCTGCCTGAAAAACAACGGCCTGTCGGTGATGGAATTTGCCGTGAACGAACAAAAAGCAGCCGTGCGGTTCAACGCGAACGCCGGCATACGTATCATCGCCGACGGCGAGACGGTTCTGGAGACAACCGGTGATACGGCGGAGTGGAACATTCCGCAGAAGCAGGGAAAACCCGCCGTCACGTATCTGCGTGTCGAAGCCTCGGACGACACCGGCGAACGCCTCTTGCTCCAACCGGTGATGATGAAACAAAGATAACTGAAAGAAGCATCGCCGAACGGTAAACCAATTCTAATATTCCATCAACATTGAGTGTCAACTTGTCGTTCGGCGCTGTTTTTTTTCCTGACTACCGACTACTGACCACAGACTACGATCCCCGCGCCTGGGCACGGAGGTCGAGGAGGTCTTTCATCACGTTGTGGCAGCTTCCCTTCCAGGCCGTCGTGCCGAAGGCGTCGTGAAGCTGCTTGTAGAGGACGTAGAGTTTTTTGTACACCGCAACGGCTGGGGGGTTGGGCTGGTAGACTTTCGTTTTCAGGCCGGTCATGGCCTTCTGGGCGGCGGGGATGCTCTCATGCGCCCCGGCGCAGACCGCCGCCGCGACGGCCGCCCCCAGCGCACAGGTCTGAGACGACCGGGAGAGCATCATCGGCCGATTCGTCACGTCGGCGTAAATCTGCATGACCATCGGATTTTTCTCCGCGATGCCGCCGCCGGTGACAATCCGCTCGACCTTCACGTGATACTGCTCCAGCCGGTTGATGATCGTCAGTGCGCCGAAGGCCGTCGCCTCGACCAGCGCCCGGTAGACCTCCGCCGGCGTGGTGTGCAGCGATTGGCCCACCAGCAGGCCGCTTAATCGCGGATCGACCAGTACCGTGCGGTTGCCGTGGTTCCAGTCGAGCGCCAGCAGGCCGCTGGCGCCGGGAGCGAGTTTGTCGGCCTCCTTCGTCAGCGCGGCGTGGGAACCGCTCTTCGCACCACCGGGACGAATGACATCCACGTACCAGTTGAAAATATCGCCCACGGCGCTCTGCCCGGCCTCCAGGCCGATGAACCCCGGCACGACGCTGCCCTTGACGATACCGCACAAGCCCGGAATGTCCGCCAGCGGCTGGCCGGCTGGGACGATCATCATATCGCACGTGCTCGTGCCGAGAATTTTCACCAGCGTTCCCGGTTCGATGCCTGATCCGACGGCCCCGGCGTGTGCGTCGAACACGCCCGTGGCAACGGGGATGCCCGCCGGCAGGCCGGTTTTGGAGGCCCAGGCCTTGGACAATTCGCCGACGGACGTGTCGATGGTCTGGGCGCGCGTTTTGAGCCGCACGTGCAGGCCGCCGAGTTTCGGATCGAGGCGGGCGAGGAATTTTTCATCCGGGTATCCGCCCCAGTCGGCGTTGAACATGGCCTTGTGCCCGGCTGCACAGACGCAGATTTTTAAATCTTCCGGCGCTTCGGTGCCGCTGAGAACGGCTGGGATCCAGTCCGCGGCCTCCACCCAGGTATAGGCCGCCGAGAAGACCTTCGGATTCGTCCGCAGGCAGTGCAGGATTTTGCTGAAGAACCATTCGCTGCTGTAGACCCCGCCGCACTTGGCGAGATATTGCGGGCGCATCTTGCGGGCCAGGTCGGTGATCTCCTCGGCCTCGGCGAAGGACGTGTGATCCTTCCACAGCCAGGCCATCGCGTCGAGGTCTTTTGCGAACCGCGGGTCCATCGCCAGCGGCTGACCCTTTCGGTCCACGGGAATCGGCGTGCTGCCGGTGGTGTCCACGCCCAGGCCGATCACGTGGTCCGGCTTGAACGTTTTGACGCTCCGTTTGGCGGCTGCCAGCGCCCGCTTGATGGTGGTCTCGGCGCCCTTGAGATAGTCAGCCGGGTGCTGGCGGGCGAGGTTCGGATCACCGGAGAGCAAAATCCCTTCCTTGCCGTGAGCATAAGTCCACGCCGCCGAGGCGATCTCCCGCCCATCGGCGACGTTGACGAGTATCGCCCGCACCGAATTCGTCCCGTAATCCAGACCGATTGTATACTTGGCCATGACATTGCCTTTCTGGAACTATCCTACAAATACTCATATCAGAAAAACCTGAAACGTGATTCAACATCATCATTTCGCGGGAATCAATCTTCATTTTGCCAGGATTTTACGTGGAATATCATTTGCAGGATTCGAGGATGGATTGGTACATTCCCGTATCCCCTCAGCCGGCGGAGAAAGCGGCCCGCGGTTGGGCGTTCTGCCGGCTGGGCGGGCTGAAACAAGGAACAAAATCATGGCGTTGGATCTGGAATGGCGGGATCGGCTGAAGCGGTGGCGGGACGAATTGTCGCGCCATATCGAATACCGGCTGGGCGACGTGGACTTCGAGTTTTTCGTCACGAAGGACCGGCTTACGTATGACGAGGCGATGGCTGGCGCCTTTGCCCCCTGCCCCGCGGGCACGAAATGGGGCAGAATGTGGGAGTACGGCTGGTTCCACGCGAACATCACCCTGCCGGCGGAGGCCCGGCGCCGGCGCGTGTATCTGCGGCCTAACGTCGTCGGCGAATCGCTCGTATACATCGACGGGCAGGTGGCCGGTTCCGTCAGCAGGCAACCTATCGCAATCGCCCTAACGAGTCCAAGGCCGACAATCGACCTGACACGCAACGGCAAGAGCGGACAGAAAATCTCCGTCCTGATCGAATGCTACGCCGGGCACGGCGTACCCCGCGGCGAAACGGGGCCCGTCCCGCCGGGCCGACAAGTAGTCCAGAAACCCGAAGGAACGCAACTTGTCGTCGAACAGGGCGAATTCGGCCTGTGGGAAGAAGACGTCTACCAACTGCACGTCGACGTGGAAACCCTTTTCCAACTGCGGGAAAATATCGACAAAGAATCGTTGCGCGTCTCGGAAATCGACGAAGCCCTGCGCGAATTCACGCGGATCGTGGACTTCGAGCTGCCCCGCGAGGAATTCCTCGCCACCGTGCGCGAAGCCCGCAAAATGCTCGCGCCGCTGCTGGCGAAAACGAACGGGCCGACGGCCCCGACGCTGTACGGCTTCGGGCACGGGCACCTGGACGTGGCGTGGCTGTGGCCGCTGGCGGAAACCGACCGCAAAGAGGCCCGCACGCTGGGCAACCAACTCGCCCTGGCGGACGAATATGAAGGCTACAACTTCCTGAACTCCCAGACACACCTGTTCTGGAGGATCCAGCAGAAGTACCCGCAATTCTGGGAACGGGTGAAGCAGGGCGTCAAGGACGGCAAGATCATCGCCGACGGCGCATGGTGGGTGGAAGCCGATACCAACATCTCCAGCGGCGAATCGCTCATCCGCCAGGCGCTGTACGGCAAGAAATTCTTTCGCGAGGAGTTCGGCCTGGACAGTCGCGTCCTCTGGCTGCCGGACGTGTTCGGCTACTCCGGCGCCCTGCCGCAGATTCTCAATGGCTGCGGTGTGGATTACTTCGCCACCGCAAAAATCTTCTGGACGTACCACGGCGGCGATCCGTTCCCCTACAACACGTTCTGGTGGGAGGGCGTGGACGGCACGCGGATTCTCGTGCACCTGGTGAACGATTACGGCGAACCCGCCAATCCGTACGAACTGATCCGGCGGTGGAATCAGCGGGTGCAGAAAGACGGCATCACTTCTCGCCTGTTTCCGTTCGGCTTCAGCGACGGTGGCGGCGGCCCGAACCGCGACCACGTCGAATTCGCACGGCGCTGCGCGGACCTGGAGGGCTGCCCGAAACTGAAACTCTCCACGCCGCGGGAATTTTTCAACGACATCGAAGAGCAAGGCGGCATCGACAACGTCTACGTCGGCGAATTGTATTACCAGGGCCATCGCGGCACGTACACCTCCCAGGCCAAGACCAAGCAGGGCAATCGCAGGAGCGAAATCGCCCTGCGCGAGGCGGAACTCTGGAGCACCGCCGCGGCGGTGCTGAAGAAGCACAGGATCGACAGGGAAACGCTGTGGAACTGCTGGCGGCAGGTGATGCTGCACCAGTTCCACGACATTCTGCCCGGTTCCTCCATCGCCCGCGTGTACGAAGAAGCGGAGGCCGAATATGCCCGCGTGTTGAAGGAGTTGGCGGCAGTGACGGGCAAAGCCGCCGGCGCTCTGACCGACAACGCAAAGGACGCGATTACGCTCTTCAATTCCCTCTCCTGGGATCGCAAATCCCTGATCGCCCTGCCGGCCGGCTGGAATGGCGCGACCGACGCCGACGGCGATACGCTGTGCGTGCAGGAGGTTGAAGGCGTGAAATATGTCGAGACGGAAATTCTGAGCATGGGCCTGGCATCGCTGAAGAAAGCGGACGCATCGGCGTCGGCGGGCTGTCGCGGCTGCGGCGGCGTGCAGGCGGAAAAAACACGGCTGGAAAACGACCTCGTTCGCGCCACGTTCAACGAACGGGGCGAACTGGTCAGTCTCGTCGCAAAGGACACCGGCATGGAGTTCCTCGCCGGACCGAGCAACCAGTTCCGCATGTACAAAGACGTGCCCAGCCAATGCGACGCATGGGACATCGACAGCATGTACGAGCAGACGCCCGTGGAATTGCAGGCCGAGGCCAGGGTCGAAGTCGTCTGCTCCGGGCCGCTGCTGGGTAAGGTTCGCGTGACGCGGAAGATCAACGGCTCGGAGATGTCGCAGGATATCACGCTGCGACGCGGGCAGCGGCGCGTCGAATTCGCCACGGTGATCGACTGGAACGAAAAGCACAAGCTGCTGAAAGTCGCGTTTGACTCGAACATTCACGCGAACGAGGCGATCCACGAGATTCAGTACGGTTACATCGCCCGGCCGAACCATCGCTCGCGCCCGTTCGATCGAGATCGGTTCGAGGTGTGCAATCATCGTTTCACGGCCCTGTGCGAACAGCGTCGCGGCCTGGCGGTGCTTAATGACTGCAAATACGGCGTCAGCACGCTGGGCGGGTGCATTCAGCTCACGTTGCTCAGGAGCGCCCAGGCCCCGGACGACACCGCCGACCTGGGCCGGCAGGAATTCACCTACGCCGTGACGGCCTGGGAAGGTGCGTTCGGCGACAGCCACCTGACGCGGCAGGGATACGAACTGAACGTTCCGGTTACCGCAGTTGCAGGCTCGGCGGAGCGAACGAGCCTGTTTTCCCTCGACGCCGATAACGTCATCATCGACGCCGTCAAACCGGCGGAGGACGGCAGCGGGGACGTGATCGTTCGCCTGTACGAATCGCTGCGGACCGCGACGAACTGCATGCTCTCGGCCGCCCTGCCCGTCAAGGCCGCCCGGCAGACGGACATGCTGGAGAATAAAACGGGCGATCTGACGGTATCGAAGGGAAGCATCGCCCTGTCGTTTCGCCCGTTCGAGATCAAAACCGTTCGACTGCAAACAAAATAATCCGGCGGGAATTTTATCTTCTTCCATGCAGACGGCGGACGCCGGCTGCCAGGACGACCAGCAGCGAGGAAACCAGCACGATCACCGCGCCGCTGGGAAGGTCCGTGATTGCCGAAAGGAGAAATCCTCCCCCGCCGCTGATCGCACCGAGGATCACCGCCAGCAGCGTCACGCGTCGGCCGCCGCGGGTCAACTGGAAGGCCGCCGCCGCGGGATTGGTAATCAGGCTGTAGATCATCAACCCGCCGACGGCCTGGAAGTTCACGGTCATCAGCGCCGCCGTCAAGACCAGAAAGCCCGTCCAGACGCCCGTGGCGTGAATACCCGCCGCCTGGGCGTCGGCGCGGGAAAACAGAATCGCCCGCATCTCCTTGCCGAACAGCAGCACGAACGCGCCCAAGGCCGCAGCCGCCGAGAGCATCAGCCACACGTCCGACCAGCGGCAGTACGTCAGGCTGCCCCACAGCAGGCCGCGAACGTCGTTGTCGCTCTTGCCCAGCACGCCGAACAACCCGAAGCCCACAAACGCCAACCCCATCGTGACGGAAAACAGCAGTCCCATCACGACGTTGGCGTCCATGTGAATTTTTCGCGGATCGGCCAATCCCAGCGCAATGGCGGTGATCATCGCCCCGCCCAGCGCCGGCAGCAGAAGAACCGCGCCGGTCAGCCCCGCCAGGGCGCCGAACACCGCGCCGGCCAAGGCCGCGTGGGCCACGCACACGCCCAGGAACGGAATCCGCATGCCGACGATGTACACGCTCAGCAGGCCGCTGGAGGCCCCGGCGATCAGTCCGCCGGCAAGGACCGGCGCCCAGAACATGAGATCAGGCATGATCCGCCTCCCCAGCCGAAACGGCAAACTGGAGAAGGTAATTCATCTCAACGTCCCAATATCCGATCTTCCGAAACCCCGCCGCCGTTGCCAGCGATTCGACCTTCTCCGGGGACAATCGTATGTGCATCGGCGGGCCGACGGGAGAGCTTGCCTGACACTCAACAACGCCCAGCCGCCCGCCGGGTTTCAAAACGCGTCGCAACTCGCCAAACAATCCCGCCGCCTCCGCCAAAAGATTCGGCACGTGCAGCACGTTGGCGAGAAGGCACACGTCCACGGAATCGTCGGGAAGAGGAATCGCCCGTGCCAGGTCGGCGAGCATGGTTGTAACGTTCGAGAACCCCTCGGCCTTGGCCTGGCGATGTATCGCCTCAAACCAGTCCTCCTGCCGGTCCAGCGCAAAGACGTTTCCCGTCGGCCCGACGACGTTCGCCGCGAACAGTGTATATTCGCCCGTCCCACAACCGGCATCGAGAAACGTGTCCCTTTGTCGCAATTCCAGCGGATGGAAAATCCGTTCCGGCGCCTGCATCCAGAAACTGCTCGGTGCGTGATGGGCGCCGGCGTGTTCGTTTTTTGAGTCTGTGCTACTCATTACCATGTCCCCCGGGCACGACGGCCCATCGGCCGGCGGTGTGCATCACGCCCAGCGTCGGCCCGTAGAGCGACTGAATTCGATCGGCGGTGAGCGTCTCGGCCGGCGGGCCGTCGGCGGTAAGTCGCCCTTCGTCCAGCACGACCACGCGCCCGCAGCAGGCCGGCAAGACCTCCAGCTCGTGGCAGACCAGAACCACCGTGATGTGCGTCTGGCGGTAGAGTTCTTCGACAACCTCAACGATCCGCTCGCGCCAGCCAAGGTCGAGATTGGCCGTCGGCTCATCGAGCAGCAGAAGCTCGGGATTCTGGACCATCGCACGGGCGATGAGCGTCTTTCGCTGCTCGCCGCCGGAAATTTCGCCGAAACCCCGCCGCGCCAGGTCCGCCAGACCCAGCCGGTCCAGCCATTCGTCCACGATCCGCCAGTCGGCGGACTTCAGCGGGCGCAGCAGGCCCGCGATTCCGGTTCGGCCGATGGCAACAACTTCCTGCACCGTCAGGGGCATTTCGCTTTGCGCGGGTAAAATCTGCGGTACATAACCTATTCGGCGGCGCAGGATCGTCCGTTCGCCGGCCGGCAGCGTTCCGATTTCCCGCCCGAGCACTTCCACGCGCCCGCGAACATGCCCCTGCATTCCCAGCAGGCAGCGAAGCATTGTGCTCTTGCCCGCGCCGTTGGGACCCAGCAGGCCCAGAAGCTCGCCCCGCGAAACCCCCAGCGAATCGACGGAAAGAATGTCACGATGTCCCGCGCGAACGAGTAAACCTTCGATATGGACCGCGACGTCGCTCAATTCGCCTCCAGTAGTTTTTTGATATTGTCTCGCACCATATCGTCGAAAGAGGGTTGTCCCTCGTTCGTCGCGGGGAAATTGTCGAACACCGCGGCCTTCGCTTCGAGGCGCTCCGCGAGAAAGTCCGCGCACCGCCGGCCTTCGGGACGGTTGGCGACCACGAGTTTCGCCTGTTTTTCCTTCCCCGCCTGAAGGGCCTTGTCCAGCCGTTTCACGGATTCCACGTCCGTGCCGCGAAACGTCGCGACAACGTCCAGCCCCAACCACCTGCAAAACGCCTCCTGATGCACGCTGCAAATGACAGACTCGTTCTTCAAAGGTTCCATCTCTTTTAGGCATTGCACCGAAAGTTTTTTCATTCGATCTTCAATGCGCCTCAGGCGTTCCGCCGCAATTTCTTTTTTCAGCAACCCAACACCCACCAGGGCCTCGGCGGTCTGTTTGCAGGCGGCGAGATAGCTCGCCGGTTCGCACAACCCGCCGGTGATATGGACGGGAACGATTTTCAATCCCGCCTCAGCCGCCCCGGCGAGCTTGGCGTCCATCGACTCCTGAAAATCCATCCGCAGCAGCACGCAGCAGCGGCGAAGCTGCTGTACCTGGGAAGGGCGGATGTCAAAGTGGCCCGGACACATGCCCGGCTCCGCCAGCCGCAGTACCGACGCGTCGCCGCCCAACAAATCCTTCGCGGCGCATTCCAGAAGCGAATTGGACGCCGCTACGTCCGCACCGCCCGGCCCAGCCGATCTCTCGCAGCCCGGTAAGGCCGCCAGGAACAGGATCGTCGGAACAACGACGCGAAATATCATGGGCTTTTGCATTGAATACCACCGGTGGTCATGAACCGCACCAGAACACCGGTATCCCCCGGATGGGTATACCAGGTCGCGGCGCTCAAAGGCGCTTGTTTACTTTCGGATTTTTCGCTGTCAAACACAGGCCCCATGCTCCAGAGAATCCATTGAAGCGGTTGATGCGAGGCGAATGCGGCGTCTCCGGAATACTTTCCCGTCGTCGATTGACATACGGGGAAATCATCGGGAATCCATATATACCGATAATCTCTGTCGTATCTTGGTTCGCCGTTATCCAGGTACGGGCGGCCTGTCCTGGCGTATTTGTACGTGAATCCGGGATGAAACGCATCTTCCACTTCGGCGGCAAGCCCCCCGTCGGGCGGCCCTTTGGGAACATATCCCTCATTGGCGAGCTCCACGGGAAGCTGGCACCAATGATCCAGCAGATCGGTGTTGCAGTTGATGCGTACCGGCGGATATACGCCGTCATGGTCCGGGGCGTACATCTCCAGCGCCAGTCCCAGTCCGTA
Source organism: Phycisphaerae bacterium (assembly GCA_016931655.1). Taxonomy (GTDB): domain Bacteria; phylum Planctomycetota; class Phycisphaerae; order SM23-33; family SM23-33; genus JAFGEJ01. The sequence goes on from JAFGEJ010000173.1 coordinate 10,029, forward strand.
GAGTTCCGCGTGGACCTTCGCGGCGCGAGCCATTTCCTTGGCCCTGGAAACCATCGGAAGCAGAATCGACACCAGCAGCGCGATGATTGAGATCACCACAAGCAACTCAATCAATGTAAACGCGCCGCTGGATCGACCTGTCACTATGTTCGACGCCGTTTTGAGAGGCATGACCCAATGATTCCGACGAGCAGAATGGACACGGTAGCCGGTTCCGGTACAACGTCCATAATAAATATTTCGTAGCCGAATCGGCCATCGTTGCCCTTTCCGGATTCCTGATTGATGATTCCGTACACCTCAAACTCACCGTCCGGAGCGTCGCCCAGGTCGTAAAGCGGCATGCGAAGATTGAATAGGCGGCCCTGACCATCGGTAACTTCGCAAAGGCGTTCGTCCCACGCCGTTTGCCCCCACCCTCCATCACCGTTTTCCGTCAGCGTCAAACCCGTAACGTGCACGTACATTCCCTGGTAATACTCCGCTCCGGTTTTACGCGACGGGTCGAACTTCGGATAGTTCGAATCATATCCAGCCGCGAGGGGATCGGCGTACAAATCGGCAAGGGTCAATTCCTTCGCCGTGGGCAGACCGCATTGGGCCTCGACCAACGTAACCGTGAAGTCGTATTGGGGATCCGTATCGTGGTCCTCGTTGATGTTTCTCTTTCCGCCGTAAAACTTACTGATGTTGGCCGTCACCGTCACCAGATCGCCCTGACGAAACTGCTGAAGATCGTTGTTGATATCGTAATAGTAATTCAGGCGAAGCATTTCCGCGGCCCAGGCGTTCCCGTCGTAGGTTCCGTAGCCCCATGGGAGGCTGCTGTAATTCTGACCCATCCACAAGGCCGTTCCGTTGTGATCCTCATTTTCCCCCTCACCGATCCCCTGGATGAAAATCTGCCATTGGGCGCCCATTCTTCCTTCGGCGTATGCAGCGTCGTCATACGTCGAATCCAGCATATCCTCGGGATTGTTCAGAATCACGCCGGTGATGGTGATCGGATAGGTTCCTGTCCATGTGGAAACGCCCATGGCATTGACGGCCTGGAAATCCCAGTTCGACACATCGGCAGCTTGCACCTGTGATGCGATACCACAAAACAATCCCACCAATACAAACATAGAAATACGAGCGAACTTCATGATGATTCTCCTCTCTATGAGCAAAATACAACGGGTAAAACGAGCATTCCTTTCGCGTCATAAACCGCGGCGGAGCGACCTTGGTATTACGACGCAAAGAATCGTAATACGACGATCCGGGTTTTGCAAGCCAAAATTTCGAAATTCATCAAAATTATTTTGCCGGTATTTCCCTGTAATACCCCCCGCCCGGCTGCGTTTGGCCTTGTGGCGTTCGGATGGTGGACTCCGCGCGTTTGTTTGAGAACAATCAGACTTGAAGCGACGCCGCATCGGCGGTAGGATTTTTGATTCCTTTTCGGACCAGGAGCAGACTCATGGCGGAAGTGATTCTCGAAAACGTGGATAAGGTATATCCCGGCGGCGTACAGGCCGTGACGGATTTCAACCTGAACATCCAGGACGGCGAATTTCTCGTGCTGGTCGGTCCTTCGGGCTGCGGCAAGAGCACGACCCTTCGGATGGTCGCGGGGCTGGAGGAAATCTCCGGCGGCACGATTCGCATCGGCCGGCGCATCATCAACGACGTGGCGCCGAAGGATCGTGACGTCGCGATGGTCTTTCAGAACTACGCCCTGTATCCGCACATGACGGTATACAAAAACATGGCCTTCGCGCTGAAACTTCGCAAATACCCCAGAAGGGAAATCGACCAGCGCGTCCGCGAGGCGGCGAGCATTCTGGACATCGAAGAGTTGCTGGAGCGTAAGCCCAAGGCCCTGTCCGGCGGGCAGCGGCAGCGCGTCGCCGTCGGCCGGGCAATCGTGCGCCAACCCAAGGCCTTCCTGTTCGACGAGCCCCTCTCCAACCTCGACGCCAAGCTGCGCGTGGAAATGCGCGCGGAACTGAAGCGCCTGCACCACAAACTCTCCACCACGACGATCTACGTTACCCACGACCAGGAAGAGGCCATGACCCTCGGCGACCGCGTGGTGGTGATGAAGTTCGGCGTTATGCAGCAGGTCGGCACGCCGCTGGAGGTGTACAACCGCCCGCTCAACAAGTTCGTCGCGGGGTTCGTCGGCACGCCGCCAATGAACTTCCTTGACGGAACCGTGACGTCCGACGGAGGAGACCTCTTTTTCGACGGAACGGATTTTCGGCTTCGTCTGCCGAAGCAACACGCCTCCGCCCTGGCCTCGCACGTGTCCCGGCCGGTGATCCTGGGCGTCCGCCCGCAGGCGATGAACACCAACCCCGAAGGCCGATTCGCCGGGAAGGACAATTCGATCCCCGTGACGGTGCAGGTGGTCGAACCGCTGGGCGAGAAAATGGACGTCTTCGCCGCCACGCCGACGTTCCCGCATATCGTCGCCCGCGTGGACGCGCGAACGGACATAACCACCGAGGCTAAACTCAACCTGTACCTGGACATGAACCGCGTGCATGTTTTCGACACCGACGGCGATCAGGTGAACCTGACTCTCGCGTCCGCGTAAGGCGCAATCCGCCGAAACCGGTTTTGTTAGAGTGCCAAAACCCACGGAAGGAAAGAAACAGAATGTATGTAACCGGATTTGCCGACGAAGCCGCCGGCGACATCGAAGGCCAGATTCGCGCCACAAAAGAACTGGGCTGGACCTACATCGAATCCCGCAACATCAACGGGAAAAACATCCACGACCTTTCCGATGCGGACTTCGACGTGGCGGCCGGTAAACTCGAAGAGGCCGGCGTGAAAATCAACTGCTTCGGATCGGCGATCGCGAATTGGCAAAAGCTCATCTCCGAACCGTTCGATTCCTCCCTCGCCGAGGCGCGCCGCGCCATCCCCCGCATGCGGCGGCTGGGCACAAAACTCGTGCGCGTCATGAGCTTTAAGTGGTCGCTGGACAACCCGACGGACGACGCCTCGCAGAACTTCGCCGAACGCTGCCGCCGCCTGAGCGAGTTGGTAAAGATGTTCGCCGACGCCGGCATCCAGGCCGTCCACGAAAACTGCATGAACTACGGCGGCATGGGCTGGACGTTCACGCAAAAGCTCGTGGACAACGTGCCCGGCCTGAAGCTCGTCTACGATACGGGCAATCCCGTCTTTTCCGACGACCGCGGATACAAGGAACCCTATCCCAAACAGTCCAGCTGGGAATTCTACAGCTTCGTGAAGGAGCACATTGCCTACGTGCACATCAAGGACGGGCGATGGGACTACGAAAACGAAGAGCAAATCTATGACTGGCCCGGCGAGGGCGAGGGCGACGTGCGGGCGATTGTGAAAGACCTGCTCACCAGCGGCTATGACGGCGGATTCTCCATGGAGCCGCACCTGGCAAGCGTGTTCCACGATCCGAACGTCAAGGCGCCCGATGAAAACGCCTACCAGGTGTACGTCGAATACAGCCGGCGGTTTGAACAGCTCGTGCGCGACCTGGGCTTCGGCGAAAAGATCAACACGACCGAAGCGTAGGACGCGTTCGATTTAACTTTTGCATGGCGGGACGGCAAGCCGGGTCAGGAATCGGCTTTCCGTTCGGCGTTGTTGGATACATGGTGCAAACTCATGCGGTGGGAAAAACCCGTCTACCAACAGACGGGTTTTTGATGCGCGTAAAAAAAACGTAATGCGTATGACCTGAGCCTGGTTACGCGAGGGAAACGCAGATTCCGACGTAGTTCGAGAGGACCTGGCTGATCGACAGCCGAAGCAGGCCGTCGTTGTAGTTGCTGTCCCACGTCCGCCCGTCCACGCCCCAGGGATTGTAGACCGTCACGTAGTTGCTCGCGTCGATGGAGACCACCTGGTAGGCGTGCCCGCCGACGACCGGGCTGGCGGCGCTGGAGTAGCTGCCCAATGTCACGGCGTGCCCGGCGTTGAGATTGTTCCGCAGATACGTCGCCAGTGTGCTGGTGGAATAATTGTACGTGTACTGGAACGTCGCCGAGACGCCCGTCACCTCGCGATACACGTCGTCCATCCATCCGCCGCTGATCGAGGCGTAGCTGTCCTGCCCGTAGCGGAAGTGGCAGTAGGCCTTCTCGATCAGGGGAACCCAGATTTCGCTCGTGTCGCTGGTTCGGGCGTAGACCAGGTTGCCGGAGCTGTTGACGGGCAGGTCGCCGTCGATTCGCAGGTAGACTTCCGTCGAACCGCTGTAGAAGCGCACCGCGTACGTGCCGTCGCCCAGGGCCGTGATCATCTGCTGAATGATCGTCGGGTCGGTCTGGGAGAGGCTGGACACGGCGGCCAGGAAGTAACAGTCGCCCACCGAACCCTGGTTGATGTCGTCGTACTGCGGGCCGTTGTTGAACACGGCCAGGTGCGAGAAATTCGCGTAGCCGCTGGCGTAGCTGGTGAGCGTCGGGTCGCGGTAGTTCTGGCCGGCGATCTCCAGCGAGACGTAATCGCTCGATGCGGGGTTCGTGGTATACGGCTGGTAGAAGCTGGTGATCCGATGCACGCTTTTCGCGGCCGTTTCGACGCTGGAAGCGTCCGACAGCGCGTCGGTCGAATCCATCCAGAAGCTGTCCGTCCCCGCACCGCCGGCGACCGTATCCTGTCCGCCGCCGACGGAAACGATCAGGTCGTCGCCCGCCTCGCCGTAACTGTAGCCGTGGCCTTGTCCGTTTTCGTAGATCGTGTCGTTTCCGTCGCCGCTGTAGATTCGCGCCACCGCCGTCACGGAATACGTCGTGCGGAGCACGTCATTGCCCGCAAAGCCGTACAGTTCAATGCTGCTGATCACGCCGTTGTAACTGTACGCCAGGCTGCCGGTAACGCTGACGGACGAGGCCGTCTGGCTGACGACGATCACGTCGTTGTTGTTCGTTCCCACGATGCGGAGCAGCAGGCCGCTGCCGGTGTTGTACACGACGGCCGTTACGATGCTGCCGGGCGTCGGATCGGGAATGTCGGGATTCGGGTCAGGATCCGGGTCGGGATCCGGAACGCTGGTCTGCGCGGTAAGGCGGTAACCGCCCGTTTCGCTCGTGGCAGCGGCGTAGAGGCGGGCGTAGTACTTGGCGCCCTGGACGGAGGAGAAAGTTACCGAGGCCGGGACGGAGCCTGTCCCGACCCCGGTGGTCAGCAGTTGTCCGCTGCTGTTGTAGATGGCCAATGTGGGGCGAAGCGTTCCGCTCGTGCGGGCCAGGGACAACGACATATCGCCCGTGTGCGTGGCGAAAAAGGCGACGTAGTCATTGTCGCCCTCAAAATTAATCGCCCCGGTGAGAACTCCCGCGCCGTTTGCATCCAGCGCCAGCGTGCCGGCTGTGGCGAACGATCCGCCGTAGTCGTCTCCCGTGAGCATCAGTTCCAGATTATAGGCGCCCTGGCTGTAGGAGTAGGCATGGGCCTGGACGTAGTAGGTTCTCCCGGCCTCGACGTAGAAACTCACAGCCGAGTTGAGCGTCCCGCCGCTGTCGTCGTTGGAGGCGACAACCGTACCGGCTGCGTTGCGAATGGTCAGATACGTGTCCAGCCGGCTGCCGGCGGAAGCCTCCATCGTCACGTCCATTCCGCCGCTCTGGGCGGCGGTGAATACGAAGAAGTCGAGGTCATAGGCGTAGTCGATCACGCCCGAAACCGCCGTCGGCGTGCCCGGAACGACAGTCAACTGCGTCGCGCCGGCGCGGTCGTTGCCGTGATCGTCCACGCGCATATCGAAGCTCAGCGTGTAGTCTCCCCTTCCGGGCGACAGCGAGGCCGCCCGCACGTAATACGTCCGCCCCGCCGCCACACGGAAACTCGCCGCGGTCGAGCCGCCGTAGTATCCCACGCCGTACGTGACGCGCTGCCCCAGGTCGTTCCAGATCGACAGGTACGGCCGAATCGACGGATCCACGTCGTGCATCCGGATCGACATGTCCGTATTCTGCTCCGCGGCGAACACGAACCAGTCCACGTCATAGCCATACTCCAGCGAGCTGTCGATTACGGCGTCTCCGTCTTCATCCAGCGTTACAAACTGGGCGCCGGCGGGCGTATTGCCCTGTTGGTCGGGGGAGAAGGTGAAATGAAGATCGTAGTCCCCCTGCGAAACCCACCATCCCCGGGCCTGCACGTAATACGTCTGCCCGGCCTGGACGTAGAAGTTCACCGCCGAGTTTGTCTGCCCGGGGGCCACGTCGTCGTTCCAGGTGATGTACCGCCCGGCGGCGTTTTGGACCAGGAGCATGCTGTCCAGGTAGCTTCCCGCCGCCGCGTCCATGTGGATGGTCATTCCGCCCGTCTGGGCGGCTGTGAACTGGAAATAGTCACGGTCGTACCGGTAGTCGATTCCGCCGGAAACGTCGGTGGTTCCCTCGCCGAGGGCGACCGCCGTCGCCAGGGCCGGGATATTGCCGTGCTCGTCCACCTTGTGCGTAAAGGTCAGGTCGTATTGTCCCGCGCTGGCATACATGCCGGCGGCCAAAACGTAATAGCTCTGCCCGGCCTGGACGATAAAGGACGTCTGGGCGTCCCGGCTGCCGTATTGATAATTGTTGTTGGCGGTAACGTAACGTCCCGCGGCGTTGTACACGAACAGAAGAGAATCCACGCCTGAAGCGTCCCCGGACATGGTCACCGTCATCGCGCCGTTGTCGGGAGCGACGAACGTGAACATGTCCTGGTCCCGGGAATAATCAATGGAAGAACTGTGTACGGTCGTGGCTTCGGACGCGACGTTCAGCGCGGTTGCGTTGCCCCAGCCGGCGCCGTCCTCGTCCTCGGAAAACACCAGCGACAGTTCATACTCCCCCGCGGTGTACCACGCGCTGCGAGCGAAAAGATAATAGGTCTGGCCGGCCTGGACAAACATGTTCACACGCGCATCGAGTGTGCCCACCGCCATGTTGTTGTTGGCGACCACCAGACGCGGATTTGCGTTGTACGCCAGCAGAACGGCGTCCAGTCCCCCCTCGCCGTCCATCGTCACAGACAACCCGCCGGTAAGGGGCGCCACGAACTTCACAAAATCGAAATCCCTCGGGGAGGAAATCTCCCCTTCAACCGTTGTTACCTCGTCCGCCTGTACACTGATTTCGTTCGCCGTCCACAACGTGTTGGCGAAGTCCCCTACGACCGATTCAAGAGAAACAGCGCTGAGAAACAATCTCGGCTCGAGCGATTCAATGATCGGCGGATTAAACGTATCCTTATTCATTTAATGGCCTTACAGCAATTAAGAAGCCCCGCCCCGCAGTCCGTGCAAGCGCAGTGGTCTTATCGGGAAGATAAAATGGGTGGTTTAGTAAGCAATTCCGGAATTGCCGACTGTGATAAAATGAGAGATTCGAGCCGTCTGATCAGCCCGTATCACGAGAGTCGGCCGGAACAATTTCTTATATTCCACTGCAATAAAAAGACTTAAGATAGCACCAAACAAGGTACCTGTTCTTGTTCCGGCTGATGCTATTCCACATATGAAATATATGATTCAAATGGGAAAAATAGTAAATAATGAAGGTGGATTTCAGGCTTTTTGATGGGAATCGCGTGGAATCTTCTTGCTGAAAAACGGGTATTCAGATTACCATTCTTCGCGTTCTTCAGAGAACCTGAACAGATACCGAATTTTCTTGTATCAGGGATTATCACGGCAGGCATAGGCCCTACCTATCAGACAGGGCAAGGAAAGGGTAATGAAATGATTGTCGGTGTTCCACGGGAAATCAAATCGGACGAGTACCGGGTCAGCCTCTTGCCGGTGGGCGCTCACCTGCTGACGGAAGACGGGCATAGGGTTCTGGTGGAGTCCGGCGCGGGGCTGGGCAGCGGGTTTGCCGACGAATCGTACGCCTCCGCCGGTGCGGAGATCGTTTCCTCGGCGGAGGAAATTTTCTCGCGGGCGGAGATGATCGTGAAAGTCAAGGAGCCCCAGCCGGTTGAGATCGGGCGTATGCGCGCCGGACAGGTAGTCTTCACGTACTTTCACTTTGCCGCTTCGCGGGAGTTGACGGAGGGGTGCCTCCGCTCGGGCGCCACCGCCGTCGCCTACGAAACGCTTTGCGACGGCGCCGGCCGGCTTCCGCTGCTGACGCCCATGAGCGAGGTGGCCGGCAAGATGAGCATCCAGGAAGGGGCGAAATATCTCGAACGCCCGATGATGGGGCGAGGCATCCTTCTGGGCGGGGTAGCCGGCGTGGCGCCGGCGAACGTGCTGATCCTCGGCGGCGGCGTGGTCGGATCCTCCGCCGCCCGTATGGCGGCCGGCCTGGGCGCCAACGTCACGCTCATGGACATCAACCTGGATCGCCTCCGCTATCTCGATGAAATCATGCCCGCCAACGTCGCGACGGTCTACTGCGACCGCTACGCCATTCTCGACGCGCTGAAGTACGCGGACCTCGTGATCGGGGCGGTGCTGATCCCGGGCCGGCGGGCGCCAAGCCTGGTGCGGCGGGACGATCTTGCCCGCATGAAACCCGGGGCCGTCGTCGTGGACGTGGCCGTCGACCAGGGCGGGTGCATCGAAACCACGCATCCCACGACGCACAGCGATCCGACGTTTATCGTCGAAAACGTCGTTCATTACTGCGTCGCCAACATGCCCGGCGCCGTCGGGCGCACCAGCAGCCAGGCGCTGTGCAACGCCACCCTTCCCTTCGCGCGGGAACTGGCGCGCAGGAACGTGGATGGATTCGCCGCTATTTCTCCGGGGCGGGCGGCGGCGGTCAACCTTCGCGACGGGAAGATCATAAATCGCGACGTTGCGGAAGTGTTTCCGGACCTTTCCGCGGCGTAAGGATTCGTGGCACCTTCAAGCGATTCTTATCGCTTGTGGGTGCCGTTGTGTTTTATCGTGTTTCCTGCTTCCTGCTGCCATTTTCAAGAGCACCCACAACCAGCGAAGACGCTGGTTGTAGGTGCCACGGTCCATCCCCGCGTGTTTTCTTTTCCCCAGCGGGGTCTTGCTATGATACACTTCGGCCTGGAATCACCATGAAAATCGCGTTGGCACAATTCAATCCCGTCGTGGGCGACATCGCGGGTAACGCCCGTCGCATGGGCGAGTGGATCAGCCGGGCCGGCGGCGAGGGGGCGGACCTGGTGGTTTTCGGAGAGTTATCCGTCGTGGGCTATCCGCCGCGCGATCTGTTGCGGAAGGACGGGTTCGTCGCCCAGGCGCAACAGGCGGTGGAGGAACTGGCGAATCGCTGTACGAATATCGCCGCGCTGGTGGGATACGTTCGTCCCACGCCCAGCCGGGCCGGGCGATCGCTCCAGAACGTCGCGGGTCTGCTGGCCGACGGGAACATTCAGCACGTTCACGTCAAGTCGCTCCTTCCGACGTACGACGTGTTCGACGAAACGCGTTATTTCGAGCCGGGCGAGGAGCCGGCCTGCATCGAATTCCAGGGCCGGCGGATCGGATTGAGCATCTGCGAGGATCTCTGGGACGCCGAGGCGCTTCAGCAGGAACTCTATGGCCGCGACCCGGCGGCGGAACTCGCCCACGCGGGAGCGGACATTATCATTAACCTGGCGGCCAGTCCTTACGAACTCGGCAAGGCCGAGCGGCGCGAGGAACTCTTCCGCCGCCAGGCCGACCGTCACAACCTGCCCATCGTATTCGTCAATCAGGTCGGCGGAAACGACGAATTGATCTTCGACGGCCTCAGCGGTGTCGCGGCGCCCGGCGGGCAAATGCTGGGCCGGGCCAAAAGCTTCGAGGAAGACCTGCTCGTGGTGGACCCGGACGCCCCGCCGGGGCGATGCGAACCCCTGGACGAGCCGATGGCGGGCCTCAGCCGGGCGCTGAAACTGGGCCTGCGGGACTACGTTCGCAAGTGCGGTTTCCAGCGAGTCGTGCTGGGCCTCAGCGGCGGGATCGACTCGGCTGTGGTCGCCACGCTCGCCGCCGACGCGCTGGGACCGACAAACGTGACCACACTCGCGATGCCCAGCCGCTACAGCTCCGACCATTCTCTCGCCGATGCTTTGGCCCTGGCCCAGATTCTCTGCGTGGACCATCATGAAATTCCCATCGAAACCGCGCACGCGGCTTACGAAAACCTGCTGCGGGAAAAATTCTGCTGGAACGGTGAGACGAGCGACGTGACCACCGAAAACATCCAGGCCCGCATTCGCGGCAACCTCGTGATGGCCTGGAGCAACGCCTTCGGACACCTGCCGCTGGCCACGGGAAACAAATCCGAACTGTCCGTGGGCTACTGCACGCTCTACGGCGACATGTGCGGCGGGCTGGCGCCCATCGGCGACGTGCTCAAGACCCAGGTCTACGCCCTGGCGGATCAGTTGAACGCCGAAGGCAACTTCGGCCCGCGCATTCCGCAAAGTACAATGCAAAAACCTCCCAGCGCCGAACTGAAGCCCGGCCAGGTAGATCAGGACAAGCTGCCGCCGTATGAGATTCTCGATGACATTGTGCGTCAGTACGTCGAGCAGGACCGTACCGTCCGCCAGATCACGCGGACCGCCGACGGCAAGGCCCTGAACGCGGACCTGGTCGCCCGCGTGGTGCGCATGGTGGATTTGTCGGAATACAAACGGCAGCAGGCGGCGCGGGTGCTAAAGGTCTCTTCGCGGGCGTTCGGCATGGGCCGGCGCGTGCCCATCGCGCAGGGATTCATTCACGCGTGAAAGTATTTTCAAAAAAATTTGACCACAGAGACACAGAGAGCACAGAGTTTTAGAATCAAGATTTCAAATTTGAGATTCTTCTCTCTGAGTCCTCTGTGTCTCTGTGGTCAAGAATGATATATGCAGATCAAATGCGGACAATGCGGCACGTTGCACGATCTGGAGCGGATCGAGGGCATGGAGTCCGTGCGCTGCGCGCATTGCGGCCACGCCATCGACTACCTGGACATGGCCGCGGAATCCACCGGCCCGGCCACCGTCTGTGAGGGACGATTCGATAACGACGCCGACGGCTTTGCCCAGCAGGCCCGCCAGGCGCTGCGGGAGCGAATGCTGGTGGTTTGCACCCATTGCGGCGGCCGAATTCGCGTCGCGAAGCGACTGGCCGGCCAGGTGATCCACTGCACCTCCTGCTCGAAGGAACTGCGCGTCCCGGAAGCCGTCGCGGAGGACCAGGTGGATATTTCGTATCTGATTTCCCCCGGTGACGTGGTGATGGGGCAGGACCCTCACGCGGTCATCGGCTGGCGGGCGCGGGCGGCGAGGCGCCGCCAGTGGGCGTCGAAGCAGCGGATACAACTGGCGATGAAAGTCCTCGCCGCCGTGGTGCTGGCCGCCCTGATCGGCAGCGTGGTGTGGCACGGCGCTAAATCTTCCTCACCGGAGAAGGACTATCTCAGCCGGGAACCCCTTTCCCCGGAAACGTATGAATCGCCGTCGGCCCATGTCGCCAACGTAGCGCCGCCGGACGTTCCGAACGCCTCCGCCGCCGTCACGTCCCCGGAAGCGCCCACCGGCCCCGGCGCGACGCTGGTCGGCGAGCCGGCCTGGTCGGTGTTCGCTTCAGGGAAATACTATCCCGCGCCTCCGGGACGGCGGTATTGCACGATCTCCGTGCGGCTTCAGTCGCCCGACGAGAAGCCGCTTCGCTTTGCCCCGGCCGAGGCGGCGAAGCTGGTTCTCGGAAATGTCACCCACGCCTGCCTGGGCGAACCCGTCGAAAACGCCCAACTGCCCGTGCGCTGCCGACAACGAACCATTGAACTTCCTGCCGCACACCACGCGACGGTGCGACTGCTGTTTGACCTGCCCGAAGCGGCGGGACGCGGAACGCTTCACCTGGACGGGCTGGGCGAACTGGCCGTGGCGCTGGCCGCGCCGGCCGGCGCGAAGGCGTCTCCGGCGGGACGCTTCGTGGAGGCCCCGCCGCGGAACCTGAAGGTGTTGCTGAGCGATCCGGTGATGGCTGTCATCCAGTCGGCGGCGCAACAGGAGTTGCGAATCCGCAAGAGCGGGAACGTGTTTGACGTGCGCATTGACGAGGCCGAGGTCATCGGCCAGGCCCGGCCGGCCGGCGGCGACGTCTACACCGTGACCCTCCGTCACGGTCCGCATTCCATCGAGGGCGCCCTGCGGCTCCTGCCGGACGGCCGGCAGATTGTGCTGTATCTCAGCAACGCCCCGATGCACCAGATTACCTACCAACGGAAACAGGAAAACGAATCGCCCCCCGCCGACGACGGCGCCAACCCGCCGGCGGAAGAAAACGACAACCAGCCGCAATTCTTCGGAGTGTGAATTTTCCGGGGAGGTAAAATAACCGCCGTCTAACAAGGAATTCTCCACGGATTACACTGATTTTTAAGAATTACACGGATTTTTCTGTTCAAATAATCCGTGTAATCTATTTTTAATCCGTGAAATCCGTGAAGAATTGCCCGGAACAACATTTATGGCTAATACGGTCCGCAAATTTCGCTTTATCGGCTGTGAGGTTCTTTATCGCGAGGCCTGCCACCTGGCTGCAGCCGGCCCGAACGCGGTGGACGTGGAGTTCCTCGCCAAGGGTCTGCACGACCTGGAGACGGCGGACATGGCTGCCAAAATCCAGGCCGTCGTCGATGCGACCGACCCGGCGAAGGGATATGAAGCGATCCTGCTGGGCTACGCCCGTTGCAACGACGGCTTGGTCGGCGTCCGCGCAAGAGACCTTCCACTGGTGATCCCCAAGGCCCACGACTGCATCACGCTTTTACTCGGTTCACGAACGGCGTTCCGGGCGTACTTCGATAAAAATCCGGGCACGTATTACAAGTCCACCGGCTGGATCGAACGCGATCCCGAGGAGGGCCTGGATCGCCCCGCCTACGGGATTTCGGGCGTGATGAAAAACCTGGGCCTGACGGAGACGTTCGAAGAACTTGTCGCCAAACACGGCCGGGGGAACGCGGAGTATATCATCGAAACCCTCGGCGGATGGGAAAAGGCCTACTCCCGCCTGTGCTACATCGAAATGGGCCTGTGCGACGAGACGCCGTTTGAAGCCCGCGCCCGCCAAATCGCGAAACAGCATGGCTGGACGTACGAACAAAAAAAAGGCGACCTGGGCCTGCTGCGGAAACTGTTCCTGGGCGAGTGGGACGAGGATTTCGTCATCGTTCCGCCCAACCAGTGCATTGTCGCCCGCAACGACGAAGAGATTCTGGATTCACGGTAAGTGGAAACGGAACTTTATTGCACGGCGTCCACCTGAAACGATATGCCTGGCGGAGCACCCGCTCCGCCAGGAAAATGCGCCCGACCGGCAGAACATTATTGCACGGCGTCCACCTGCATTCGGATAACGTGAAATTCTCGCCGATGCGCCCCGCGGGTGCACAGGATCAACTGGTGTGTGTTATGGACGCACTCCCTCGGCAGCCAGGCGCCTCGCACCAGAAGGGCCGAATTTTCAGAATCCGCGAACAGGCGGAGTTCCCCGTCGGTGGCGGCGACAAATCGCGTCGCGTCATACCAGCATCCGGCGCGGGCGCCGGGCTTGAGCTCCACGCGCATCCCGTCGCCTCGCAGGCTCAATAGCACGATGCGATCCTGCAGCACGTCGTAATAGGCGAAGCGTTGATCGTCGGGGCTGAGCGCCCGCCCCAGGCCCGCGAAACTCTGAAACCGTCCCATCGGGGTATCCGGTATGGCGGCATCGACGAGGGCTTCGGGAGGAAAGGCGCCCGGCTTCCAGTGGGCTACCTGGGATTGACTTTCACTCTGGCGGAGAAAAACGATTCGCCCGTCGGCGGTCCACGTCGGCCAGGCGTGCTGCTCGTTCGGCGAGTTCGTGGGGCAGGGCGTGAGCTTGCGGTCCGCCAGGGAAAGCACGAACAACTGGAAATGGCCGGGCGTTTGCCCCAGGGCCACGAACGCAATCGCCTCGCCCGACGGCGAGAAGGCGGGCGTCATGATTCCCCGCAGGGCGACGTTCAGCCGTTCGGTTTTTCCGGAAGCCGTGTCATACAGGCTCAGCGAGCAGTTTTCCTCGCCTGCGTGGACGACATACGCCAGCCGGGCGCCGTCAGACGACCAGGCCGGCCAAATTGCGCCGGAGGGGCACACTACGCGGGTCTGGCTGCCTTCGGCCAATTCCCGCAGGTGCAGGCTCATGCCTGAAAGGTTTTCGCCCGTCCAGAGCGACTCCAGCGTCGGCGGCGTCTCGCCGCGATAGTCCAGGCAGGCGATCCATCGTCCGTCGGGCGAGACGGCCGGTAAGAGCAGGCCGTTGTTGGACGCCTCTCCCAATCCCTGCATCTGCACCCGCACGTGCGTGACGGCTGCGGGACCCCACGCGCCGTCCACCTTCGAGATTTGTTTCTGTCGCGGTGGAATACACCCCGCCAGGATCACCATCGCCCACGTTACGTAAAAAGTCCGTTTCACAGGGCGCCTCCCGCGGAGACCTGCACGAACGGTTCAGGCGTCCAGGCGGTCGGTTCGGGCGTTCGTTTCACCGGCGCCGGTGCGGAATCGGACGACTCGGAATCCTTCTTCGAAGGGGGCGCGGGCGGACCGACGAATTCATGCTTCCGGGGCTGGGGCGTAGCGGCGTCCTGAACCGGCGCCGCCTCGGGGGCCTTGCGATCATCCAGTCCGTCCGGCGCGATACTGGACAAGGGCGGTTCGGGCAATTCCGGCAGTGCGGGCGGTTCCTGTACTTCCGGCAAAAACACTTCTTCAACCCGCTGGAGCACCTCGTTGGGCTGTTTCATCTGCTCCTTCAACTGCTCCGGCGTGTTGACCACCTGCGGCGTGACAAACATGATCATCTCACGGTTCTGCTTTTGCTTGTCGACGTGGCGGAAGAATTTTCCGATCCCGGGCAAGTCGCCCAGGAGCGGCCACTTGCGAACGTCGTCATAGTCCACCTGCTGAATGATGCCGCTGATCATGATCGTCTGGCCGCTTTTGAGCACGACGTGCGTGGTTACCTCGCGGCGGTCGAAGACGGGGTTGTCGAAATACGTCTGGCCGGGCACGATGCGCGAGACCTCCAGGTTGATCTGAAGATCCACGCTGCCCTCCTTGGTGATGTGCGGGCGAATGCGAAGGCGCGTGCCCACTTCCTCGTAGACGATGTTCGTCACGGTGGACGTGCCCTCGGCCGAGGTGCGTCCCTCGGCCAGCACCGGCACGTCCTGCCCGTCGAAGTATTCGGAGGCCTGGTTGTCCGATGTGGTGAGCGTCGGCGCCAGCAGGACCTTCATGTCGAATTCGCGGATCAGCAGATTCAGCAGGGCGTTGACGCTGGCCTGCGTCTCCAGGGTAAGCACGCCGCCGAAGACCCTGGCGTAGGTGTCGGAGAAGTCGGACTGGGCGGCGCCTCCGATGGCGGTGTCTCGCTGGGTCAGCAGGGCCGGGTCGGCGGCGATCCGAAGACCCAGCGTCGTCTGGCCGTCGTGTTGAATCTCGCCGACGCGGGCCTTGATCATGACCTGCCGGCTGAGCTGGTCCAGTTCCTCGATCAGGTTGTGAATCGGCTTCTTGTACGCCTCCGGCGAGAGAACCATCAGCGCATTGCGCTGGTAGACCGGAACAATGCGGATTTTACCGATCAGGTTGCTGCTGGGCACAACGTCGGCGGGCCGACGATAGTTCTGCCACCAGAAAGGCATCTCTTCGGGAGCGCTCTGCTGGTTGGCCTGGTTGTTGGAATTCTCCGACGATTGGTTTTGATTGTTTTCGTTCCGCGGAAGACTGGATCGGCGGTTGCTCGTCAGGCCGCGCTCGGCCCGGCGGATTTTCGCCAGCGTGCCGGGTTCGGAGAGAATCGCGTTGAGCTGCTCGCACAAGTCTTCCGCGTTGGCGTATTTCAGCTCGATAATCGACGGCAGGCCCGCTTCCGGCGGCCTGTCCAATTCGGCGATCAGTTTGTCGATGACCTGGTAGTTCCCGGCGCTCTTGGAATTGACAATCAGCCGGCCCGAACTGGGCAACACCTGGAAGGTGAACTGTCCCAACAATCGGCCGACGGGCTTGATCTCCTTTTCCTGCGACTGAGGCCACCACCACGGAAGGTTGCTTTTACTTTCCCTGGCTGTGAACATGGCGCTCAGAAGATCTCGCATCTCCCCGGGATCCACGTATTTCAACGTGTATACCTTCGGCTTGACGACGTTGGGATCAATGGGCTTGTCTTCCTTTTTCAGCAGGTCCCGGACTTTCTCCATCGTTTTGGCGTCGGTAATGACGGTGATGGAGTTACGACGTTTATCCGCCACCACGGAGACTTTTACCGCCGAGGGATCCCGCCGGTAACTGGTGCCCCACGAGGCCTTGTAGTCAACGTCCATGTTCGAGAAGAGCAATTCGATCCGGTCGGCCATCTCCTCGGCGTCGGCGTGTTGCAGGGAGAAGGTTTCCATAATGCGATGGTCGGCGCCTTCCACGTCGAGTTTTTCCAGCAGTTCCTTCACGAGCCGTCGGCCTCGCGGCGCGCCGAAAACGATGATCTTGTTCGCCTGGGCGAAAGGCACGACGTAGGTCGTCTCGCGGAGTTCAGCACTGGGCATGGACTGGAGCGTGTGCTGGATTCGCTCGGATACCCGATCCACGTCCGCGAATTCCACGTCGAGCAGTTCGTAGTCCTTTTTCACTTCGCGCGGCTTGTCCAGTTCGCGGACCCACGCCTCGATCTGCGGCATCATTTCCGCCGGCGCGGTGGCGATGATCCAGTTGCGCGAGATGTGAGGCCAAAGGGTAATGGGCGTTTTGCTGGGCTCAATTTCCGTCACGCCGGCTTCGGCCTGATCGGATTTACCCGCCGGCTGGGGGCCGCCTGGGGAAGGCATATTCGGCGGCATCATGCCGGGAGGCATCTGCCTCGGACTCGGGCCGGACGGTTTGCCGGCCTGCTCGCCCCGCGCGGTGGTGATGTCCTTCGCGGGCAGGCCCATTCGTCCGGCGATCAGCCAGCGCAGAATGGCGATAATCTCCGAGGCGTCCTGGTGTTTGACCTCGATGATCTTCGTCGCCGTCTGATCCGCCATCGGAACATCCATGCTTTGGATGATCTGTTCGAGACGTTCCAGGTTCGCCACGGTGTCGGTGATGGCGATGGTGCGGGTGTCCGGATCGGCCAGGATGTACCCGTAACTGGCGAGCATGGGCTTGAGGGCGGCGACCATGTTCTTGACGCTGTAGTGCCGGATGCGGAATTCCTTCACGACCACCAGCAGCTTGTCCTTGACGGTGGAAACCGGCTGATCCGCCGGAATTCGCCGCAGGGGCATGCGCAGAATATCGCTGACGGGGCGAATCCGAATCAGCGTATCGCCCTCTTCCACCACGGCGTCCTGGGTGAGCATCGCCTGGCGGATCAGAAACAGCGCCTCATTCAGCGGCAGGGGTTTCTTGTTGATGATGGTGATCTTCTTTCCCTTGACCTCGTCGGCCACCAGAACGGGCTTGCCGAGTTTTTCGGACAGGAACGAGCCGACCTGCTCCAGGGACATGTCCTTGATCGCCACGGAGATCGGTTCCGGCGTGGCGGGCTGTGTTTCGCTCGTCGCGGGCGCCTCGGCGGGCGGGGGCGTCTGTCCCCCCGCCGAAACGGCCAGTACCGTCAGCCACAACGTGCACGTCCATACGGCTTGTGTTTTCATCGTCGTGTCCTCAATTCAGCGCCTTGGTGAGCTGCTCGCGAATGTTCGGCGGCATGTTCTGCATCGCTTTTTCACGAACCTCAGGCGGTAATGTCTTAAAATGTTCAATCATCTGCGGCGTCAGTGTAAATTCGGGCGGCGGGCCGGAAGGCCTTGCTCCCGGCGGGCCGGCCATGCCTCTCGGCGACGGGCCGGGCGAGCCCGGACCGCCCGCGAAGACCTGGACTTTTTGTGTTTTCCCCTGAACGTCCAGCTCGACCCAATCCGGGCCGATCTTCGTGATCTTCGCGCCGTTGTAGTCGTCCCCGACCTTCAAAGCCGAGCCGTTCTCAAAAAACGCCCACTCGCCCAGCACGCCCACCAGCTTGGCGGAGAAGGGCTTCTTCGGGCCGGTGAAGAGATTCCTTTCGCTCAGGAATTTCTCCCGCGAATCGCCTTTCTTCGCTGAGTCCGGCGTGGCGGAAGAATTCTGTTGAAACCGGTCCAACAGCTTCCGGGCCTCGCCTACCGGTTCGTTTCCGCGCAGCAACGACGCGAGGCAGAGGATCGTCATCCATCCCGCCAGGACCAGCAAGGCTCGCAAGGCCGTTCGAATTGTGCGTTCGTTTCGCGTCATGGGGTGTCGGGCTTCTTCGTTTCCGCCAGCGTCGCCAGTACCAGGGTCACGTCCAGTTGGCCGGGCTGCTTTTCGTTGTTGGAGATATTCATGCTCTGCACAATCATCAGGCTCTTGGCCTGGGACATCCGGCTGAGGCACTTGGCCAGTTGGGGCAACTGGCACTGCCCTCGCACCTGCAACGTCACCAGGCTGACGTTGGGAATTTCCCGCAACGGCCTGGCCCGCTGGGGTTGATAATCCGTCAGGCGGACTCCGCCGCCCTGGAAGGTGTCCTGCGCGGACTGGAGAAGGTCCATTCGCGCCGTCTGCACGTCGGACAGCGGCTGGCGGATCGCCGGCCCGTATACCCGCGACAGCCGTTCCCGCTGGCCCAGCACGCGACGCAGCGAACGATTCAGTTTTGTCAACTCCTCGCCGTATGCCTCGCTCCGATCGCGGGCGGAGGACCAACTGTCCACGAACGGAATCACGGTCAGGCGGAGCAGGACAATCGCGCCCAGGGCCGCGGCGCCCAGGAACAGGGCGCGTCGATCTCGCGCGGAAAGGTTTATATTTTTAATACTTTTAATATTCATATTCATGCCCCACCTCCCGTCGGCCGGCTGGCGGGCTGAGACTCCGGTGAAACCGCCGGCTGCGTCGTCGGCGCCGTAGCCGGTGGGGGCGTAGTGCTTGGCTGGCTCGCGGGTCGGGTTGATGCGCCGGCGCCGGCGAATTGCCGGAAGACCAGATCGATTTCAAACCGGAATTTGTCGTTGTCAGGCCGGGCGCGGCGGAGTTCCACCTGCCCCAGTTCCGTAAGTTTCTGGAGAAAGTCCTGACATTCCTTTTCGTTGGCCAGCGTGCCCTGGAGAGTGACCTGCCCGCTTCGCGCATAACTCATCGAAGTGACGATGATCGATTCGCTCGCCGCCCGCGTGATCCGTTCGAGCACGTCCAGAGGCGCGGGCGCACCGGTTTCCAGAAACGCTCCGACCGCCGACTGGCGAACCAGGCCGCCCTGGTGATACGTGTCGCGGTACACGGCGTGCACCATTTCTTCCCGCCGCGACGCCTCGTGCAGATCCAGGGCGTACAGCGTTGCCACGCTCGCCAGCAGCCAGGCGACCGCCCCGGCCCAATGCCGGCGGTTCTGCTTCAAGCCGGCGGGCTTCTCCTCTTTTGCGCGGGCCAGGCGAATCATGGAGGCCGGGTCCCGCATCTCGCCCAGGGCGGCCCCAACGAGAGTCCCGATCGTATCGAACGAAAGTCCTTCCTCCAAGCGCAGCGTCGCGGGCGCCGGAGCAACGTCGGCTGGGATGTTCAGCGCCTTGGATACCCGCGCCGCGACGCCCGCAGAGCGACTCGCCCTGCCGAAGAGCACACATCGCTTCGGACGTGCCTTCGGGGGCATTTCGGCGAGGCAGTCGTGATACGCCTCCGGCAAGCCGCCGGCCCAGGCGAGAATCGCCTCTTCCAGAGCCTTCGCCGCAGCCGGGTCGTTCCGCTCCGCAGCCTGGAGTTTCCGGCGCTCCGCCTCTTGGCAGGATACACCCAGCGATTTGGCGATGTGCTCCGTCCAGGCGTCGCCGCCGGCGTCGGCTACCGCGCATCGCCATATCCGCCCGTCGCATATCGTCGCCAGGGCGGTGCTGCGCGCGCCGACGTCCATCAGCAGGACCGGCTCGGCCGCGTCGAACCATTCCGTCCATGCGTTCGCCAGCGCCGGCAGGGACGGCGTGACGTCCGCTCCGCCCTTTCGCCATCGCTCACAAACGCCCGAAATCGCCGCCAGCGCGTCGCGTCGCGTCGCGCAGAGCAGCACGCGCTGCAAATCCGTTTCACGCGGATCGGACAGCGTTTTCCAGGCGGCGGTGAATTTTTCCGCCTGTGTCGGCAGGAGCATTTCCAGTTGACTGCGAACCATTTTTTCCAGCGTCGCGTCGTCGGCCTGGGGAAGCCGAATCGTGCGATAAAGCACCAGGTCGTTTCCCAGGCACGCCGCCAGGGGAGCGGAGACGTCCTCCGCGGGCAGTTGCCCCGCCGCGGAGGCCAGGTCCGGGGCAGCCGTCCATCGCGCCGGCAAGGGCGCCTCGGCGTATCGATCCGCGCGAAAGCCATCCGCCGTTCGCGTCAGACGAATCCGCCGAACGGCGGAACCGCCGAACTCCAACGCCCAGGCAACAGTATGGGTGTTCGTTTCGTTCATTCGCTTTGATACCAATACAAAACGCTCGCCGGTTCCGTGCCGCGGTCCACCACGGCAAGAATCTCCCGGCGAATGCCGTGCGACGTGACGGCGCTGCTTCGGACCTCAAAAACGCTGCTGCGCACCGTGAGGGATTCCGCGACGGCCTTGAACTGCTCTTCGGAAAGAATTTCGTCCGTCAGCAGTTCGCCGACGCTCTCGAACGGCCCCTTTCCGCCGATCTGCCGGCGGAGAATCGCCTCGACCTCCGCCGAGGTGAGCTTCGGCAGCGCACGGAGCACTTCCCCAGAGGCGGTGTTGACGTTGATCCTGCCGGGCAGGCGTTCGTCGTCCGTCAGCGTCAGTTCGTCCCAGTGTTCCGCCAGCCATTTCAGCGTGATCTCGTTGAGCTTGTCCGAATCCTGCCGGTTGTCGTCTTGCTGCTTGCCTTTCATGCCGACGAGTTCCATCCGATTGTTGAATCGTTGCGCCTGATTTTTCGACGCATTCTTTTGGCTACCGCCGCTTTGCTGGTTGGCTTTGTGTTGTGTAATCGCCTCCGCGAGGGCGTCGGTGAAGTTGAACTTCTCCTTGAGCGCATCCTTGTCAGCGGTGTTGAAGTTCACGCGTTTTTCGCCCACGGCTGTGAGATTCCGCTCGAAGGAATACACGGTGCACAGCCCTTTCATGCCGCGCAGCAGCTTTCCGTCGGCGTCGTCCGGCGGCAGAGAAGCCATGCCGTCGTCTTCGCATTCGTCCAGCACGCCGTTGCCGTTGGCGTCCTCGCCGTCGAGCACCTCCGAATCCATGCCCTTGACCAGGCCCAGCTCGCCGACGGTTTGAAGTTCGCCGTCGCGGATTTCGTAAGGATAGGGCAGGCCCTGGTAATACGCCCCCTCGGCCCCGCCGGGCGTGACCTGCGAGTCACCGTCGCGCCAGTCCATCAGGGCATCCACCTGCCAGTCCGCCAGGTCGCAGAGGCTTTTAAGTTCCTCGCGCCCCGCGGTGTTGAGGTTGAGTTTCCCGTTGTGATCCGACAGGCCGAACCGGACCCTCCGCGGAGAGGCCTCCGGGCCGGGCGGCGCGAGGACGGAAAATTCCCCGCGAAGCAGTTCGACCCGCTGGAAGGAAAGTTTGTCGGAGTACCAGAAGTCCAGCGTGTCGTCCACGGCTGTATCGTCGTCGTCCAGGATCGCGACGGCCTGCTCCACGCCCGCCCGCGCCAGCCAATGCGCCCGCACGGATTCCAGTTCGTTAAACGCCGTCGCCAGGTTCACGCGCCCGGCCTTGCGCACGCCCAGCAGGATCAGGCCCGCCAGTATCACCACCCACATCACCGCCACAAGCGCAAAGGCGCCGTCGTGTCGCGGACATCTTGTCCGCGTGTGTCGAGGGCATCCTGCCCTCGAATATTTCTCTCTTTCGCGGTCAAGATGACCGCGACACATTTTCGCGCCGAGGCGAATCATGATTTCCCCTCCCGATTCTCCGCCTGGGTTTCCGCCTGGGGTTCAGGCGGAGCGGGCATGCGGGGGAAATTCACCACGCGCTGGACGGCCCAGGTCGCCCGTGCGTCCCGCGGATCGACCGCCAGCAGGGAGATGCGAATCGCCGTCGGCCAGCCGTCCGTCTCAGAGGACCATTCGGGTCGCCACGTTCTGCCGTCGAAATACGCCAGTTCCATAGCCGCGATATTTTCCGCGATGCACTGCACCACGCCGCCGCCGTCGGGTTCTTCGTTGCGGGTCGGGTCCAGCCGTCGCATGAGCATCGGCGGGCGGTCCGCACCGCCCGACTGAAGGAAAAATTCGCATTCCTTCACGTCCGATTCCGGCTGATCGCGGCGAACCGCCAGCGGCGTGATCGTCAGGAACTTCACGCGATCCGCCGGCAGGGCGTCCGACTCGGCGTCGAGGCCTTCGAAGGTCTTGTTTTTATCCTCGCCGCGGCAGGCGTTGCGCAGGGCGGTGGACATGGTTTCGATCGCGGCGCGCGTTTCCTGCTGCAAGCCCGTCTGACGCTCCACCCGCCGGCGCGTCTGGTCCGTGCTGCGCAGCATCGCGACGGTGGAAACGGCGATCATGACGGTCACCATGACCGCCAGGAGCAGTTCCACCAGCGTAAAGGCGCGTTGTCGCGTTCGTTTCGTCACACGTCCTCCCAGCTCAGGCCCGATTTGTCCTGACTCGGCGGATCGAACAGCAGCGTTTGGGCTTCGACGACCTGCTTTTGCCCGGCGGGGTTCGGCCAGGCGATTCGCACGGTCACTTCGTACAGCCAGCCTTCCGTCGCGAGAAGTTCGATCTGGCTTTCCCACTCGAACCGTTCGCGCGGCGGATCGAACTGTCCCGCCAGCGGCCCCTCCGCCGAGACGTTGCCCGGACCGATCAGGTCGATCTTTGTCATCACGCGGTCCAGAAGCTCCGCCGCCTGCTGATAGTCCCTCGCCGTCTGCAGCGAGCGCAGCGACTGGCGAACGCCCAGGCTCAGCGCCGCGGCGGCCAGGGCCAAAATCATCCCCGCCGCCAGCACTTCCACCAGCGTAAAGCCGCAGCCAGATTGTCGTCGTTTTCTACGCATCCAGGTCCAATTGATCGTCAGGTAACTGTTCCACGGCGCCTTCGACCATCCGGCAGCGGCCTCGCGAGGGGAACACCAACACCGAACAGGTTCCGCGCCCGTCGGTGATCTGAACGACGGCGGCGTCCGATCGGCCGGAGGGATAAAACGCGATGCTCTGATCCGAAATCTCGCCGTCTTCCCGCGGAAGCGAAGGTTCGACGCGAATGTCCGCGAAGTGCAGGCCCGACTCCAGGCGGTCGGCCTTTCCCGGCCCGCCCTGAATCGGCTCAAAATGGTCCGGGCGATCTTCGGGGTCCGCCTGATACACCAGTTGAAACTGACCCGTTTGGGGATCGAGTACCAGCCGGCAGTCGCAGCGACGGGTCGCGGCGAAATCGCGGGCGTACTGCGCCGCCACCTGCACCCGCCTGGCCGCGGCGCGCAGGGACGCCGTCCGTCCCGCGCCCCACAGGCGCGGCGCGATCATCCCCGCCAGCACCGCCACGAGCACGACCACCACGATCAGCTCGACGAGGGTGAAGGCTTTTTGTCTATTGCCAATTGACCACATCCGCGTTTTCCTTCTCGCCGCCGACCTGTCCGTCCGCGCCGAGGCTTTGCAGATCGTACGGGCCGTGCTCGCCGGGCTGCCGGTAGAGGAACTCCCGGCCCCACGGGTCCAGCAGGTCCTTGGGACGAAGGGACGGGGGGTTCCAGGTTTCTTCCGGGATGTCGGAAGGCCGATTCACCAACTCGTCCAGGCTCACGGGCAGCCGGCCGTAGTCGTAGCTGAACATATCGACGGCCTTTTCGATCTCGGCAAGCTTCTGCCTGGCGACGCTCTGCTTCGCCCCGCCGACCCGGCCGAAAAACCGGGGCAGAATCAAACCCGCCAGGGCGGCGATGATGATGACCACCACGATGATTTCCACCATCGTGAACGCGCCCCGCCTGTGTGCCGGGTGGCACGGGCTTGAAGCCCGTGTAGTATTGCGTATCGTATTCATGGCGTCCCTTTCGTTATCTACATTCCGGGCAGTGCGGTCTCGGCCTCGATAATCGGCAGCAGCACCGCCGCCAGGATAAACACCACCACCAGCGCCAGGGCGACGATGAAGACCGCCGGTAAGATCGTCATCACGCGCTGAATCGCCGCAGCCGTCTACTTCTCGTAGGAATCGGCGGTCTGCAGCAGCAATTCGTCCAGCCGGCCGGTCCGTTCGCCCATGGCGATCACCTGAATCAGCAGCGGCGGAAATTCGCCCGTCTCGCGCAGGGGTTCGGCGATGGACTGCCCCTGCTTGATGTCCGCGGCCACCTTGTCCACCTTCCGGGCCAGGACTTCGTTTCCGAGCGTACCTCGCAACACCTGAAGCGCTTCGAGGATCTGAATGCCCGACTGGCTGAGCGTTCCGAGTGTGCGGGCGAAGCGTCCCACGGCAATTCGCCGCAGGGCCGTGCCCAGCACCGGAACGCGAAGTTTGAACTTATCGAGGGCCAATCGTCCCGCGGGGCGCTTCCGCCAGGCGGCAAAGCCCCAGCCGGCTGCGATCAGCACCAGCACCACCAGCCAGCCATAGGATTGCAGGAAACCGCTCAACCACAGAAGCATTCGCGTGGGCATCGGCAGCGAGGCGCTTCCCAGGCCTTCCGTCAGCGTGCCCATGACCCGCGGCAGGATCACGGTGATGATCACCACCACCGACACCGCCGCCAGGCCCAGCACGAAAATCGGGTACGTCGCAGCCGAGCGGACCTTTTCACGCACGTCCAGATCGTGCTCGGCGAAGTCCGCCAGGTGTCGCATCACCTGATCGAGCACGCCGGCGGTTTCGCCCACGCGCACCATGCTCACGTCCAGAGCGGAGAAATCCCGCTCGTGGGCCGCCATCGCGTCGGAGAGCGATTCGCCCGCCTGCACGCGCCGGGCCAGGTCGTTCAGGAGCGTTTTGAGCGCTTCGCTGTCGGCCTGTTCGTGCACCACGCGCAGGGCCGACAGCAGCGGAAGCCCGGCCTGCAGGGCCGTGGCGATCTGCCGGAGCATCGCGGACCGTGCCCGACGCGGCACGCGCCGACGACGAAGAAAAGAAAGCGACATACCTCCGCCGGCCGACGCGGAAGAAGCCTCGGCCTTCGCCTGGAGGTCCGTCACAAAGATCTTTCGGGCCGCCAGAAGCGCAATGGCATCGCCGCGATTGGGCGCTTCCATTTCGCCCGTGACCGCTTGGCCGGCTTCGTCCACCGCGTTGTAACTGAAATTTGCCATAGATTTCTACCACAGAGACTCAGAGATCACAGAGAAGAATTCAGGAGGACAGTAGCTAAACGTTTCAATATGTAGCTTCCATCTTCTTGCTTCCGCATTTCTTCTCTGAGTCCTCTGTGCCTCTGTGGTCAATTTTCTTTATTACATGATCGCTTCGTCCACCTGCGTGTCCTGGGTAACGCGAAGGACTTCTTCCAGCGTCGTTAGGCCTTCGACGGCTTTGCGGTATCCGTCCTGCCGCATGGGCTGATGGTCCGCCGGCGCGACGGCGGAAATCTGGTCGGCGGAGCAGCGTCGCGTGATCGCGTCGCGCACCTCCGCCGTTATCCGCAACAGCTCAAAGATGCCGTTTCGACCCGCGTAGCCCGACTGGCGACACGACCGGCAGCCTTCGCCGTGAAAAAATTGCTCCTGTTTGGCGTTCGCGGCGCAGGGGCCCATGCGTTGCAGCGCCACTTCGTCCGGTGGGTACGGCGCTTTGCATTCGGGGCAGATCATCCGCACCAGCCGCTGCGCGAGCACGCCTTCCAGCGAGGAGGCCAGCAGGAACGGTTCGACGCCCATGTCCAGCAGGCGCGTCACCGCGCCCGGGGCGTCGTTCGTGTGCAGCGTGCTGAAGACCAGGTGTCCCGTCATCGCGCTGCGGATGGCGATGTCGGCCGTCTCGCGGTCGCGGATTTCGCCGATCATGATGATGTCCGGGTCCTGGCGCACGATGGCGCGTAGTCCGTCGGCGAAGGTCAGTCCGCGCTTGCGATTGACGGGAATCTGGTTGACGCCCTCGAGCTGGTATTCCACGGGATCCTCGATCGTGATGATCTTCTTTTCCGGCGTGTAGATGCGGTTCAGGGCCGCGTAGAGCGTGGTGGTTTTTCCGCTGCCGGTCGGACCGGTCACCAGCACGATGCCGTGAGGCCGCTGCAACAGGAACGAAAACTGCTTCAGACACGCGGGATTCAGCCCCAGGTGCTCCATGTCGATCAACGCCGTCGAACGATCAAGGATGCGCAACACGACGGACTCTCCGAAGATCGTCGGAACCGTCGCGACGCGAAGGTCGACCTTCCCCCGTGGGGAGGTAAACGCGATGTGCCCGTCCTGCGGGACGAACCGCTCGGCGATGTTCATCCCGGCCATCACCTTGACGCGGGAAATGATCGCCGGCTGAAGGCGCTTCGGCGGGGGCGACATCTCGTGCAGGACGCCGTCGATGCGATACTTGATCTTGAGAGTCTTCTCGAACGGTTCGATGTGCACGTCACTGGCACGCGAATCAATTGCCTCCAGCAGAATCAGGTTCACCAGGTTCACGACGGACGGTTCCCTCGCCAGTTCCTGCAGTTGCAGGCTGAGTTCTTCCTCGCCGCCTTCGCCCGTCGCCGCGGCCGGCGCGCCGTCCAGGTCGGCGATCATCCGCGCGACGTTCGAGCCGTATATCCGCCGGGCCGTCTCCAGAAGAATCGCCTCGGGACAATAAAACCGCTCGATGCGAAATCCCGTCAGCACCCGCAACGACTCGATGACGCCCCGGTCGAACGGGTCGGCCATCGCAACGTCCAGCGTGCGCTCGTGCACCGCCAGGGGAAGCACCTTGTGCCGAAACGCCGCCTCCGCGGGAATACATGCCGCCGCCTGCGGGTCGATCGGAAACGTCTCCAGGTCCACTTCCGGCAGATGGCTTTGACGAACCAGGGCTTCGCGCACCATCTGCTCGTCCACGTGTCCCAACTGGCAGAGCAGTTCCCCCAGCCGCTTGGACTGCCTCCGCTGCAGGGCCAGGCCTTCGGAAAGCTGCTCGTCGCTGAGGTACCCCAGCTTCAGGAGCATCTGTCCGATCAGTTCCACTCCCCGTTGCGTTTCGTCCGGGGAGGCGGGATGTTCATCCGCGTTTTTCATCCGCACGCATCCGACCCAGTTGGTGCAGGATGGTTATCCATGTAAGAAGTATTCATCCTGAAACGTTACAAACTTTTTCCATCACCCAATGCGCAGCCGGGCCGCGTCTCGGCCTCGGACCGGGAAAAGCCGACGGCTTTCCTAACTCTTTGGATTACAAAATGTATCGGCGATTCCACTGATTTTTCATCATGTTCATCCCTCGCATGAAAACCCGCCCGGAACGATGTACCGGCTGCACGAAAAACCGGCCTTGTCGAGTCCGTTCCGGTGAAAGGCAACGGGAGATATCCTTCATGGGCTACTCACTGCTCTTGTACATCTGTACAAGGTATTATTCGTACATTTGTACGAAAATACATGAGTGTTTTTTATCCCTTAATTCCCCGGAAAGAATGAGCCAGGCCGGCTCAATATCCCCCGCCGTTTTCCTCTTCGCAGGGTTGGACGCTCCAGGCCGACGGGTCGCGGAAATAGTCCCGCAGGCCCATCGCGGCGATCACACCGTCGCCGGTGGCGGTGGCCAATTGCATCGCGGCGTGCTGCCGGCAGTCGCCGGCGACCCACACGCCCGGCGTGCAGGTTTTCATCGTAACCGGATCGGCGGGAATGTATCCGTGTTCGTCCAGCGGCAGCAACTCCGCCAGCCATTTCGTGTTGGGAACCATGCCCGCGAAGATAAACACGCCGTCCACCTTGAGTTCCTCCACGGCCTGGGTTTCGACGTTTTTGATCTTCACGTGGTCGATTTCCTGCCCGTCGGCGGACGGAACGATTTCCACGGGCACGTAGGGCAGTTTCACGTCGATGTTGTGTTCCTTGGCGGCGGCGTGGAGTTCCTCCACGAGCACCTTCTGGGCGCGGAATTCGCGCCGCCGATGGATCATCGTGGTCTTTTGGCAGAATCGCGTCGCCAGGTAGACGGTGTCCTCCACGGCGGTATTGCCCCCGCCGATGGTCAGGACGTGCTTGTCCTTGTAAAACGCTCCGTCGCAGGTGGCGCAATAGCTGACGCGCGTCGCCTGGCGCATTTGCGCCTCGCCGGGCAGGTTCAGCTGGCGATAGTCGCTGCCGGGCGCGAGGATGACGGCCTGGGTGGTGAAGGTCTTTTCGCCGTGGTTGGTTTCGATGACAAATTTCCCGTCGTCCCGCGTGATTTTCGTGACGGCCTGGTTTGTGACAATCTGGGCACCGAAATTCGTCACCTGCGCCTTCATGTGTTCCACGAACTCGAACCCGCCAACCTTTTCAAAGCCGGGATAATTCTCGATGTGTTCGGTGAGCATGATCTGCCCGCCGGGCAGGCCGTTCTTTTCCAGCAGCAGCGTGGAATAGCGGTCGCGTGCGGTGTACAACGCGGCGGCCAAGCCGGCCGGGCCGGCGCCGATGATGATCACGTCGTAGTGGGTCTGTGAAGACATGCAAACATACCTCATTGTACTATAATGAAAAGATTTTTTGCCACCCCTTAGGGGCAGGCTCCGGGCACAAAGGTCTCAAAGGGAAAAATAACATATCCGTTGTGATTTTCTTCTTCCTTTGTGACCTTTGTGTCCTCTGTGGCTGATTTTCTTTTTTATGTTTCTCAATGATTTTAACAGAGCAATCTCATTTCCGTGCAGCCGGCCGATGGGAAGCGTCACGCGGGGGCGGCTGGGTCTGATTCATTTGCGTAATAATCGACCGGGCGTTGGGATAGACGCTCAGGACCTCTTCTTCCGACGCCGAGCTACTCACCCACCCGTCCGGGGAACGGCTTTGCAGAACCCTCCCCGCCGCGTCCACCCAGAACGTCACAGGCTCCGCGTCGGCGGTCGGCTGATCGGTGATTTTAACGGCGGGGACGAGTTTTCCCTTTTGCTCCACGCGGTCCGGGCCGACCACGGCGACCGTGCGCATCTGGAAATCGTTCACCCGCCGGTCGTACTCGGCGAAGGTGTAGGCGGCGGGTTTCGTCCGGTCCAGCAGCGACGGCAGGAGCGCCCCGACGAGTCGCGGCAGGTACATGCCGATCACCGCTTCGGGCATGGTTTTGGTTTCGTTGACCTGCCGCCGGCCGTCGTGGAACGTCGTGAGAATCACCCGCCCCTGGCGCAGGCCGTCTTCCGCGAGCAACGCGGCCTGCTCGCCCGAACCGAGCTGGACGCGGCCGTTCCATATGTCCATGGACATTTTCGGATCGGTGAATTCCTGCTGGCGGAGCAGGCGCGGCGGCTGCGAGGGCGGCTGATACATCGCCCAGGAGCAGATTTCATATCCGGCGACCTTGTCGCGCCGCGCGGAGCGCCCCTGGCGGCACAGCCAGCCGATGAGCTTGCCGTCCTGACGGACAAGGAACCAGCGGGGTTTTCTCGGTAGAATTTTTTGGACGGCTTCGGGACGCAGGGCCTTGAGGAACACCCCGCCCCGCCGGATATGTTCCCGCTGCTCCCGGAGAAATTCCTCGGCGTCGAAAAGTTCGACCGACGAGATCAGACCCTTCCACGTTGTCTCCAGCCGGTCGGGGGAATCCTCGGTGCGGACAAAGTCCAGCACGAGAAACTCGCCCGGCCCGCGGAGAAACCACGCCTGACGAAAATGCGTGGGCGGCAGTTTCGATTCCATGCCCGTCGCGTCGGTGCGCACCTGCCCGGCGACGCGGCCGGCGAGGTACATGGCGGGACATCCCGCGACGTCCCCAAAATCCATCGCGTCGATCGTCGCGCCGGGCCGGAGAGACAGGCGCTCTTTCACCGCCTGGGCGTAGTCGCGGATATTGGCCTCGTGATTGCGAAACGTCGTGCGGTACACGCGGAGCGTCCAGAGCGTTTGTGCGGTCTTGGGGTCCTGGCGCGTCCACTCGGCCAGTACGCCCGGGATTCGCTGTTCCGTTTTCTGCGCCCCAGCCGGCGGACGCAGGGCAAAGCCCTCCAGCCGAGCGCGATACATCCCCTGCTCGCCCCCCGCCGGCTCGGCGGACTGCCCTCCCGCCGTCGCGGCAACGACGAAAACCCACACCATGGCCCGCGTTCCTGTTCCGATTGCTTTGCTCATCCGGCGATTCGCTCCATCGAGATGCTTCCGAAAACGCCCCGGTATTATACGCCCCAACCGTCGCCGACAAAAGTACGGAACTCCATCGGCGTTTGTGTTTCTTCGTTGCGGCATGGGCGGGGAAAAATATCGAAATTCCGTTTGAGAGCGTATATGAAAAGTGGCATGCCCAGTGTCGCGGGCAGGATGCCCGCGACACGATCTTTCGTTATAGTATTAGTACTACAGCGCGAAGTCGTCATGGGTTAGCCGCTCCCATCGCCAATTGTTTCATCGAAAGCTGGATCGGCAGCATCAAAAGAGAGTGCCTGAACTACTTCTTCTGTTTCAGCCTGCGACAACTCGATTACATTACTCAAAATTACCAACCGCATCGGCCTGATATGGCTCGCTGACAATATCAACTGAGTTGCCGTTCTACTGCCCAATCTACCCTGTCGTTGTTTTTGCACTAAACCTATATTTGACATCCCACCACCCATGCTTATGGACTACCTTAAGACCGCTTGACGGCGTACCGGCAAAAGTCTATAAGTGTATTAGTGGAGACTAAAATTACATCCGCCAAAGAAGTTGCTTCAATGCTGAAGGTGCTGTCGGTCGAGACGCGCGTGCGGATCATACAGCTCTTAAAAGGCCGGGCGCTGTGTGTAAACGCCCTTGCCTCTCGGTTGAATGTGACACAAGGAGCGGTGTCGCAGCATCTTCGGTTTATGCGGGACGCCGGCCTGGTTGTAGACGAGAAACGGGGCTACTTCGTCCATTATCGCTTGAATGAAGAAACGCTTGCTGTTTGGCGAGCAGATATTGACAAATTGCTGGACCCATTGCACGGAGCTTGTACAAACACGAAGGGGGCGTCCCGATGTGTCGCGATGAAAAATAAGAAGGCTGTCAAAGATCGGAGAACCTAAAAGCACACTCATGACAGGAAAGGACCAACAACACATGAAACTCGGCATGGTGATTACCCAAACGGACCCGGAGACGGTTTTCAACGCCCTTCGCCTAGCCTCTTACAGTTTGGCCCAGGGAGACCAGGTGCGGATATTCCTGTCCGGTAAGGGCGTGGAGATCGACCGGATCGAAGACCCGAAGTTCG